>CAZTCX010000182.1:0-7253 GCA_964612515.1 uncultured Lentimicrobiaceae bacterium | reverse complement strand
GTATTTCCTTCGCTGCACAGCACCAACCCGATAGGCGATTCTTCACCTTCTTTGCGTTCATTTTTATTCAAATATCTTAAATAGAGCAGCATTTGTCCTTCATGCGCTGGTTTGAATTTCCCAAGCTTCAGGTCGATGGCCACCAATCGTTTCAGGCCACGGTGGTAAAATAAGAGGTCGATGAAATAGTCGGTAGCATCGATGGTAATTCTCTTTTGGCGGTCGAGAAAAGCAAAATCGCTGCCCATTTCTCTGATGAAAATTTGCAGGTTCACCAGAATAGCATCTTCCAACTCTTTTTCGGAATAGACATCAACCAGTCCGATTGCATCAAGGAAATAACTACTACGGAAAATCACACCCGGGGTTAATGTATTCGTGGATTGTATCTGCTCCAGTTTTTGTTTTATGACCTCTTCGGGCTTTCGGCTTAAAGCAGTACGCTCATAAAGCATGGAGTTTATTTTTTGGTCGAGCGTGCGGGTATCCCAACGCTCTAATCGTGTCATTTCCATGTAGAATTTACGTTTTAACTGGTCGTCGATAAACATCAGGGAACGAAGGTGGGTCCATGTCAATTGTGTACGCACTGCGTATACAATTTCATCTTTGGTGAAAGTATACGCGGCGCGGATACAATGCAAAAGTTTGCGGTCGCTCCAGCCCTTGCCAAACCGTTGGGTCAATTGTTCAGCGAGGTTCTTAACAATCTGTTTTCCATATTCGGCCCTTTGGTTGTACAGAACATCATCCTTTATGCGCTTGCCAATTTGCCAGTGCATCATACATATTTCTGCATTTATCGTGGTTGCCAACCGTTGGCGGCTTCTTTCAACTATATGGTACACATCGCTGTAAAGTTGAATTTCGCCTGTATTATTGAGGTCTTGTATTTTCATATTTTTAGAGGATAGTACTGTCTGGTCAATTTTTGCGACACTGTCACAAACTTTTTACATTGCTCAGTGCCTGTTTTCTTTCCATAGGTATAAAACATTAGGGGTTGTTCGGAAATTCCGAACAACCTGAATTTGTTGGAATTTCCGACAGGTTGCAATCATTTTTATTAATTCTTTCATGCCGTACCTCCTTCCAAATCCGCCACAATTTCATCAATGGCCAGGCGCAGCTTGTTTTGCCGTATCACAATTTCAGCAGTGTGGGCATTCAGTTTTTCAATGTCTATTACCTCAGTAGTATCTTCCCCTTCCACATAGCTGCTGATGGCAATGTTGTAGTCGTTTTCGGCAATTTCGGCATTGGGCACCAGGTGGGCAAAATGGTCGATGCTTTTGCGTTCCACAAATGCGTTCAATATCTTTTTGCGATTGGCCTCGCTAAGTTTGTTTTTGTTACCACCCCGCACAAATTCGGCTGAAGCATCAATAAACAGCGTAGCATTGTCCTTCTTACTTTTTTTAAGCACGATAACACAAGTGGCAATGGTGGTGCCGAAGAATAAATCGGGCGGCAACTGAATCACCGTATCAATGTAGTTGTTGTCGATGAGGTATTTGCGTATTTTTTGTTCGGCACCGCTTCGGTACAGCACACCGGGAAATTCAACAATGGCAGCCACGCCGGAGGTAGAAAGCCACGAAAGCATGTGCATGGTAAAAGCCAGGTCGGCTTTGCTTTTTGGGGCAAGCACACCTGCTGGTGAGAAACGGGGGTCGTTAATCAACAATGGGTTGGCATCGCCTTCCCATTTTAAAGAATACGGTGGATTTGAAACAATGGCATCAAAAGGCTCATCATCCCAATGTTTCGGGTCTGTTAGCGTGTCGCCGTGGGCAATATTAAATTTCTCATAGTTAATGTCGTGCAAAAACATATTGATGCGGCACAGATTATAGGTGGTAATATTTACCTCCTGACCGAAAAATCCCTGTCGTACGTTTTTCTTTCCCAGCACTTTGGCAAACTTCAGCAGCAAGGAGCCGGAGCCACAGGCAGGGTCGTATACTTTATTTACCTGCTTTTTACCAACCACGGTCATTTCGGCAAGCAATTCTGAAACTTCCTGTGGCGTAAAAAATTCACCTCCGGATTTGCCGGCACTACTGGCGTACATGGTCATGAGGAATTCGTAAGCATCGCCAAAAAGGTCGTTGGTGTTGTCCTGATAATCGCCCAACTTTAGTCCACCGATGGCTTCAATAACCTTGACCAAAGTTTCATTCCGCCTTATTACGGTTCCTCCCAGCTTGTTGCTGTTCACATCAATGTCGTCGAACAAGCCACGCAAATCATCTTCGCTTTCGGTTCCCCTTGCCGCATTTTCGCTATTCTTAAAAACATTAAATAATGTTTCGTTGAGGTTGGCATCGTTTTTAGCCTTGCGGCATACATTAGCAAATAGCTCGGAAGGAAGGATGTAGAAGCCTTTTTCTTTCACCGTATCTGACCGGCCAAATTCTGCATTTTTATCAGGGATTTTGGCGTAATCGAAATTTGTATTTCCGGTGCGCCATTCTTCCCTGTTGATGTATGCGGTAAGATTTTCGGAAATAAACCGGTAAAACAACATGCCCAGCACGTACGCTTTAAAATCCCATCCGTCCACGTTGCCACGCAAGTCATTGGCAATTTGCCAGATGGTGCGGTGGAGTTCATCTCTTTCTTGTTCTTTGGTCATTATGGTTAATAATTGAGTTGATGTTTCTTTGTATTTTAGAAGTCACGCTTTACGGTTGTTCTGGTCGTCCGCCATTTGCCTAAAGCATAATTTTTAAACGCCAAATTTAAGAACAAAACTCGTTGGGCAGGCTAACGCACCACTATTCTTTCCCTTTCTAAATAAGGCGCTTCTGCAATAGTTTCCATCCTTTGCATCTTTGGGGCAGATGCTCTTCCGGTAAACATTTTCACTACAAAAGTTGTAATATTGCATCAGCAATAATTAAAAGCATGAACTTACCAGATAAAACCGTGGAACGGCTGAGCCAATACCGGCGCAACCTTTTGGTGACGCTTAACAGCGGCAAAACGTTTATTTTTTCGCACGAGATCGCGCAACTGCTGCACATCACGCCCGTGCAGGTGCGCCGCGACATCATGCTCATCGGCTACAACGGCACGCTGCGCAAGGGTTACGATGTGAAAGAGCTCATCGACCTGATCGGTACCATCATCGACACCGAAGATGGCCAGCACGTGTGCATCATGGGGCTCGGAAATCTTGGGAAAGCCATTTTGAAATATCTCGGTGGCAGACGTCCCAAGCTGAAAATCGTTGCAGCTTTTGATGTAAATCCCGAAAAAATTGACCGGCTTTACGGCGGTATCCCTGTGTTTCATGTCGATCAGTTGCAGGAGAAAGTAGCGGAACTTGATATTAGCATCGGCATCATCACGGTGCCGGTGGAAAAAGCTGTAGAAACTGCCGAGCTTCTTGTGCAGGCCGATATCAAAGGAATCCTCAATTTCTCATCCAAGCCGCTGAACCTGCCCAACCACGTTTACCTCGAAGAGTACGACATGATTACCTCACTCGAAAAAGTTGCCTATCATACCAAGCGCAGCAAGTAACGGCTGTTGCAAATCCCAAATATCAATAAAACAATGTGCAAATAAATCTCAGTATCCAAAATACAATTCCCAAACCGTTTCGAACAGTTGGAATTGTTTACACCGGCTACTGACGGTTGAATTTTGGAATTTATTTGTCATTTGGAAAGTTGTTTTTTGAATTTTTGTTAAAACACTCGTTAAACTTTTGTATTAAAAAAACCAACCATCATGCACGATCATAACGAAATACGCCTATCCGGAAACATTGTGGATTTGCGCCGGGAAAAGATTTTTAAAGGAACTGTAGTAATCCGCGACGGGAAAGTTGCCGCCATCGAGCCGGGCGATGTTGCCGAAGAAAACTACATTATGCCGGGATTTATTGATGCCCATGTTCACATCGAAAGCAGCATGCTGATTCCTTCTGAATTTGCGCGGCTGGCTGTTGTGCATGGCACGGTGGCTACGGTAAGCGATCCACACGAAATTGCCAACGTGCTGGGAATGGACGGCGTGGATTACATGATAGAAAACGGCAAACAGGTGCCTTTTAAGTTTTTCTTTGGGGCGCCGTCGTGCGTGCCGGCCACCGGTTTTGAAAGTTCCGGCGCGGTGATCGATGCCCAACAAATTGATGCATTGCTGGGCAGACCCGACATTTATTACCTTTCGGAGATGATGAATTTTCCGGGTGTGCTTTACAACGATACCGAAGTGATGGCCAAGCTGACGGCATCGCGCAAACACAACAAACCTGTGGATGGGCATGCTCCCGGCCTCACGGGCGACGACGCACGCAAATACATCCAGGCCGGCATCACTACCGACCACGAATGTTTCAGCATGGAAGAGGCGCTGGATAAGATTAAATATGGTATGAAGATTCAGATACGCGAAGGCAGCGCTGCCCGCAATTTTGAGGCGCTTGTGCCGCTGCTCGAAAGTCATGCCGACAAAGTACTTTTTTGTTCCGACGATAAACACCCCGACGATCTGGTGAAAGGCCATATCAACCAACTGGTGCGCCGTGCCGTTGCGGCAGGCCACCCGGCCATGAAAGTGCTGCGCAGCGCCATTCTTAATCCTATCGAACATTATGGTTTGGAAGTGGGGCTGCTCCGGCCCGGCGACGATGCCGACCTGATCGTGGTGAAAGACCTGAAAGATTTCGAAGTTTTAAAAACCTATATCCGCGGCACGCTGGTAGCCGAAAACGGGAATACATTAATAAAAAGCGTAAAAGCTGGCACACCCAATCGTTTTGTTGCTAAAAAAATATCGCCTGACCAGCTTGCAGTAAAAGCTTTGGGTGATGCGATGCGGGTGATAAAGGTGATCCCCGGCGAACTGATTACCGAGGAAATGATTGTCAAGCCAAAAGTTGAGAATGGCCAGGTGGTTGCCGATATCGATCGCGATATTCTGAAACTGGTGGTAATTAATCGTTATCAAAAAACGGAACCAGCCATTGGTTTTATTCATAATTTTGGTTTTAAAAGTGGCGCCATTGCCAGCACTGTGGCGCATGACAGCCACAACATCATCGCTGCCGGCACCTCCGACGCAGAAATAGCACGCGCCATCAATCTGTTGGTTGAAAGCACCGGAGGCATTGTACTGGTGAATGGTGCACAGGAACATCTGCTGCCGCTTCCGGTGGCCGGACTCATGTCGGCGGACGATGGGTATAAAACTGCTGAAGCTTACGAAAAAATCAATCATCTTACCCGGCAACTGGGCACTGAGTTAGAAGCTCCTTTTATGGCGCTATCATTTATGGCGCTGCTTGTTATTCCAAAGTTAAAACTCAGCGATGCAGGGCTTTTCGATGGAACCAAATTTGAATTTACAAGTTTGTTTGTCGATCAATAAAGAATCCTCTGCGACAGCACGGTAATTTTTATAAATTTGCTGCGAAAAATTTAGCGCTATGGATAGAAAGTCAAAGATAGATACTGAAAAACTCGAAGCTGCTGCCAGCCGCCTTAGAGCCATCGCCCATCCGATGCGCATTGCCATCATCGAATTGCTCGAGCAAAAGCCCTTGAGCGTTACCGAAATTTACACTGAGCTTAAAATTGAACAGGCGACTGCCTCGCATCATCTCAACGTTTTGAAAAATAAAAACATGCTCGACTCCAGGCGTCGCGGAAAACAGATATTCTACTCTATCCGCAATCATGCACTTACTGATTTGATTGATTGCATCAACCGCTGCAGCGAATAGCTGAGAGCAAAACGGCCAGAGGCGTTATCCGCGTTCGCAAGCGGAAGTTATTTATTAAAAAAACAATAGTTAAAGCTCAAACTCCTTCCCGGTAATTTCCTTCAAGATTCACAATTAACCATTCGATTCCGCATGTGCGGAATTCCACGCTACGTTATCATCATGGCAGTTTCCACGTCTTTTCGATGTCCCAGTTGGCTCTCACTTTCAGCTCATCAGGAAAATAAAATACCTGCTCGGGCTGTCGTCCCTCTGTGTAAACGCCGGTATCCCATCGGCGGTTGGGCCAGCGGTCGGCGATAGCTTTGATGAGATAGAGGTCGGGTTTGAGAAATTCCATCGGCACCTGTTGCGAGTCGGTGAGATAAAACTCACGTAGAACGCGCTCCTTGGAGTCCAGCAACTGAATAATATAGGGAGTGGCAGCGCTGTCGAGGGTTACGTTAAGCAGGATGCTGCCATAATCGCGCGGACTGCCGGTGCCAAAAGTGAAGCCCAGCGAATCATTGGTAAGTCCATAAATGCTGTAAAGAATCGAGTCGGCGAAAGTGATTTCATAACGCGTATCTTCCTTCAGTGGATGCTGGAGCTGGAATTTGAGCTGGATGCTGTCGATAGCCATAAAAGTCGCTGTGCCCAATGTATCCGAGCCTTCCACCAGCATCGTCCGGCTAAAGTCGTAGCTGGCAACTGGGGCGTCCATCGACAAAACCAATGGTTTCCCCAAATCGAGCCTCCCGCCTTTTATATTTGATGAGATGCTAATGCGCTCGGGTGGCGTGGGTTCATCATCCCGCTGCCTGCGGGCTGGCCTTTTTTCGGGCGCTACAAAAGCTAGTAAGAGTGTGTCGAGCACCTCATCCCGAAAGGAAACTTCCAGGCGCAAGCTGTCGATGAGGGTATCTGTAACCCACCAGGTGATGGTGTCGCTGTACCTGCTGGCTTGCATGATATTCCAATTAGGTTTGGTCGTTCCGTCGAGAACGTGCAGTTGTGGATTTGTAACAGGTGCTGTAAAATTGATCTGAAACCGTGGCGGATAAAAAGTTTCAACCGAGGCTATGCGCAGCGTGGAATCCACTTGTTTAAACATGGCCAGAATATAATAAGAATGGTCGTGGTGGTGCGTGCCAATAGTGTCCGTTAGCAACGTATCGACGGCAAGGGAATCCGCCACAAGTGTATCTGCCAAATTTAAAAAATCAAGTTGTGTCTGTTCCATCGCTTCAGGCATCAGCAACGAATCGATAAAGGCAATCTCTTCGCCGGGCTGATCGAAGAGGTAGTTGTTGTTGAGGTCTTTTAAAGCAAAAATCCGATAGGACTCGTTGCGAAGGTTTGCAAGTAGAAATTTCCCCTCTTTGTTGGTCTTGGCTACATAAAGCGGTCGGACGCGCATGGGTAGCGAGTCGTCGGGCACCGTGTCGATGTGCGGCGGATAAAGCATCACAAAAGCACCTTCAACAGGTTGTCGGTTGAAGGCCATCAACACCTCGCCGGCAATGGCCATCGA
>CAZTCX010000181.1:1486-7268 GCA_964612515.1 uncultured Lentimicrobiaceae bacterium | reverse complement strand
GTGGGCCCACCTGGACTTGAACCAGGGACCTACTGATTATGAGTCAGTTGCTCTAACCGACTGAGCTATAGGCCCGATCATCACCCGGATGATACCTTTCTTTGAAAAGGGCTGCAAAAATAGTCTTTGCCTTCTAATCCACAAAGGTTTTTTGATATTTTTGTCCAACTCATCATAAATTAAGGAAGTAGCCATGCACGATTCACAAAACATCAAAAATTTGATTCTTGATTTCGGTGGCGTAATTTACGACATCAGCCACCAAAAACAGCAGGAGGCGTTTGCCTCTCTGGGTTTCGCACGCTTCGACAACCTCTATTCTCAGGCGCGTCAAAATCCACTGTTTGCTGAATTTGAACGGGGCCATATTTCAGACGAAGATTTCAGAGCTACGGCAAAAGCTTTCATCGGGCTGGAGATTGACGACCAGCAGCTCGATGCGCTGTGGAACAGCATCCTGGTGGGTTTTGTAGCTGAACGGATTGACCTGTTGCAGCATCTGCGCAAGCATTATCGGCTTTTCCTGCTCAGCAACACCAACAGCATCCATTTTGAGGTTTACATGCGCGAATTCAGAGAAGGATTTGGGTTTGATTTTGAGTCGCTTTTCGAGGAAGCTTTTTGGTCGTTTCGCGTGGGGATGAGAAAACCAGACGCAGAAATTTTTGAAATGGTGATGGCAAAGTGTGATCTTAAACCCGAAGAAACATTGTTTATCGACGACACTGCCTCCAATATCGAAGCGGCGATAGCAGCAGGAATGCCAGCACGCCTGCTTGCAGCGGGAGAGCAGATTACGGATTTGTTCGACTCCGACTTTCGGCTCGTGGATTAATTAGAAACTCCTTTTAATACCTGTTAAGCCGATGAAATTTTATTAAAAACTAAACTCAATTTAATTGCCGATCCTTCAAAACGAAATCCGCTTTATCGCGGCATAATTTATTTTTTTCGTTGCACGTCGGTTTAAAATTTTATTTTTACTTTTTGCAAAATTGATCTTTGGTTCCTGATTGCTGAAAGCCAGCCGTTAATTAATCTTAAAAGGAACTGATCAAGGCCAGCCATTGGGTTCACAATGGTAATTTTGCATCAATTAATAACTTCCGGGACACCTGAACAAATCGGTGCTCCTGACAAAAAACGGAACATAATGACGAAAATCAAAGTACACAATCCTGTTGTTGAATTAGATGGCGACGAAATGACCCGTGTGATATGGGCGCTCATCAAAGAAAAGCTCATTTTCCCATACCTCGATCTGGAAATAAAATATTACGACCTGAGCATCGAAAAACGCGACGAAACCAACGACCAGATCACCATCGATGCAGCGCATGCCATTAGGAAATACAACGTGGGAATAAAATGTGCCACCATTACCCCTGACGAAAAAAGAGTAGAAGAATTTGGATTGAAAAAAATGTGGCGTTCGCCGAATGGCACTATCCGCAACATATTGGGAGGAACAGTTTTCAGAGAACCTATTTTGATAAAAAATGTACCTCGCTTGGTTCCGGGATGGACAGGCCCCATCTGCATCGGTCGTCATGCTTTTGGCGATCAATACAGCGCCACCGATTTCCGCGTGCATGGCAAAGGAAAACTTACCATCACCTTTACGCCCGACGACGGAAAACCTGTGCAGAGATATGACGTTTACAACTTTGAAAATGACGGTGTGGCGATGGCCATGTACAATACCGACGAATCCATCCGCGGATTTGCCCACGCCTGCTTCAACATGGCGCTGCAAAAACACTGGCCACTTTATCTGTCAACAAAAAACACCATCCTGAAAAAGTATGACGGCCGTTTCAAAGATATCTTCCAGGAAATTTATGAAAAAGAATATCATTCCAAATTTACGGAAGCAGGCATCACCTACGAGCACCGCCTCATCGACGACATGGTGGCTGCTGCGCTGAAGTGGGAAGGCAATTTTGTGTGGGCCTGCAAAAATTATGATGGTGATGTACAATCTGATACCATAGCGCAGGGCTTTGGCTCACTGGGACTGATGACCTCTGTGCTGGTGACACCCGACGGAAAAACCATGGAAGCTGAAGCTGCACATGGAACCGTGACGCGGCACTACAGGATGCACCAGAAGGGCAAGCCAACTTCCACAAATCCGATAGCCTCCATCTTTGCCTGGACACGTGGACTGGCACACCGCGGACACCTCGACAATAACCAACCGTTGATCGACTTTGCTTTAAGCATCGAGCAGGTGTGCATCGAAACCGTGGAATCAGGCAAGATGACCAAAGACCTGGCGCTGCTCATCCATGGTGCAAAGCTTACCACCGAAGATTATCTCACCACCGAAGGTTTCCTGGACGCCCTCGATGACAATCTTAAGAAAAAACTGAACAGATAACCGGTGCCGCGTGTTGACAGTATCGCAAAATCAAGCATAAATTTGCTTTTTTAATTTAATGAAATCATTCACCCAATAATAGCTTTTTATCATGGCCAGCTTAAAAGAAAAACTTAAACAAAAAATAGAAGAACATCGCCCACGCACCGAACGGCTGCTCAACGAATTCGGCGATGTGGTGGTGGATAAGATCACCATCGCGCAGGTGATTGGTGGCATGCGTGGCGTTAAGAGTCTCGTTACAGATATTTCTTACCTCGATCCGGAGGAGGGCATCCGTTATCGTGGCTATACCCTGCCCGAGGTTTTTGAGAAACTTCCTAAGCCCAAAGGCGCCGAGATGCCTTACGTGGAAGGGCTTTTCTTTCTGTTGCTCACCGGCGATATCCCTACTCAGGAAGACGTGAATGATTTAGTGGACGAATTTCGTAAGCGACGCATTGTGCCACGTTATGTGTATGAAGTCATCGACGCATCCCCTTGCTGCAGCCATCCTATGGCCATTTTTTCCAATGCCATCCTGACGCTTCACCGCGAGTCATTTTTTTCAAAAAAATACGCTGCCGGCCTCAGCAAGGAAGAATATTGGGACTCTACTTTCGAGGATGCCATGAACCTGCTGGCAAAACTGCCGGAGATAGCCTCGTACGTTTATGCCAAGCTTTACCGCGATGGCAAGCGTACCAACAGCGATCCCAGCCTTGACATCGGTGCCGACTTCGCCCACATGATGATGAAGCCCAAACCCTACGACGATGTGGCGCGGCTGCATTTTATCATCCACAGCGACCACGAGAGTGGCAACGTAAGTGCGCACACCGGGCACCTAGTGGCGAGCACACTGGCTGACGTTTACCAGGCAATTGCCGCCATGCTCAACGGGCTGGCAGGTCCCTTGCACGGATTGGCCAATCAGGAAGTACTGCGCTGGCTCCAGGAGGTAAGAGAAAAAATGGGTGACGAAGTACCAACAGAAGATGAGATGAAACAATTTGTGTGGGATACCCTCAACTCGGGACAAGTGATTCCCGGCTATGGCCACGCCGTGTTGCGCAAAACCGACCCGCGCTACACCATACAGCGCGAGTTTAGCCTCAAGCACATGGCCGACGACAAGTTATTTAAGTACGTTGACATGCTTTACAAAGTGGTGCCACCCATCCTGAAAGAACAAGGCAAAGCCAAAAACCCATGGCCCAATCTCGACGCGCAAACCGGTGTAATCCAATGGCATTATGGCGTTACTGAATACGACTTTTACACGGTGCTATTCGGCGTTGGTCGCTCCATAGGTATCTGCGCCAACATCATCTGGGACCGTGCATTGTATTATCCGCTCGAGCGTCCCAAATCCATTACCACCGACATGCTCGAAAAAATTGCAGGAATAAAATAATGATTCATTTTTTTTAATAAATAAAAAGGAGTTCCTGATTTTTTGGAGCTCCTTTTTTAGTTTTTAATACCAATACTACAATGACACACCAGATCGAATTTCGCTTGCCTGCCTTTCGCCGCGGCATCCATCTCATCACCGACTACATCAGCGCGCAGCTTCCTGAGCTGCCACCGCAGGGTTTGCTGCATATTTTCCTTCTGCACACCTCGGCGGGATTGATTATTAATGAAAATGCCGACCCTACCGTGCTCAGCGATATGGAGACATTTTTTGATAAAAGTGTACCCGAAAATCAGAGCTGGTTCCGCCACACCATGGAAGGCGCCGACGATATGCCGGCACATATTAAAACTGCACTCACCGGCACTTCGGTCACCATTCCTATCCGCGATGGCCGCCTGCACCTGGGCACCTGGCAGGGAATTTATCTCTGCGAATACCGCAACCACGGCGGCCAACGCAAAATCTGCATGACGGTGATGGGGTAGCCAGCTTGCCGTTACTTTTTATAATTTCCTCTCAAATACGTGGTAGCACTTAGCTTTTTTTAAGCTTAAAATACCGTCTGGCACTGACTTTAGTTAGGTTTCTGGATAATACTTTTGCAGCAATGTTTTTAGTATTAACAAAAATCTAACACACAATGAAGAATTATCTACACGCTTTCCTGGTTTATTTGTCCTTATCAGTCCTCATTTCAGGATTTGCATTTGGACAGCAATCAGTTAGGGACTTTACCTCACTCTCCAGTCAGGGAGCTCAGGTTGAGTCGCCTAAAGATTTAGTACCACAGAACTCCAAGGGATTTTACTGGTTTGAAGGCTTCGACAGCGGTGTTTTACCACTCGGTTGGCAAAACGTAGTGAACGAAGGCAATGGTTTCTTTTTTGCAGTGAGTCCGTATCCCCACACCTACATTTATTACTTCGGTGATGAGCAACGCGACGCTCGCATGGTAACTCCTCTGCTCGACCTGAGCGGCTTAGGAACTGTTACTCTTGGCCTCACCCATCGCATTTATGCATACGGTGAGGGATGGTCGCACAAAATACTCATCAGCAACGACGGAAACAACTGGGAAACCGTGGCTGAATTTACCGAAGGCTTTGAGCCTGATGACCATCGCTACATGGAATTTGACATAACGCCAGCCGAAGGCAACGACCAGGTTTATCTGGCTTTTGCTGTCGATTATCCGTTCCTACCCGACTATTACGAAGTAGTTTGGGAAATTGTGGGTGTTACGGTTTTTGAACCTGTGAGTACTTACAATGTAAGTTTCCTTGTGGAAGATGATGGCGGCAATCCGCTGAACGATGCCATAGTTTCGTTGAACGGAACCACCAACGCTGCCGGCGAATATCTTTTTGCTGACCTCGAGGCTGGCACCTATAATTATACTGTCGAACTTGCTGGCTACACCACTGCTGAAGGCCAGGTAACTGTCGTTGATCAGGATGTGCAGGTAACCGTGGCGTTATCACAACCTTTTGTTATCAACGAATTCCCATGGTTTGAAGGCTTCGACGGCGGTGCTTTACCCTTCGGGTGGCAAAATGTGGTGAACGCAGGCAATGGTTTCACTTTTGCGCTGAATCCTTATTCCCACACCTACATTTATTACTTTGGTGATAAATATCGTGACGCACGGCTGGTAACACCGCTGCTCGACCTGAGCGGCTTAGGAACTGTTACTCTTGGCATCACCCACCGTATTTATGCTTATGGTGAGGGATGGTCGCACAAAATACTCATCAGCAATGATGGAAACAACTGGGAAACCGTGGCTGAATTTACTGAAGGCTTTGTGCCGGATGATAACCGCTACATGGAATTTGACATAACCCCCGCCAAAGGCAGCGACCAGGTTTATCTGGCTTTTGCTGTCGATTATCCTTTCATGACCGATTACTACGAAGTAGTTTGGGAAATTGTAGATGTTACAGTTTTTGAACCTGTGAGTACTTACAATGTAAGTTTCCTTGTGGAAGATGATGGCG
>CAZTCX010000181.1:0-1386 GCA_964612515.1 uncultured Lentimicrobiaceae bacterium | reverse complement strand
AACTTGCTGGCTACACCACTGCTGAAGGCCAGGTAACTGTCGTTGATCAGGATGTACGTGTAACCGTAGTGTTGCTGACAGGCCAGTATGTGGAGCTTCCCAAAGGCTGGTCGTTAATTTCATCCTATTTGGTTCCTAACGACCCATCGTTGGAGCAAATTTTTGCCGATCAGTTGGAAGATGGAAACATAAACATCCTCATCGGAGAAACCGGGATTTTCTGGCCGGGCTTTAATATTAACACCCTGGGTGCCTGGAATAATTATCACGGCTACAAGATAAAGATGAACGAGTCGGACATCATAGGAATTACAGGAACTATGGTTGAGAACCAAACAGTAGATCTGCCCAAAGGGACAAGCTATTTACCGGTGCTTTCGGATGTTCCGGTTATTGCCGGCGAACTATTTGTTCCGTTGGCCGGAAAAATGAATTTCGCTTTGGACCTTTTGGAAGGGTTGATTTACTGGCCACAGGGACAAATCTACACGCTGGAGCATTTGTTCCCCGGTAGGGCTTATCTGGTTGGAATGGCTGAGGCAGGAAGTTTTGATTTTTATAAAAATGATAGTACTGTTAAAAGCAATAGCAAAAGCGGATCAGCTTATCCGGCGGGGTTTACACAATTTGTAAAAACCGGGACGCCTCATCTGATTTCCATTGCTCATCAGGCTGTGAGTAACATTCTTGAAGCCGGAGATTTGATTGCTGCTTTTGATAATCAAAACCAATGCGTTGGCGCGGTAACTTATGCCGGCGGCAACTCTACCAATCTGGGTCTGATTGTTTTTGGCGATGACCAAACCACTGACCTAAAAGACGGATTGAATGATGGCGAAGAAATCATGATACGAGCCATAAAATCGGCTTCGCATGAAATTATTTATCTTAATGCCACATGGAACGCCTCAATGCCAAACTTCAAATACTTCAGCGAGAACGGTCTTTCGGCCATTTCAGAATTAAAGGATTCTGCGCTAAGCGTCAACGATCCCGAATCTATAGCTATTGATCTGTATCCAAATCCTGCTAAAGAATCGATCAGCTTTAGGATGCACAATGCTCAAAATGCTGTTGTTGAAATTTTTGACAATATGGGCAGAATGGTGGCGAAGAGTGAAATTAACAAGACCCAAAACTCTTGCAATGTTTCGCAATTAAGCGCCGGAGTGTATGTTGTAAAAATTCTTACACAGCAAAATGGTCTGTTTACTACAAAATTAATTATCGAATAACGGCTTCATAAACGGTACCTGGAAGAAACTGCTGAAGCCGAACCATACAAAGCAGTTTCTTCCTTTTTTTTTAATAAAAATCGAAACGTCTGTTATTCTGGATAACCATGTTCTTTCCGAACAACTTAAATATTTTACCATGAATCACTTT
>CAZTCX010000180.1:6838-7298 GCA_964612515.1 uncultured Lentimicrobiaceae bacterium | reverse complement strand
TTACCGCTACCGTTGGGACCAAGTATTCCAAACACTTCGCCCTTATGCACTTCCAGGCTCAGCCCGTCGATGGCACGGATAGCGCCATATCGTTTGGTAAGACCTTCTATTTTTAAAACTTCCTGCACTTAATATTTAACGCTTATTTCTTGTGTCTATTCCGGTTCTTCTAATCAACTCTCCTTAAAATGGTGACTTCCTTAAACCCCCTCTAACTCCCCCTTGAGGGGGAGAATGCCACCGCACTGGCCACTGCTGCGGCTTGTGCGGTGGGTCTCCCTTCCCTTGCAGGGGAAGGGCAGGGGATGGGGTCTTGATGATGTGGAATTAGATTCAATCACCAAAATAATGCTTATTTCTTTCCATATTTTGCAAAAGTAGCCTCCAGCACCTCTTCGGTAAGTTCGTTGCCGGCCAGAAACGGGAAGCCCTGCCAGCGGACAATGCCCTGCGGATCGAT
>CAZTCX010000180.1:0-6828 GCA_964612515.1 uncultured Lentimicrobiaceae bacterium | reverse complement strand
CGGGATTCCTTTTACCTGATAGATGCTTTTTAGCCTTCCCTGTGTGTCGATGGCGCTGTAATATTTCATCTCCGGCGTTTTCATCGATCGTACTTTGCTTTCCGGCTCATCCGAAAGGCCAATCACAACCATTTGATCTTTGTATTTTTCCGCCCATTTGTTTACCTCCGGAATGGCACGCTTGCAGGGGCCACACCAGGTTGCCCAAAAGTCGATCATTACAAATTTGCCTTTGGTGTCGGGCTGATCGGTTAGCCATTTTTCGACTACCAGATCAGGTGCCTTTTGGTGATAAAATGATTTGGCATACAAATTTTTCTGTGGAGTAACATCCTGTGCACGAAGGCCGAAGGTGAGAAGTAGCAACGTAATGAGTAAAAAGGTATTGATTCTAATATTCATCTTGTAGTTGGTTAAAGTTGATACTAAGATTTACGAAAGGGGGCAAAAATAGCTATTCGGATGTTACCTTCACATTTTGGCTATTTTTGCTGCCATTAAAAATTGTTAATCCAATGGTTATCCAAAAAGATACAAAGGTCACCTTTACTTTTGAAATGAAGCTCGGAAATGCCGCCGGGGAAAAGATTCAGCAAGTCGAAAAATCCAAGCCGATGACGGTGGTGATAGGCCACGGCAATCTGCTCGAGCCTTTCGAAGAGCAACTTCTCGGGCTGAAGGCCGGTGATGATTTTGAATTCGTGCTGCTGAGCGCTAATACGTACGGACCTTATCGCCCCGAAGCGGTGCATCAGTACGACCGGCAAACATTACGCACCGATAACGATCTGAGTGAAGAGGATTTCGAGGGCATCGAGGAGGGAATGTATATGCCTATGGAAACTCCCGAAGGTCTCGAATTTAGTGGTTTGGTGACCGCGATGACTAACGACACCATCACCGTCGATTTTAACCATCCCTTGGCAGGAAAAGATTTATTTTTCAAAGGAAGCATCATCAAGGTGCACGAATCTACAGATCAAAAATAAAAACGGATCATCTTTTTTTAAACACATGATTGTGCTAAAACACATGATCGTGCGTCCTGACGTGTCAAAAAATACCTGAGCATCCTTTGGTATGAATGACAAATAATGTACAAATGCACTACTGAACAAACCCCGGAAACGGGTGTTAAGAGGGGCAGTTAGCTTAATATTTAAGATTTTTTAGAAAGTAATTATTTTGCAATGAATAACAAAAATCCATTTGTTCTTAACAAAGAAGACAAGATTTATAGCATCAAAGGTACTGAGCGCGACACGCTTAAGCAGTGGTATTACCTGATGACGCTGGGACGCCAGATCGACAACAAAGCTCCCAACTATTTGAAACAGGCGCTGGGCTGGTCGTATCATGCACCTTACGCCGGCCACGACGGCATTCAACTTGCCATTGGGCAAGTCTTCGAGCGGGGCAAAGACCATCTTTTCCCATATTATCGCGACATGCTTACGGCAATATCTGCCGGTATCACTCCGGAAGAGATTCTGCTCAATGGCCTGAGCAAAGCTACCGACATAGCCAGCGGTGGTCGTCACATGTCCAATCACTTTGCCAAGCCAGCCTGGAATATCCACAACACCTCTTCGGCTACCGGCAACCACACACTGCATGCAGTTGGTGTGGCCCGCGCCATGAAATATTATGGTTCTGATGCAGTAGCCATCAGCTCACAGGGAGAATCTTCAACTTCTGAGGGCTATGTTTATGAAGCCATCAACGGCGCTTCTACTGAGCGGCTGCCCGTGATATTTGTTTTTCAGGACAACGGTTTCGGAATTTCCGTTCCTAAAGAGGAGCAGACCGCAAACCCTCGTGCCGCTGACAACTTCACTGGTTTTAAAAACCTGCGCATCATTTATGCAAATGGCAAAGACCCCATCAACTCGATGAATGCCATGCTCAAAGCCAAACGCATTATAAAAGAAGAAGAAGTTCCTGTGATCGTCCATGCAAACTGCATCAGGATGGGCTCGCATTCCAACTCTGATCGTCATGAACTTTATCGCGACGAAGAGGAGCTTTCGGAGATGCACCTCCTTGATCCTCTTGTGAAATATCGCGAAAGGCTCACGTATGCCGGTATTTTTACCGATGAAGAGCTGAACGAGATCGACGAGCAGGCAAAGAAAGAAATTTCGGCTGCCCACAAAAAAGTCCTCAAAGCGCCCGATCCCGATCCAAAATCAATTTTCGATTTTGTGATACCAAAACCTTATGTTTCCGAAAAATATCCCAAAGGCTTGCAGGGCAATGAAAAAGGCAATAAAATCCGACTGATTGAAGCGCTCAACTCCACACTTAAAGCTGAGTTTCGTCACAACCCTGACACATTTATCTGGGGTCAGGATATGGCGAATAAAGAAAAAGGCGGCATTTTTAACGTCTCCAAAGGTTTGCAGCAGGAGTTTGGCATCAAGCGCGTTTTCAATGCGCCGATTGCCGAAGATTTCATCATGGGCACCGCTAACGGAATGAGCCGTTTTGATAAAAAAATACGCATCGTAGTAGAAGGCGCCGAGTTTGCCGACTATTTCTGGCCGGCCATGGAACAGTTTGTAGAAACCACGCACGACTACTGGCGCAGCAACGGAGCCTTTGCACCCAACGTCACCATTCGCCTGGCATCTGGAGGCTACATCGGTGGTGGGCTTTATCACTCGCAAACCATCGAAGGCGCCATGACTACTTTCCCGGGCATCCGCATCGTTTATCCATCTTATGCCGATGACGCTGCAGGGCTGTTGCGCACCAGTATGCGCAGCGAAGGTCCCACACTTTTCCTCGAACCCAAAGCCCTTTACAACGATCCCGCTTCTGAAGCAGAGGTTCCCGACGATTTCGAAGTTCCCTTTGGAATAGCACGGGTGCGCCGCGAAGGCACCGACCTCTCCATTATTACCTACGGCAACACCACGCACATGTGCGTAAAAGCCGCCGAGCAACTCGAAAAAGACCACAACAAATCCGTGGAGGTGATCGACTTGCGTTCGTTAATTCCACTCGACAAAGAAACGGTGCTGGCATCGGTGAAGAAAACAAACCGCGTGCTCATCGTTCACGAAGACAAAGTCTTTGGCGGATTTGGTGGCGAGCTTGCCGCGATGATCACTGACGAAGCTTTCGAATATCTCGATGCTCCTGTGCGCCGTGTAGGCTCTACGTTTACGCCGATAGGCTTTAACCGGATTCTGGAAAATGCCATTCTCCCCAACGAGGAGAAGATATACCACGCAGCCAAGAAGTTGCTGGATTTCTAGGCAAGATTTTGATTTTTCTTTTAATAAAAAAACCTGCTACATATAAAGTGTAGCAGGTTTTTTCATTTGGGGCTGTAGTGGCGGCGCAGCCATTTGCTCAAGCCGTCGTAGCCTGGGAAGTTGCCATATGATTGTGGGTTTCTATTATTAGCCAATTTTAATTTTTTCAAAAAACCTTATTCCATGTTCTTGAACCTTAGTAGAATCTGGCAAACCCTACATCAGACAACCTTATTCTTCCAATTTGATAAGGTAATAAGGTTGAGGTCGTTTACACTATGTTTTCTACTAAGATTTTTTGAATAAAAATAAGGTTTTCATTTTTCATTTGGGGCTGTAGTGGCGGCGCAGCCATTTGCTCAAGCCGTCGTAGCCCGGAAAAAGTACCCGCTCGTTGATGTTTACCTGGTCGAGCTTGTCGCGGATTTCCCATTTCATCCCGGCCGGAATGCGGATGCGGAAATACATGGATGGCCTTTCTGCAAACCAGGTGTCGAGCAGGCCTTCGGCGTGCGACATAAAGGTGAAAATGGCAAATTGATTCACGATACGGTTGTCGAGCGAGGGTGATTCGAAAGCTACCACAAATTCATCCTTTTCACTCGAAAGTTCCCTTAGGCTGCGATATACGTTGTTGAGCATGGTGCTTGTAAAGCTGTTGGAGCCTACGTGGCAAAGCTCGTTAAGGAGCTTTTGCGGCAGATAGTCTTTGGTTTTTTCGTAATTGAGCGCCCAGATGATGCCGTCGCGGTCGTACTTGTCGAGCTCGGCGGTGGCAAAGTGCAGTGCCACATACGGCGAATAGGTAAAATCGAGCAGCCGCGTCGGTAGTCCGTGATGTTGCGCCAGCGCCAGCCAGTCCCACTCGGTGTTGTTGATTTGGTCGGGGCGGTGCGAATATTTCTGGAAATTGCGCAGCAAGTGAAACTCCAGCCCGCTATAATCGCCACCCAGGCGGATGAGTGAAGTCTTGAGTGTAAAATCAAAATCCGATAAACCGCGGTAAATGTAGGGCGACCGGATACGGCTGATCTCAGTATTGTAGGCATCGTGAAAAAGCAACTCCTGCAGTTCGGCCCATGTGGCGGGCACCAGTTCTTTCTTTAGCTCCATCTTAATTTTTTTTTGTACAAACTTAATGCATTTTCGATAAGCCAATGTTTTTAAGCCTTGACGCTGTTCGGGTTTCCTCTAAAATAATTTTTCTTTCGGGCAACTATTCCCATCTTTGAGGTCTCTAACCAGCAGTGAGCAATTCAAACATGACATATCATTCCGAAAAGGAAATTATCGAAGGGTGCCTGAGAAGCGACAGAGCTGCGCAAAGGTTGCTTTACGACCAGTTCAAAACCCGGATGTACACCCTCGCTTACCGCATTACCGGCAACTTTGACGATGCCAACGATGTGCTTCAGGAAGGGTTTTTACAAATATTTAGAAACTTGCATGCTTTTAAAGGAGAAGCAAAATTGAGTTCCTGGATTCACACCATCATCGCCCGTGCAGCCATCCGTAAAATTAAAGAGCGAATTTATTTCGAAGATATCGAAAGTACTGATACTTCCACCATTATTGATTGGGGTACTGCCATCGACATCGACTACCTCGAAAAAGCTATCGCGAATTTGCCGGAGGGCTATCGTACCATTTTTACACTCTACGAAATCGAAGGTTTCAAACATCGCGAGATAGCAGAACTGATGGATATTTCGGAGAACACTTCTAAATCTCAGCTTTTTAAAGCTAAAAAAATGTTGCGTGAAAACCTTCAAAAACTGGTCAACTGATGGAAAAGAACCGCAAAATATTAGATGAGGCTTTGCAGCAATTGCGCAGTTATGCTCCGGGCGAGAAAGTTTGGGATGCGGTGCAATCGGAATTGGCTGATGCAGCAATGGCTGATGGATTATCAAAATTAAAACCCATCGACCCGCCACAGGAAGTCTGGAACGTTATTACAAACGAATTGGATAAGCAAGAAAAAATCCATCAGCTCAAAGAATTCACGCCAGGTGATGAGATTTGGAATAGAATAGATGCTTCGCTAAATGTTGAGGAAAGAAAAGCCCGCAAGCTTATTATTTTTAGATGGGCAACTTTGCTGGCCGCTGCAAGTATTGCCATCGTTTTGGCCTATTTTTTAATATTTCCAAACCAACAAAAATCAAATATCAGCTACTCCGAAGAGGTCATTAAAATAGAAAATCCAGGTCACTGGCAGGAAGATGATGCGGAAATCTCCGACCTTCTGAATACTCTTTGTTCTGCCAATCCGGTAGCGTGCAGCCAGCCCGAATTCAAGGAAAAGCAGAAAGAATTGGATTATTTGAATGAGAAAAAATTGGAGATTCTCGAACGGTTGAATGCTTACGATCAGAATAAAGATTTGCAAATATTGCTCACCAAAATTGAATTGGAGAAAAATGAAATTGTGAAACAAATGATCTCAAAAGTAATGTAACGAGATGAAAAAATTAATCAAAAAAATATGGCTTCTTTTTGTTGTGTTAACGATGGTTTACGCGGGCAGTGTAATGGGGCAAACCAAAGTTCAGGTGGTGACAAAAACGCTGGATGGCCAGGAAAAATGGACGCCCGGAATGAAGCTGGAGATCGTTGGCGAAAATGCCGTGATACATTGCGAATCGTACGCGGGGAGTTCCATCCTTTACGAAATTGAAATTATTGCAAAACATCCCGAAAAGGGAATCGCAGAAAAAGACTTGAAAAAGGTGAAATGGATTAGTGGCCGGCAGGGCAAGACTTTAATTATGCGGAATTACATCGAGCTGGCTGCCGGAGATGCACGACCCGAATCGAACCTAAAAGTTATCTGGCACATCAAAATACCCGAAAGCTGCCCGCTGACCATCAATAATTATTTTGGTGAAATCATGGTAGAAAATACGAGAAGCACCGTGAACATCATCAGCGAATTTACAAGTATTGAATTAATTAATACAAAAGGTGAAATTACGGTAGATTCCAAATTCGGGGATATTTCCGGAAGGTTGCTGGATGGCCGGGTTGAGATAAAATCCAGTCGCTCAAATATTCACCTCGAAAAGGCAGCAGGAACAATCAACATTCATGCTTTGCTTGCGCAGATAAATCTTGAAATTTTTACTAATCTCGAAGCCTTAACTATCGAAGCAGAAAAATCGGAGATAACGCTGGAGGCCGGAAATAAATTCAGGTATTTGCTCGATCTCGAAAATACCGATTTCGGGAAACCTGCCTGGATGGTCTTCGATCCTCCCGGGAAAAAGGAAAATATCCGCAAAGTCAATTTTAATGATCTGCCGGATCGCCCGCTTATTCAGATAAAACAGAGCATTGGTACACTCGAAATTAAGTAGCCTGAGATGAAAAATCATAAACAACAAACGATGAAACCGAACACTTCGATAGTTTTGTTAGCCCTGGCAGCACTTTTTGTTACCGTAGCAGGGAAGGCTCAAACCGACAGCCTGCGCTATTCCACCGAAACACACTACGACAGCGTGGTGGAATATCTTACTCCCATGGAATATGCTTTTATGATGCACGAAGAAACCAACTGGCT
>CAZTCX010000179.1:0-7541 GCA_964612515.1 uncultured Lentimicrobiaceae bacterium | reverse complement strand
TCGATGACACGAAAATGAAGAAATATGAAACAACTTTTCGCGTAAGCGAAAATACTGTTTTGCATGCTTACGCTGAAGCTAAAGGGAAACTCAGAAGTTATGCAACTATCTCGCGCATGATGAAAATTGAGAAAGGACGCACCATCACCCTCAAGTCAGCTTATGCCAACCAATACAACGCCGGGGGTGATATGGCGCTGATCGACTACCAGCGCGGCGGCGCCGACTTCCGCACCGGACGCTGGCAGGGCTACCACGGTGTAGATCTGGAAGCTATTGTTGATTTGGGGAAATTGCAAAACATCAAATCAGTTTCAATGGGTTTTTTGCAAGATATTAACGCTTGGATTTTTATGCCCCGGCAGGTGGATTATTATGTTTCGTCGGACGGACAAAACTGGCGCCTGGCAGCGAAAGTCGGCACGCCGGTAGAAGCCACCGATTGGGAGCCACAAACCACCGACTTCACTGTAAAGACCAATGGTACAAAAGGCCGGTATATAAAAGTGGTGGCGCACAACATCGGGCAATGCCCCGCGTGGCACAAAGGCGCCGGCGATCCCGCCTGGATTTTTGCTGATGAAATTGTGGTAGAAGCGGAGTGACGTGGTGGGAGGAAGGTGTAACCAAATTGAAGCGACAAATCCAGTGATTATGCAGAGAAATGATTATAATAAAAAGAGACGACTCCTTTCAGAGAAGCTGATTGAAGCCCGGGAACAAGCCGGACTTTCACAAAAGCAAGTATCCGAAAAAAAAATAGTATCACAAAGCGAGTTGTCAAAAATTGAGAACGGAACCAGACGTGTTGACTTCATAATTTTATTGGAGCTATCGACATTTTATAATCAACCCATATCATTTTTTATTCCTGAAAACGAATCAGTAAAATAAAGGTCCATGGATGAAGCATTTAAAACGCCCCCAAAGTCGCCAGAGCATTTGACGAAAATTACAGAGCTGCCCGGCATTTTAAAGAAATTGGTCGGCAGTGAATTTAAATTAACAGGGAAAACCCGGACGGATGGTGCAAACATCAGGAAAATAATTGCCAAAGAATTATTCGATCATGGATTGCCGGAAGGAGCTATTGATGATGAATATGAAATTGTTCCACCCAAAAAAAAGGGAGTCCCCAGAATGCTTAGGGAGTTTATTGTAACGTATGTTGTTACAAGTGGCGAATCTTATAATCTGCAGGTATGGAACAGGATACCCAATTGCAAAGCAGTGTTGGTAAAATATGATTCCGGAGCAACCTTGAAATGTGACGATGTCAGGTACGTTTTGGTTAAAATTGATTCTTTAAAAAATATTATTTCATCAATCCTCATACTGTCAGCAGATTATATTGAAGCTCATTTTGGGAAATTTGGAACGCCTACGATTAAATACCAGCTATTAATATCAACCAAAGCCCGAGACCAGATTTATTCGAGCCATTCAAAAATTCTTAGCTTTCCGGATTCCAAAAAGCTATCCGATTTTATTACAGATCCATTCGATGATACTGATAGCTCGAAGGCTAAGGAACCTGTTTTTCAAAACCTGTTTTCTATCAAATTACTAACCGGGATAGTAGCTAAAAAACTCAAGAATTTTAATTATTCCAAAATGGAACATTAATAAGTTCCATCATCGCATACCCGGCTTGTTTGCCATCATAAATTTTAAGGTGCCACCCGCCATCAGTTGCTGATGATGGAGTTTGTGATCATCGATTTTCTGGCCGTTGAGTAACACCTCTTTTACATACACATTTTCGGGGCTTTGGTTTTCGGTGAGGATTTTTAAACTTTTCCCCTCCCCCGCTTGCAGCAGGGCTTCTTTCACCGTTGGGCTTCCGATCTCATATTCGTCGGAGCCGGGGCAGAGCGGATAAAAACCCAGCGCCGAGAAGATATACCATGCTGACATTTGGCCGCAGTCGTCGTTGCCGCAGAGGCCGTCGGGCGCATCGGCGTACATGGTCTGGCAGATCATGCGCACACGCTCCTGAGTTTTCCACGGCTGATTGGTAAAGTTGTAAAGATACGGAATGTGATGCCCCGGCTCGTTGCCATGCACATACAGCCCGATGATGCCATCGCGGGTGATGTCTTCGTTGGCGGCGATGTGTTCGTCGGAAAGCTGAAGCGTGTATAATGAATCGAGCATGGTGGCGAAGGCGGTGGTGCCACCAAACTTTTGCACGAGCCATTCGGGGTTTTGAGGAACGTACAGTCCGTAATTCCATGCATTGCCTTCGATGAAGCCCTGTCCGTGCGTGTCGAGCGGATCGAACTCGGCGCGGAAGGAGCCGTCGGACAGCCGCGGCCGCATAAACCGCGAGGCGCTGTCGAACACATTTTGGTAGTTCGTAGCACGCCGGCTAAATTTAGCGAAAGCGAGAGGATCATTTGCAGCTTTTGCCACCTGAGCAATACACCAGTCGTCGTAGGCATATTCCAGCGTTTTGCTCACGGAGCTCCCGTTCCGGTCTTCGGGCACATAGCCAAGCTCCATATAGTCGCCAATGCCGTCATACTTTTCGTACGTTGCCGTTGAAATACAGGCTTCGAGAGCAGCAGGAAGGTTATTGGTGTAAACGCCTTTGGCCACAGCATCGGCAATAACCGAAACGCTGTGATAACCGATCATGCACCAGTTTTCGTTGGCGTAATGCGACCACACCGGCAGCATCTTGTGCGGACTTTGCTGCTGATGCGCCAGCATGCTGCTCACCATGTCGGCGTTGCGGGCAGGTTGTATCAGATTGAAAAGCGGATGGAGTGCGCGGTATGTGTCCCACAAAGAGAAAATAGTGTAGTTGGTAAAACCGTTGGAGGTATGCACATTTTGGTCGAGGCCGCGGTATTGTCCATCCACATCTTCATAAATGATGGGCGTAAGAAATGCATGATAAAGTGCTGTATAAAATACGCGCTTTTGTTCTTCGGTGATGGTTTCAATCTTTATCCGCGACAGCTCTTCATTCCATAATTGCTGGCTTTCTTTTTTCACTTTATCAAAATCCCATCCCGGAACCTCAGCCTCCATATTTGCCAAAGCGCCCTGCATGCTCACCGGTGAGAGCGCTACTTTAATGAGCAGAGGTTTGCCATCTGTCATATCAAAATCGAAATAAGCCGTGATGTCGTGGCCGGCCATTTCGGGAAAATTATGTTCCTCATCGAATTTGCGCCAGAAGCCGCGGTAAACGCTCTTGTCGTATTTTTTGTGGCCATAATTTTTAAAACTTTTATTAAAAGCCATAGCAAAATACACGGTGCGGGTGCGCGCCCAGCCATTAGTTTGGCGGTAGCCGGTGATGAGCGAATCGTTTTCGACGCGCACGAAAGTCCATACATTTTTACCTTCATAATTATAAATGCCATGCCGCAGATCAAGGATGATGTGTGCCTCGTTGGTTTTCGGAAAAGTGTAGCGATGGAAACCCACGCGCGTGGTGGCGGTAAGCTCGGCCTGCACCTGATAGTCGTCAAGTACGACGCTGTAAAATGCCGGCTCTGCAATTTCATTTTTATGTGAAAAGCGGCTCCGGTAGCCCGATTCAGGATTGGCTTCGGTGCCGGGATTAAGTTGCAACGCGCCCACCGTTGGCATCACCAGCAGATCGCCCAGATCGGAGTGACCCGTACCGCTGAAATGTGTATGGCTAAAGCCAACGATGGTAGAGTCGTCGTACTGGTAGCCGGCGCAATATTCGTACACGCGGCGGTTGTATTGGCCGTTGTCGTCGTATTGGATGGTGTCGGTGTCAGGACTAAGTTGCACCGCGCCAAACGGGACGGCCGCACCCGGAAAAGTATGTCCCATGCGTTGCGTTCCCGCCATAGGATTTACGTATTGAATGAGGTTTTGCGCCGGAAGTGACAATAACGAGAAGATGTTGAGAATTGTAGCCAATAAAAAGTATTTCATCCGAGGAGTCATTTTTTAAAAAAGCAAAGATAACAAACATGAAAATGCGGCTATCTTTGCCATCATTTTTTAATTATTAATACAAAAAAATAAACGAGCTATGTTGAAAGTAAACGAATACTACGATGGCAAAGTAAAATCCATCGGATTTGAAAATGCCGACGGAAAAATCACAACCGGTGTGATGGCTGCAGGCGAGTATGAATTTGGTACCAGCACCATCGAACACATGACCGTAACTTCGGGCGAACTGGTGGTGCAACTGCCGGGTGAAACCGCGTGGAAAACCTACAAGCCTTTCGAGACTTTTGTGGTGGAGAAAGACACGAAATTCAAAGTGAAAGTGAGCGCTCCGGCGGCTTATCGGTGTTTGTATCTTTAAAAGTATAATTAGCGGAAAGTCGCGGGCTGGTTTTCCCGAATTGACATGACAGGAAAGTACTTTGAAAAGTAAAATAAAAAACCCGGACGCAATGCCCGGGTTTTTTCATTCGTACAAATTCTTTATTAATAATTAAAAATTTCTTCCAGCGTCAGCACTTCGGGTTTGGCTATCCGCGAAAGCGCAGCCATATCGAGGCTGTTCTTGTTGCCCAGAATCATGAAGTTATAATGATGTCCGCTGATTAACTTGTCGAAGAACTCCTGGCGGAAGCTCTCGATGGTGACGTTGTTGGCGTAATCATACACGTCACGACGGATGTCGTAGTCGATGCCTCTGTCCATGTTGTTGAGATAGGTCCAGAATACACCGTCTTTGATGATGCGCTCGGTATTAATTTTTTTGATGATGGACTCTTTGGCCAGCTCAAACTGCTTTTCGGCCACCGGCATCTGGTTCATCAGGTCGAGCATGGAGGTGGTGGCCATTTCCAGTTTGTCGGCTTGCGTGCCCACAAAACCATAAACGATGTTGTTGCGGCGCGGGTCGGAGGGAATGGAGAATGATGAGAAAGCGCTGTAAGCCAGTGCCCGCGATTCGCGGATTTCCTGAAAGACGATGGAAGAGAGCCCGCCGCCAAAATATTCACCGAAAAGCTGCGATGGAGCGATGAGGTTTTTGTCGAATGGACTGCTTTTACTCACAAGGATTACGTTGGCTTGTACCATGTCATAATCGACAATGTAAACTTTATTTTGGGTGTTGTCGAGTTGCACGTAGTTGATTTCTTCGGGCAGTGGCGTCACCGCGTCGGGCAGTGTGTGGAGGTTTTCGATCTCTTTGCGAGCCTGGTCGAAGCTGGCCGGACCGTAATAGAAAATCTTGTGCTCAAAATTTGTCATTCCGGCAATCATGTCGGTGAGTGTTGCCGGGTCGATGGTTTTCAGTTCTTCAGCAGGAATCACATTACGGAATGAGGAGTTTTGGCCATAAATGCCGTAGTTGAGCAGGCCGCCCCATAGGATGGCATTTTGATTTTTCTTGCTATTGCTTTGTTTTTTCAGCAAACCGTCCACGTAATCGGAGTATGCCTGCTGGTCGGGTTTGGCATGTTTCAAGACATTTTCGAGCAGGTCGATGGCTTCCACATAAGATTTGCTGAGTCCGGTGATGTAAACGTAGGAGCGGTCGTCGCCGGTGCTCACGCCAAAGGAAAGTCCGAGGCGGAAAAGTTCGCGCTGCAGTTCGGCAGGAGTATATTTATCGGTACCCAGGTAGGGAAGGTAATTCACTGCCAGCGGGAAAAGCCGGTTGTGATTTTTACCCATGTCGATGATGTAGTTGAGTGTAAAAATCTCGTTGCTTTTGTTTTCGATATAAAACATCTCCACACCGGGCATCAGTTCCGATTTCTCGATTTGCTCTTCAAAATTTACAAATACCGGTGCAACATCTATCGATTGCTGGCTGGCAAATTCCTTGTAGAACTCTGATTGATATTCCTTATTGATGGGAATTGGTGTGAGCGCAGGTTTTTCCACGCGCATGATGTTATCGCTTACGCCGTGGCGCTTGTACACCACTACATAGTTGTCGGTGTAATTCGCATTGGCGAAGTTTACAATTTCTTCTTTTGTAATTTTTTCCATCGAATCCATAAACTTTAGCCGCTCGTCGATGCTGACGCCTTTTACATATTCATCCACGTAAGTGAAAACCCTGCTAAAGTTGCTTTCGTTGCTACGAATCTCGCTCAGGCGCATGTCGTTCACGAGCGCTTCGAGCATCCAATCGTCAAATTCGCCATTTTTAATTTTGTCGAGTTGTTCCAGCATCAGATCTTTTACCTCTTCGAGCGACTGATCCTCACGCGGTGAGGCGGCAAAAACGTGCATGCCGTAATCTTTAAGAAACTGGGCATAGCTGTATGCGTTGAGCACCTTTTGTTGCTGCACCAGGTTGAGGTCGATCAGTCCGGCCTGGCCGTTGCTGAGCAACTGGCTGATCATGGTCACCAGCTTGTTGTCGTAGCTGTAGTCGCCGTCGAAGCGGAAAGCCAGCATCATGCTTTCGGCGTCGGGGCCGGTCACCTCTTTTACAATGGGGCCTTCCAGCGGAACCTCCACCGGCTGAACCACTTTGGGCAATTCCTTGGAAGGAATTTTACCAAAAGTCTCATCAATCATTTTTATGGTGGCATCAAAGTCGAGATCGCCGGCAAGCGCCACCGCCATGTTGTTGGGCACATACCACGTGTGGGCAAACTCATAGATGTTTTTCATCGATGGGTTTTTCAGATGCTCGGGCAGCCCGATTACGTCGCGGCCATACGGATGGTTTGGAAACAGAGCTTCCATCATCAAAGCCATGGCACGGCTGCGGTCGCGGTCCTGGTACATATTAAATTCTTCATACACGGTTTCGAGTTCTGTGTGGAACAAACGCAAAACGATGTCGCTGAAACGTTCGCTTTCCAGCGAAAGCCATTTCTTCAGCTCGTTGGCCGGGATGTCATTTATGTAAACGGTATAGTCGTAGCTGGTGCCGGCGTTGGTGCTTTTGGCGCCGATGCTCGACACCATTTTATCGTATTCATTGGTGGCTACAAAGGTGGCAGCAATTGCCGAAAGGCTGTCGATACTTTTGTAAATACGTTTTTTCGCGTCGGGATCAGTAGCGTTTTTGTGATCTTCGAAGAGGTTTTCGATCTCTTTGAGCAGCGGCTCCTCTTCGTCCCAGTTTACAGTTCCAATCTGATCGGTACCTTTAAACATCATGTGCTCGAAGTAATGCGCCAGGCCGGTAGTTTCGATGGGATCGCTGGTAGAGCCGGCACGAACACCGATGAGCGTAGTGATGCGTGGCTCGTCGGGATTCACCGAAAGGTAAACCGTCAGTCCATTGTCGAGGGTATAAACCCTCGTTTGCAACGGATCGTCCGCCACAGTGGTGTAGGTGTAATTGTTGGAATCGGTGTGGGTGGTAACTTTGTACTTTTCGCTCTGGCAGGCGAACATCATACTCACGGCTGCAAGGAGCAGCACCAGTCGGAATTGTTTCATTGTATTAATTTGGTTAATGATTGAAAAATAGATATTTAAAAAATTGTATTAAAAAGAGTTGGCGTTTTATTTTATTAATAATCATTGTTGTACGGTAAACCTAATTTCCTTTAAATAGATTCTTCACACCACTGCGTTCCGTTTAGAATGACAAGGCATTAAGGTTTTTGGGA
>CAZTCX010000178.1:0-7721 GCA_964612515.1 uncultured Lentimicrobiaceae bacterium | reverse complement strand
GCCAGGATTCCAGCTGTAACCAGCGCGATGGGCATGCCACGCATTCCTTTGGGGACGTCCATAAGCTCCAGATGCTCTCGGATGCCGGCAAATATTACCAGTGCAAGCAGGAATCCTAACGCATTTCCTACCGCATACACCGTTCCCGAAATCAGATTATAGTCGCGTTGTATTACCAGCAAAGCCACACCCAGCACGGCGCAGTTGGTGGTGATGAGGGGCAGAAACACGCCCAGCGCCTGATAAAGCGGAGGGCTCACCTTTTTCAGGATGATCTCTACAGCCTGCACCAAAGCGGCAATGACCAGGATAAAAGCGATGGTTTGCAGAAAACCAAGGCCAAAAGGGTTGAGGATATAGTTTTGGATGAGCCAGGTGACCATGGTGGCGATGGTGATCACAAAAAGTACCGCGCCGCCCATGCCTGCTGCTGTTGATATTTTGCCTGAGACGCCCAGAAAAGGACAGATGCCCAGGAAGTTGGCCAGTACAATGTTGCTGACCAATACCGTTCCGATGATTATGAGAATGTATTCCATTTCAGATTATGCTTTTTTGATACGGTTGATTAATGCGATCATAAATCCCAACGCGATAAAGGCTCCGGGCGCCAGAATGAAAACGAGAATGCCGTCGGCGTGGACGAGTTTAAAACCAAATAGTGAAAGGTTGCCCAGCAGTTCGCGTACAGCGCCCAAAAGCGTCAGTGCCATGGCAAAGCCCAGACCCATGCCTGCTCCGTCGATGATGGAACTTAATACAGTGTTTTTGCTGGCAAATGCTTCGGCACGACCCAGCACAATGCAGTTTACCACGATAAGTGGAATAAATATGCCGAGCTGTTCGTGCAGTGCCGGTGCATAACCGGCCATTACCAAATCCACCACCGTAACGAACGAAGCGATGACGACGATAAAAGCCGGGATACGTACCTTGCCGGGAATCAAGTCTTTGATGAGCGAGATCGACAGGTTCGACATCACCAACACAAAGGTGGTGGCCAGCCCCATGCCCATCCCATTTATGGCCGAACTGGTGACCGCCAGCGTGGGGCACATCCCCAGCAGCATGACGAAAACAGCGTTTTCTTTAAAAAACCCTTTAGAAAAATTTTGCCATTGGTTCATACTTCCTCCTTATTGGTTTTGTGACATGATGGTCGATTCGTAAGTTTGATAAGCCCGATTGATGGCGTCGCAGAAAGCACGCGAGGAGATGGTAGCCGCCGTGATGGCATCCACCTGGCCTCCGTCTTTCTTAACGGTGCAGTTAAAATCTTTGAGATTTTTACCAATAAATTGATCTTTCCAGGCTGTCGTCATTTTTGTTCCCAGTCCCGGCGTCTCTTTTTGTTCGAGCACCACAATGTTATGAATGGTGCCGTCGGGTGTAAATCCTACCATTAGTTTGATGAGTCCGCTGTAGCCCTCGAAGCTGTATGTGTTCACAGCTACGCCCACGGTATCTTCGTTGGTAACGCCAGTGAAGAGTACGATCGAATCTTTTCCGCTGGCAGGCATTACCGCTTGCGTTGTGTAACTCTCGAAGGGCGGCATCACCTGCTCGATGGCCTTCTGCTGCTTCATGCGCCCCACCTCGGCAATAGGTTCCTTGGTGAGGTTGTAAACACCGCTGGCCGCCAGCGACGAAACCACCGTTATGATGAGCAGCGTCAGAAACATGTTTGTAAATGTCGATTCTTTTTTTGCCATGATAATCGCAGTATTTTTTAAAATCTTTTTATTAATAAAATTATTAATACCTAACTTTTTACAGCCACCACTTTTCCAAAACGTACCGGCTTAAAGGCATTATTTATCAATGGTGCAAAGGCGTTCATGATGAGGATGGCAAAAGAAACGCCTTCGGGGTAGCCACCCCAGAACCGGATTACCATCGTGATGACGCCGCAGCCCACACCGTAAACGATTTGTCCGCGCGCCGACATGGGCGAGCTTACCATATCGGTGGCCATGAAGAAAATACCCAGCATCAAGCCCCCCGTTACCAGATGGAAAAGGGGATTTACATATTGTGAAGGATCGATCCACCACATGATGGCTGCAAAACCGATGGCCGAAACCAGATAAGAAACGGGAATGTGCCAGGTGATGACTTTGCGAAAAAACATGTAGATGGCGCCAAGCAGCAGCGCTATGGCCGACATTTCGCCCAGCGAGCCTCCCTGAAATCCGATGAGGTAGTTGATGTAATTCGGGGTGTCGCCCATGATCTGCTGCAAAGCTTCCGGTGCCGGCATTTTACCATGCAATTCTTTGAGGATTCCCAGTGGCGTAGCTCCGGTAATGACGTCGGCCATGGGGAAGTTGGGCTGAGGTATAGGCCAGGTGGTCATTTGCACAGGGAACGACATCAGCAAGAAAACACGCGCTACCAGCGCCGGGTTGAAAGGATTTTTGCCGATCCCGCCAAAAGCCATCTTGGCAATGCCGATGGCTACGATTGCGCCGATGATGATAATCCACCAGGGAAGGTTGGCAGGCACGTTGAAAGCCAGCAATACTCCGGTGACAATGGCCGAGCCGTCGTTGATGGTAAGGTCGCCCTTGATCAGATATTTCTGTATCAGGTATTCGATGGCTACACATGCCGCCACCGAAAGTAGTAGCAATCGCGCAGCATCGAGGCCAAAGAAGTATAGCGACACGAGCATGGCCGGAATCATGGCATAAAGCACCGTAAACATGATTTTGCGAACCGACTCATCGGAATGAACATGCGGTGACCCCGAAATGGTGAGTAGAGATTTCATAGCTTATCTTTTTCCTCTCGTTCTGATAATGTTTCCAACTTTGGTTTTTCCCAATCTGATATAATCGAGCAATGGCCGACCTGACGGGCAGGTGTATTGGCATGAGCCACATTCGATGCAATCCATGATGCGGTTATCTTCGGCTTTGTCCCATTTTTCGTGCATTACGAGTTGCGACAGCAGATAAGGCTCCAGACCCATCGGGCAAACGGTTGTGCAACGGGCGCAGCGGATACAGTTGCGGACGGCAGCGCGATGCGCTTCTTCATCAGGCATCAGCAGTACGCCCGACGAACCTTTCACTACAGGAGCTTCCACATCCATCAGCGCTTTGCCCATCATGGGGCCGCCGCCAACAACTTTTCCCAGGTTTTCGGGCATGCCGCCGGCAGCTTCTATCAGGCTGCTAATGGGCGTGCCCATACGAACGAGATAGTTTCCCGGACGGATCGCTGCATTTCCAGTGATGGTAACCACACGCTCAATCAGTGGTTTATTCTTTTGAACGGCTTCATAAACAGCTACGGCAGTACCGACATTGTCCACCACGCAACCTACCTCGATGGGCAGCTTGCCAGAGGGGACTTCGCGTCCGGTTACCGCTTTGATGAGTTGCTTCTCGCCGCCTTGCGGATATTTTACTTTGAGCGCCTGAACACTGATGCCGGGATATTTCTGACAAAGTGCGCTAAGTTTTTGAATGGCGTCGGGTTTATTATTTTCGATGCCAATCACAGCTTTGTTCACCTCCAGGGCACGCATCAGGATGGTGATGCCGACCATGAGTTCGTCACTGCGTTCGAGCATCAGGCGGTGGTCGGCAGTGAGATAAGGCTCGCACTCCACGCCATTGATGAGCAGCAGATCCGCTTTTTTACCCTCAGGAACCATCATCTTAACAGAAACCGGGAAAGTGGCGCCACCAAGGCCAACCACGCCCATCTCGTGGATGCGGTCGATGATTTCTTTTTTGGATAATGTTATTTCGGTAAGCAGATCGGCGGAGGTATCGATGCCTTCCATCCACTCATCGTCGGTAGTTTCGATGATGATGCTGGTACGTTTATAACCTGACTGGTTCATCACCACATCTATCTTGGCAACTTTGCCGGTGGCAGGTGAGTGAATGTTGGCGGAGATAAAACCGTTGGCTTTGGCAAGCAACTGTCCGGTTTTTACCATATCGCCGCGCTTTACCATTACTGTTGCAGGAGCGCCCAGATGCTGTGAAACAGGTACCGCAATGGTTTTGGGCAAAGGCAGCGGACGGATGGCTTCGCCCGCCGAAAGTTTTTGTTCGGGAGGGTGAATGCCTCCCATGATGAAAGTTTTCAGACGCATGATTTTATTATTATGCAATCACTGTGAGTGTTTTGACAAAATTTTAATGAACCTGCATTACTGTGGTTTGCTCTGGTGGCGCCGGAGTGGGGTTAGGGTCTTTGGGATTATCACCTGCGACTACTTCGGGACGTTCTTTGCGCGGGGGGAAATTAATCTCGAGGATGGCATTGGTCGGGCATACCGGCGCACATTTGCGGCAGAGCTTACATTTCTCCGGGTCGATGTAGGCCAGATTGTTTTCCATGGTAATGGCATCGAACGGACAAACTTTAACACACGCACCGCAACCGATACAGGCTACTTCGCAGTTTTTGCGGGCATGCACACCTTTTTCTTCGTTAACACAACTGACGTAGATGCGGCGTTCTTTTTTGCCTTTGGGGCGCAGCTCGAAAATATTTCGCGGACACGCCACAACACAGGCATTACAAGCCACACATTTATCCGAGATAACCACCGGAAGTCCGGTTTCGGGATCCATGTACATTGCATCAAAAGCGCATGAGTCCACGCAATCGGCCAGGCCGAGGCAGCCATGCGGACATCCGCTTTCGCCGGAAAAGAGGCCATGTGCAAAAGCGCAAGTGCTGGCGCCTTCGTAGTTAGCTTTTTTGGGAGCGTGTGCAAAAGAGCCATTACAGCGCAATACAGCAACGAGCGGATCCTTTTCTTCAGCTTCCAGACCCAGAATGCGTGCGACAGCCTTCATGGTTTCATTGCCGCCCACCGGGCAGTTAAAGCCATCCATGCTTCCGGAAGTAACCACCGCCTCGGCAAAAGCGCGGCAGCCGGCATAGCCGCAGCCACCGCAGTTGGCGCCAGGGACGAGTTCTTCCACAGCATCGATGCGCGGATCCTCGATAACTTTAAACTTTTGCGCCACAAAATATAATATTACGGCTGCAGCTACACCAATGGCGCTAAGGGAGATCACTGCATAAATCATTACATCGTTCACGATTATGTTCTTTTTAGTTTATTCAAAAATATTCTTCTCAAGATCATCGTCTGTTTTAAATTTGATTGGTTGAGACAGGCAAAATTATAACAAAACTTAATTTTTCGGCTTTCCTAATCGTTATTTAAAATCATTGAAAATAACGAAAGCTGTTTTTACGGCATTTAAAAGAGGGATTTGTTGACAAAAAACAGACTCTTTTATTATTCAGTATTTCGGTACGCTGGTGCTTAAACACGGCCTTTCAAAGCTTATTTTTCTGATGTTTTTACATAATTTGAGATAATACTTAGAGCAGTTTGGAGGCTAAAACCTGTAACAAATTGTCAAGTTAATTTGAAATTCGCACTCTGAAACTTTTCAAATTAATTTCATCCATCCGATCTATTTATAATGTGGCTTTGCCCTGGGGGGTGGCTAACTAAAACTAACACAAGCGTTTCCTAACCTAATACGGCTTAGCTTTGCAGGCGATATGTTTTTAACTACCTATCGAAAACCGAACTATATTAACTTTTAAATTTATTATTAATAACATAAAAAGAAGGTCTATGCAAAAGAGTATGTTTTTCGTTCCAACGGCCAAGAATGAGCCCGTATTATCCTATAAGCCAGGCTCGGATGAGCGTGCAAAATTAGTTGAAGCCCTCAAAATTGCCAAATCAGAAGTAGTTGATGTTCCCATGATCATCGATGGAAAAGAAGTGCGCACCGGTAATCTTCAGGAGCTTCGTCCACCGCATGAACGTGCTCATTTGTTGGGTCGTTTTCATCGTGGTACAGAAGAGCATGTGCAGATGGCGATTGATGCTGCTTTGCGTGCAGGTGAGAAATGGGCAGAGATGCCGTGGGAACAACGTGCTTCCATTTTTCTGAAAGCTGCCGGTTTGATTTCGGGTCCTTACCGGGCACGTCTCAATGCAGCAACCATGCTGGGACAGAGCAAGTCGGCACATCAGGCCGAGATTGACTCAGCTTGTGAGTTCGCCGACTTCCTTCGGTTCAACGTACAATATATGAGTGAGATTTATGGCGAACAGCCTGATAGCGGCGACCTGGTGTGGAACCGCCTGGAGCAGCGCCCGCTCGAAGGATTCGTCTTCGCACTTACGCCTTTCAACTTTACAGCTATCGCCGGCAACTTGCCATCGGCTCCCGCCTTGATGGGTAACACGGTGGTGTGGAAAGCATCTGACACACAGATTTACGCAGCACGCATCATCATGGAGATTTTTATGGAAGCTGGTTTGCCGGATGGCGTTATCAACCTGATCTTTGTTCGTGGACCCGTGGCAGGAAAAGTTATTTTCTCGCATCCTGACTTTGCTGGTATTCATTTTACCGGTAGCACTGCAGTATTCCAAAACATCTGGAAAGAAATCGGTAACAATATTTCTAAATACAAATCCTATCCGCGCATTGTAGGCGAAACTGGAGGAAAGAACTTTATTCTGGCGCATGAGTCAGCTCACCCGGTACAGGTAGCTACCGCCATGACACGGGGTGCTTTTGAATACCAGGGACAGAAATGTTCGGCCGCATCACGTGCCTATATTCCAAATACCATGTGGGAAGAAGTGAAGAAAGAGATAAAGAAGGACTATGAATCCATTAAAATGGGAACGGTAGAGAAATTCTCCAACTTTGTAAATGCTGTTATTGATGAGGCATCTTTTGATAAACTCGCAGGTGTAATTGACCGTGCACGTAAAGACGACAATGTGGAAGTTATTTTTGGCGGACATTACGATAAGAGTGAAGGTTTTTTCATCGAGCCAACCGTTTTGCTTACCACCGATCCTCATTATGCTACGATGGAGGAGGAGCTTTTTGGGCCAATCCTTACTGTCTATGTTTACGATCCCAAGGATTTTGATCAGGTTCTGGTTGAGATCGACAAGACCTCTATCTATGCCCTCACCGGAAGTATTTTCTCCAAAGACCGCTATGTGATAGAGCATGTGATGAAAAAATTGAAACATGCCGCTGGCAACTTCTACATTAATGATAAACCTACGGGTGCAGTTGTTAATCAGCAGCCCTTTGGCGGTGCCCGTGGCTCAGGAACCAACGATAAAGCCGGTTCAAAAATTAACCTGCTGCGTTGGCTCAGCCCACGTACCATCAAGGAATGCTTTGTGCCCCCTGTAAGTTACAAATATCCTTTCCTGCAAGATTAATGGAAGTAAGTTTCAACAATAAAGCAAAGGCTCATTAAATTATCTGCTATTTGAGTTTTGTTTTTAATCCTAAAAATCGCTGGCCTTGTGTCGGCGATTTTTTTTTACTACAAATAGCGTATGAGGTTTCTATGCCCCAAATTGTGGTGTTAACTTATCAGGAAAACATTACCTATTGTTGTAATGCGTTGAAAATCAATTGTAGGAAATAGTTCCTTAGAATTATCACTCGCCTGGCATGGTGTTAGACATAAATCATTTTTTTATTAAAAACTAAAATTAAAATCATGAGAGTAGCAGGAATTATTTTAATAGTATTGGGAGTAATCGGATTGCTGGTGTTTGGAATACAGGCCGCAAACGACTCCGAAACCTTTTCATTTCTGGGATTGGATGTTGCCCTGAGTTCGGCCAACTGGACGCCCGTAATCATCAGTGGAGTGGTGACTGTAGTTGGAATTATTCT
>CAZTCX010000177.1:0-7722 GCA_964612515.1 uncultured Lentimicrobiaceae bacterium | reverse complement strand
GGACAATAACCTTGCTGTACGTAAAATGCTTACCCAACGTGGTATCGTGCCTGAAAATTTACCTCCGGGGGAAGATGTGAAAAAGGTACAACGTAAACTAATAGGTGAAGATAAAAAGGTACTTAAAGAATCGAAAAAGAAAAAGTAGTCTGAACCTAAAGCAATCATCCATTTGGAGGATGTCCACCTTGCACAAGTAACTAACACGCTTATTTATAACAACGGATTCAAGCTAAACTGCACCCTAAGCAAACTAGAAGCATTTAAGAAAAACGAAATTCAGTTTGCCACAAGCTACCGTAAATCGCCCATCGTAATTCAAAAACCGTCTTCTCATTTATCATTTTCCCGCAGAACCAGCCTGTCGGGAAGCAGCCCTGGTGCTTTTGCACTGATCACCAGCAGTGCGTCCAAAGTTTCCGTGCGAACGAGCGTTGAAGCAATGCCTGCCTGGGAATAAACAGGGTTTTCGCCCAATAACCTTCCATTCCCTTCTATGGTAAACACAACCGGCAGATTCACATCATACACGGTATTGCCGCTGCTATCGGTGACGTTGGCATTAATAATAAAAATATCGCGGTGCTTTTCATTAATGGCGATGCCTTCCAAATCAGCTTGCAGCCGGATGCGCGCCGGCTTTCCGGCTAAGGCAACTTCATAACGAGCCGCCTCCTTGCCCTCAATATAGCCGATGGCGGTAAGCTTTCCCGTTCCAACGGGCACATTTGCAAAACGAAATGGAGGAAAAGCAAGCGAGGCAAACAGAGAATCTTTTACAGCCGGTTGGCGTGCTATCAGGCTTTCGCCAATCTTCAATTCCACTTCCTGGCAGTTGCTGAAGATTGTTATAGTGGGAGAAGATTGGCGTGTATTGTAACTGGCGATGAAAACTATTGGCCCGGAAGCTATGTGCGCAGAATAATGCTCCTGCGGCGGTCGCTGGCTTTGGTAGAAATAGAACGCAAACTTAGGAACCCGGAAAATATCGGCAATTCCCGAAGCTTCAAGATCATCGGCATAGCCGCGGTTGTAATCGAACATAAGCCAGTTGGCATGGCCGATGGTGCCAATTCCTCTGCGGTTGGATGCCGCCGCTTCGGAGAAGTTGAGTGCCTGCTGCAGCAAACGCTTCTCGCCGCTTCCGCGCAGTTGCCTGCTGTTGCGTTCATCGGCTTTCAGATTGCCAAAAGCTTTTTGATTAAAACCTGCATTCTTTGCGTAATATTCCCAGTCGCCATACTCGGCCACAAAAACGTTTCGCTTTCCATTTTTATAAAAATTCCAATATTCTGTCGGCTCGGCGTGTTGCCTTGCCGGGATAAAGAGATCGTAGGCGGGATAATCGATCCAACCGGCCGAATAGCTATCGCCGAAAGGCAACTCCTCATCCAGAATCTCATTCACCGATTGCATGTATTCTTCCGTCATTGGAGATTCGTTGAGCGACAGCTCCCAAAAAGCAACGCATGGGTGGTTGCGGTCACGGCGGATCATGTCGCGGCAATCCTGATAAGAATTTTCGACAAATACCGAATCTCCAAAAAATTGCCATCCGGGAATGCAATCCATCACCAGCAAGCCGAACTTATCACATGCATCCATAAAGGCTTCGGCGTGCGGGTAATGCGACAACCGCACAAAGTCGAAGCCTGCACTTTTTATTTTCACTGCATCGCGCCACTGCGCTTCATCCGACAAAGCATAGCCCACATAAGGATACTCCTGATGGCGATTGGTGCTACGAAGGAATTGCTTTTCGCCATTAATATAAAAACCATTTTCACTCAAATCAATTTTACGGATGCCAATATTCAAGCTTGTCGAATCGAGCAGGCGCTCTCCGGCCATCACCTCCACCAGCAGCCGGTAAAGCTGCGGCTTCTGTGGCGACCACAACACCGGATCGTCCACCACCAGTTCCTGCTGCAGCGTCACGGTGCTATCCGGCTTTGCGTGCTTCTCGTTAGAACGGAAATAAAAAATCTGTCCGTCGGAGGAAATGAGCGTGGCAAGAAACCTTAGACTTTCTCCAGTGCCGCTCTCGTTTTTTGCCTGAACCCGCAAAATACCCTTCGCCTGATCGGTACGCACCTCGTCAAAATGCACCAAAACGCCGGCGCCAGCCACCTGATCAGCCTCCACCGGATCGGTGATATAAATATTGCCGGTAGTAATCAGATAGACATTTCGATAAATGCCTCCATAATAATTAAAGTCGAGATCGGCAAGTGCCTTGCCCGGCGGAACCTGCACATTGTCGGTATTGTCCACCCAAACATCAATCTGGTTGGCGGTGTCGGCACGCAGGAAAGGAGTAGCATCCACCGTAAAAGGCAGGTAACCGCCGCTGTGCGTCAGTACTTTTTCTCCATTAATAAACACATTCGCCACCTGCATCACACCTTCAAAATAGAAGAAAAACCTCCTATTATTAATATCACTTACGCTAAATGTTTTTACGTAATGCCCCACGCCCTGAAACTGATCGTTGACCACCAGCGGCTCGAGGCACATGGTGTGTGGCAGATTGACGGTTTCCCATTTTGTAAAAGTGCTGTCATCGGTCGCTTTACGCGAAAATTGCCAATTGTCGCCAAAATTTTCGGTGGTTCGATAAATATTGTCTGCAGAGCTGGAGCAACCTACAATCGTGGCAGAAATCACAATAAGAATACAAACTCTCCAGCTTAGGTTGATGACCGTGAGAAATCTCATTAGAAAAAATTATTTGTAGGTTTCTTTATTAAAAAAATCAAAAGCCGGCAAAGCCTCATTTCCATTGGCAGCATCAAAAAAGGTAGCGTTATCCCAGTGCGAGCCTACTCCCCACAAGGTAGCGCAGGAATTAGAAATCCAGGCCGGCTCCCAATAGACAACTCCTCTGCCCCCGCCGTCGCGTGTAAGCCGCACCAAATCTGTCAGGTAGTCGCGTTGCCCCTGCGGAGAGGCGGGATATTCGGCGATTAGCGCCTCCTCGCCCAAAATATTTCCGGCGGCATCGGCATTTTGCATCGTGTGCGGATAAGCCGTTTCCACAATCATTACCTGCTTTTTGTAAAGCTTTCTCAACGAATCCAGCGCCTGCGGAATATCCTGAAACTTATAGGTTGACCACTTGGGATAATATGACAAACCGATCCATTCAAAATCCGCCAACCCATTGTCAGTAGCCGTCTTCATCCACCAAAAAGCATTTTCGGGTTGCGCGATGTGAATCATTTTTTGAACGTTGTTGCCGGTAGTTTTATTAAAATCATCTACCGCAGCTATTCCTTTATTTAATAAAATGACATTCCGCTTCCAGTTGATGCTGTCGGTGATCATGTTGTTTTCGGGCTGCATAATCTCAATATTCACTTCGTTGCCAATCTGCACCATGAGCGGAATTAAGCCAGCTTTGGCGAGATTTTGCAGCGTGTTGGAAGTGTAATTATAAAGTGAATCAGCCAGTACCTCCAGGCTTTCGATGTCTTGCCAGGCGGCAGGAATCACCTGATGCTGCGGGTCGGCCCAGGTATCGGAGTAATGAAAATCGAGCAGCACCGCCATGCTGTTTTCTTTGGCGCGTTGCATCGTTTTTTTCACATCATCGTAGCCTGACCATAAGCTGTCGGGCGAATGCCAAAGCCGCACACGCACCAGGTTGCAGCCTTCTTTCGCAAAAAGTTTAAATGGATCAATGGCCTGGCCGTTTTGGTGATAAATTCCGCCACAGGTTTCCATTTCGTTCACATAGGATAAGTCGGCACCGTAGTAAAAGGTATCGTTGTTCTCGTCCTGCTTTTGCTGAGGCTGCTGACAACCGGCCAAAAAAAGGAATAATGCTGCCGCGATAAAAATTCTACTTTTCATATTTCAAAAATTTTTGTGTGACGATTTCAGAATCTTTTGTAATGATTTTTAAAAAATAAGCACCTGAAGGAAATTCTGCAATATCCACTTTTATAGATTGTGATGGGAAAAAGGAATTGCTTTTTAATAGTTTGCCAAAAGCATCGTAAATTGCAATGCTGTTGATTATTTCGCCGCCTTGCAGCCAAAGAACATCCGACGCTGGATTAGGGAAAATCTCAAATTTCGCGAGTTGCCATTCCGCGACAGCGGTACCGCCAATTGCGTCGCAGCTACTCCACACAAAAGCCATCAGCGCAGCGGTGTCTGTCACCACATACTGGCGGTGGTTGCCCCAATACAAAGCACATTCAGCGGGCACTATTTCGCGTGAAGCGTCGAGCCAGTTGTTGTTGTTCCGGAAAATATAAGCTCCCTGGCTGCGGCCGGGAATCAGGGTTTGGTAGCTATAAATATTATCACCCAAATGCTGCATGGGCATGAGCTGCCAGGGCTGGCCGGTAAAATCGCCGGTAACGAAAACGCCATTGCTCGTGTCCACGCCGGTCATGTCCACCTTAAAAGTTACTGTCATTGAGTCGAGTGCTGCAGGTTTTATTTCGTAATCCCAATTCATAAAACCGATTCCTTCGTGCAGCTCATGATCGAAATCGAAAAAGGTAGCGTTTTCCCAACTGGAGCCGCACTCCGTCGAAACCCAGGCCGGCTCCCAGTAAATAATGGCGCTGCCACCGCTCTCTTTCACCAGCCACGACAACTCAGTGAGAAAGTCGCGCTGATTGTGCGGCGAAGGCTGCTCACCATAGCAAGGCAGCAGATTATCGGCTCCCAACAAATTATTAAAATTATCGTCCCACTCCAGTGTGAAAGGATAGGCCGTTTCCACAATCATCACCTCTTTGTTGTAGGCCTGCCGAAGCTCTGCTACTGCTGCCGCAACTTCTCTTACGCTCATCACCGACCAGCCGGGATAATAGGAAAATCCGATGATGTCGTAGTCATTCAGCCCATTTGCTGAAGCATCTTCAAACCACCAAAGCGCATTTTCGGGCTGTGCGATGTGGATAACGGTTTTGATGGAAGCTCCCGTCAGTGTATTAATATCGAAGACAGCCTGCTGCGCCCGCTGCAACAACGCCACGTTGCGCGGCCAGTCATTTGGATAAAGCGGCTCACTGGGCTTCAACAGGATATTTCCGTTGATCTCATTTCCAAGTTGCACCATCTCCGGCAGCAAGCCCTGCTGATGCAATTCAAAAAGCGTATTGTAAGTATGATTGTACAACGAATCGCCCAGCACCTGAAGATCGTCAATCTGCTGCCAGGCCAACGGGCGGAGCTGTGCGCCTGGATCGGCCCATGTATCTGAATAATGGAAGTCGAGCAACACCTGCATGCCGGCAGCTTTGGCGCGGGAAATAGAAACCTTTACATCTGCCGATGTGCTAAAATTCCCGGCAGGCGTGTGCCACAGCCGAAAGCGGGCAATGCCGGCACCGTGTTCCCCAAAAATGGTGAAAGGATCTTTGGCAACGCCATCTTCATAATAGAGTGCGCCGCACGCTTCCATTTCGTTTACAAAGGAAAGGTCAGCGCCGGTGCAGAAAGTTTGGCCGAAGGTAGGGAAAATTAATAAAGTGATTATTGCCGTAAGGCAAAGAGCCAGATGATGGGGGCAATACAATGTTTTATTCATTTTCTAAAATTTATTTAGTTGGATAAAAGCGCTTTTCAAATTGGACTCACCACGACTAAATTGACCTCACCCCCGGCTCCTCTCCAATTGGAGAGGGGAGCACTCCTGCGTGGCATTCTGAAAGGTCTCCAGGCGGAGCGTTTCGTTTTAGTTCAGGTTTTATCCGCGCTTTCAATTTTTAATAATACTGAAAATCGCCGGAAAGCCACGCCATCAATGCATCTCGATGCTGTGGATCATGTAAAACAGGTGCTGCAGATGTTTGGTGATTTCGGTACTATATTCGGTAGCGCCGCGCACCGAGCCGGGAATGGCAAAGAGCAGCGTGTTGCCATTTGCGCCGGCCACCGCTCTGGTGGTGAGCGCTGCAGGTTTTTCGATGCCATATTTCCAGCGTATCATTTCGATAATGCCGGGAATGGGTTTTTTGATGAAATCGTTCATTATTTCCGGCGTAATGTCACGCGGGTCAATGCCTGTGCCGCCCGTCGTTATGATGAGATCGGTGGAGGACAAAGCTCCTTCGAGTAGCTCACGAAGCTGCATCTCGCTGTCGGGAATCACCCTATTTTCAATTTCCAGCCGCCACTTTATTTTATCGAAATAATCTCCTACAACTGCCGACACTGCCGGACCGCTTTTATCTTCGTAAACGCCGCGGCTGACGCGGTCGCTGAGCGTAATTATCAACGCTTTGAAAACTCTGGGAACATGTTGCATTACGTCGCCAGGATGAAGCGCGCCGCCATGTAACACACGGACAAAGATTCCTTCGCGTGGCATCACGTAATTGCCCGGCTCACGAAACTCATCGTGAAAAGGCTTTCCTTTTTGCACCACTTCCAGCACCAAGTCATCTTTTACAAAGCGGTCGAAAATCCGCACATCGGTGACGGAGGAAGTTTCGAAAAGAATGTTCTCGGCAAAATGCCCCGCAGCCAACGGTCGTGCGCCGGTAATATCATAAAAGCGCTTTGCGTGCGCCACGTCAAACATGCTCACAGGCCGGGTGGAACCAGCATGAACGTCGCCGGCAACGCCATCGGGTTCAAGTACTAATTTTTCGACGGGCATCTTTCGACCGCGCTCGCCGGCGGCATTGGTAGCTAATATTTTTATGGTTTGCATTATGAAATTAAATTTTAGTAGTGAAAATGTTTTGTAAATAATCAGCGAACAAAGATAAGGAAAGAAGAAGTTATCGACGCATGACGCATAGAGCAAAGGGCATGGCGCAAGATCAGGGCTGGCGTACTTTGCCTGGGTTCGCAGCCCTGAAAGGGATGCAATCCTTGTGTTTTTTTTTGAATATCAAACCGAAGAGCAGGGCGCGTGGCGCGTGGCGCAGGGCGCAAGGAGGAGGCGCAGACCTCGAAACGCCCGCAGGACTTTCGAGCGTCAAAAAAACCACCGGGCGTGAATAGCGAATCTATTTATAATTCAAATTCACATTTAACAGCTTTTCGGCCTGTTCGATGGAGATGCCTTTGCGGCGGGCGTAGTCGGCAACCTGATCCTGCGAAAGCCTTCCCTGATTAAACGAGCTGTTTCTTCTCATTTTGGATAATAACCTTCGGGTCGGGGTTTGGGGCGGGGATGGGCAAACCTTCTTCTTGTAATAATTTAAGATGCTCAATCATGCCCCACCTGGCTTTGTACAAGCAATCTTCCACAGAATTTCCTACTCCTGAAAAGCCAACAAGCTCGGTAGAGTAAAATCCAAAAAAATCAGGCTCGCCTGTGGCTTCGATTATTAGAGAATAATTAAGTTTGATCATGTCATTTTAGTTTTTAAATTATTTAATTCCAGCGGCTTTTAGTATGCTTTGGCAAGTTCCTGTTGGGACTTCTTTTGCTCCATGGTAATCAATTCGTATCAAATGATGCACTCCCTGTTTTTTATAATACCTGATTGATCCCTTTTCCTTCACTTTTCTGAATCCCTCCTTTTCAATGATTCTGACCAGTTCGCTGAATTTCATACTAAATAGTTTAATTACAAAATTAATAAAAAAACTAATCTGGAAAATTCAACAAATCTCTTTCGCCCCGCTGGTGCTGACATCCCTTTCCTACCGAAGCTTATAATTTTATCGCCTTGAAGTGAACGGCAATGCTATTTATAATTCAAATTCACATTTAACAGCTTTTCGGCCTGTTCGATGGAGATG
>CAZTCX010000176.1:0-7761 GCA_964612515.1 uncultured Lentimicrobiaceae bacterium | reverse complement strand
TGCTGGTAAGCGACGGCGACAGCATCAGCGTTGGCAAACCCTTTATCGACGGTGCCAAAGTAGAAGCTACCCTTCTGGAACAGGTAAAAGGTGACAAGGTTTTGGTCTTCAAAAAGAAAAGAAGAAAAGGCTACCAGAAAGAAAATGGTCATCGCCAGCAGTTTAGTAAAGTGAAGATCGAAAACATCGCTCTTTAGTAAGGAATATTTTTGCAAACTATTAAAATCTAATTATTATGGCTCACAAGAAAGGTGCAGGTAGTTCATCAAACGGTCGCGAATCGCATAGCAAACGTCTGGGTGTAAAGATTTACGGCGGTCAGGCTGCCAGAGCAGGCAACATCTTAGTTCGTCAGCGCGGCACAGCGCATAATCCCGGTGTGAATGTAGGCCTGGGCAAAGACCACACACTCTTTGCTCTGGTGGACGGAACCGTTCAATTCAAAAGAAAAAGAGACAATAAGTCGTTTGTTAATATTATCCCCTTCGAACAGGAAACTCCCGGGGTGAACTAACATTAATAATTATCATGTTGATAAAATCTCCTGTTTCAGTTGAAAGCAGGAGATTTTTTCGTTTTAACAAAAAAAAATAGAGCCATGCTGCAAATTACCACCATCCGTCAACAGCCCGAAGAAGTTGTTGCCAGGCTGAAAATAAAAAACTTTGATGCCGCCACACAGGTCGAGTCCATCGTGGCACTAGATGAACAACGACGCGAGCTTCAGGCACGCCTCGACGAAACGCTGGCCACCGCTAACCGTCTGGCCAAAAGCATAGGCGACCTTTACAAAGCCGGCAAGGCTGACGAAGCTTCGCGCCAAAAAGAGGAGTCGGCGGTTCTGAAAAACACCTCCAAAGCTTTGGGAGATGAACTCGACGAAACGGTGAAAAAACTCAACGAAATGCTGGTGCTGCTGCCTAATCTGCCGCACGAAAGTGTCCCGCCCGGCAAGTCGGAAGCCGACAACGAGATAGTGGCAACAGGTGGCACCCTTCCCGAAAAGAATCCGGATGCTCTCCCCCACTGGGATCTGATAAAAAAATACAACATCATCGACTTCGAGCTTGGCAACAAAGTGACGGGAGCAGGGTTCCCATTTTACCGCGGACAGGGCGCGCGCCTGCAACGCGCACTCATCAACTTTTTCCTGGATCAGGGCATTGCCGCCGGCTACACGGAGTTCCAGCCGCCGCTGCTGGTAAACGAAGATTCGGCCTACGGCACCGGGCAACTTCCCGACAAAGACGGCCAAATGTATCATGCGCCCATTGATAAGCTCTACCTGATTCCCACAGCCGAAGTTCCCATCACCAACATCTACCGCGACGTGATTCTGCGCGAGGAAGAATTGCCAATAAAAAATGTGGCTTACTCTAACTGCTTCCGGCGCGAGGCCGGCTCGTGGGGCGCGCATGTGCGTGGGCTCAACAGGCTGCATCAATTCGATAAAGTAGAAATAGTACAAATTCGCACACCCGAAGATTCCTATCAAACATTGGAAGAGATGCGCGAATATGTGGCCGGCCTACTGGGCAAGCTGGAGCTGCCTTATCGCATCGTCCGTCTGTGTGGCGGCGACCTCAGTTTTACTTCAGCGCTCACCTATGATTTCGAGGTTTTCTCGTCGGCACAGGAACGCTGGCTTGAGGTGAGTTCGGTGTCCAACTTCGAAAGCTTTCAGGCCAACCGCATGAAGCTGCGCTACAAATCCAAAGAAGGACGCACACAACTGGCACACACCCTCAACGGCAGCGCGCTGGCTTTGCCGCGCATTGTGGCAGCTCTGCTCGAAAACAACCAGACCGAAGAGGGCATCCGTATTCCTAAAGTATTACAGTCGTACACGGGGTTTGAGATGATCACGCTGATGTAGTTCGTTGTTCCCTTCGACAGGCTCAGGGCAAGTGTTGTTCGTTGTTTGTTGTTCCCTTCGACTAGCTCTGGGCGAGTGGTGTTCGTTGTTCCCTTCGACTACGCTCAGGGCGAGTGGTGTTCGTTGTTCGTTGTTTATTGTTCGGGTTCGCAACCCCAAAGGGCGGAATTTCGCGGACAATAAAAAAATCCAACATTATCGATGCAGTTATGTTTTACTAAAAAATAAACCTTCGTCAGCGGCTGCCTACAAAATATTTGAACCGCTTTGGGGTTTTGTAAACTCCGGAATGGATTGCTTTATGAAAAAAATTTACACCATATTATTAATAGCGCTCTTTGGCGCAACGAATTTTTTGCCGGCGCAGGAGATACCGGCATTTCCACAGGCTGAAACCGCCAAAAGTAAGATAGAGAAACCCGACGACGAGAAACTTGCCGCCGAATACATGAAAAACAAAGAGTACGAAAAGGCCGTGGAGCTTTACGCCAAATTGTACGACGAGAAGAAAACACGCTATTTTTATACCTACTATATTTTTTGCCTCACCGAACTGCAGGATTATAAAACCGCACTGAAGGTGGTGCGCCGTGAGCAAAAAGAAAATCCGGGCACTTTGCGATTTCTGGTAGATGAGGGTTACATCTATTCGTTGCAGGGCGACCAAAACAAAGCCAAAAAGCTATGGGATGAGGCGCTCAGCAAACTTACCGGCGACCGCAACCAGGTAAATGATCTGGCCGGTGCCTACAACTACCGAGGCCAGACAGAGTACGCCCTGCAGACCTACCTCAAAGGACGGCAGTTGATACAGGATTATCAGTTTAACCTGGAGCTTGCGCAGATGTATTCGCAGATGAACGACTACACCGACATGGTGAGCGAATATTTGAACCTGATGGACAACGACCTGTCGCGGATGGAATACATCAAAGGGCGGCTGCAGTCGGCGCTTGATAATGACAAGGAAGGTACAATAGGCGAGGCTATACGCACGGAACTGCTACGACGCGTACAAAAGAATCCTGATAAAATTTATTATTCGGAGATGCTCATCTGGTACGCTATTCAGCAAAAAGATTTTGACCTGGCGCTGTTGCAAAGCAAATCAATCGACCGGCGACTGGGCGGCGATGGGCGTGCGGTGATCGACCTGGCGCTGATAAGTTTGAATAATGAAGCGTATGATGTGGCGATTGATGCCTACCAATATGTACTGGCCAAAGGCGAGAAGTTGCAGTACTATCTGGATGCACGCATTGGGTTGCTCAACGCGCGCTATCTGAAAATTACCCATCGCCTCGACTATACCCACGATGACCTCATTGCGCTTGAACGTGAATATGAGTCGGCGCTGAAGGAGTTTGGCGAAAACAGCTCCACCATCACCATTATGAAATACCTGGCGCATTTGCAGGCATTTTACCTGGACAAATACAACGAAGCCATTGCCCTGCTCGAAAAAGCTGTGGCTATGCCAGCGGTATCGCCGCAGCTCACTGCTCAATGTAAGATAGAACTAGCCGACATTCTGCTGTTTAACGATCGCGAATGGGATGCCACACTGCTATATTCGCAGGTGGACTATGATTTTAAAAATGATCCTGTGGGGCATCTTGCCAAGTTTAAGAATGCAAAGCTCTCCTATTACATTGGCGAGTTTAACTGGGCAAAGATGCAGCTCGACGTGCTGAAAGCCGCCACGTCCAAGCTCATCGCCAACGATGCAATGGAACTTTCGCTACTCATCAGCGACAACATCGACATGGACAGCACCTACACGGCACTTGGCTATTATGCCCGCGCCGACCTGCTGGTGTATCGCAATAAACCTGATGAGGCGCTAATTGTGCTGGATTCGATACAGAAATTAGCGCTTTGGCATCCACTGAACGATGATGTGTTGTATAAAAAAGCTGACATCATGATGAAAAAGGGCAACTGGAAGGCGGCCGATAGTTTGCTGGAAAAAGTTACCGACATGTATCCGGAGGATATTCTTGCCGACAATGCGTTGATGCTGCGCGCACGGCTTTATGACGAGCATTACAATGATCCCGCTCAGGCCATGATGCTCTATGAACGGCTGATGACCGAATATCCTGGAAGTCTCTTCGTGGTGGAAGCCCGCAAACGTTTCAGAGAGTTGCGCGGCGATATGATCAACTAGCTTTTTACGGGGTGTAGATGTGCTTCATCAAATTACCAAATTCCAATAAGGCAAGTTCCAAATAAATTCCAAAAAAGGAAATTACGATTTGCAATAATGCAAGTCCCAAATAAATTTCAATATCAAAAGATCAAAAGCTACTTCTTAGTATTTTAAACAGGTGTCAATATCTTTTCCCATAACCTCATTCTCTAAATTACAAAAACCGCAACCGTTTTGCCGTTCAGACCTGCTGATGTAAATTAATATGAAAAAGAATTTCCCTTCCGATACCTGATATGTTCGACCCAAGAAAAGCCTGGGGCAACATTTCCTTGCCGACGACAACATCGCACAAAAAATTGTCAGCAGCCTCACGGTATGCGATCAGGTGTTGGAAGTGGGTCCAGGTACTGGCGTTCTCACCAAATTCTTGCGGGATCATGTGCAGCAGCTCAAAGTTATCGAGATCGACCGGCAGTCGGTAGCATATCTGCAGGAGCATTTCCCATCGCTTGGCGAGAACATCATCGAAGGCGATTTTCTGAAAACCGATCTTAGCGCCATTTTCCCCAGTGAATATTCCATCATCGGAAACCTTCCCTACAACATTTCGAGCCAGATATTTTTTCGGGTTTTACAATACCGAAGCCAAATACCGCAAGTGGTGGGCATGATACAAAAAGAGGTGGCCGAGCGGCTTGCAGCGCCGCCAGGCAACAAAACCTACGGCATTATGACGGTGCTTTTGGGAGCTTTTTATGAAATAGAATATCTCTTCACGGTGAACGAAAAGGTTTTTATACCGCCACCACGCGTCAAGTCGGCGGTGATACGCCTGCAACGAAAAGAGAATTTTTCGCTGGGAGTGGATGAGAAGCTATTTTTTGAAGTTGTAAAAACAGCTTTCAATCAGCGGCGCAAAACAATGCGGAATTCGCTCCGCGGGATTTGGACCAGGCATCTTGATTCAGCGGAACACGACATCTTTAACAAACGTCCGGAGCAGTTAAATTTGGAGCAGTTTATTGAACTTACGCGTATGCTTGCAAAAACGGATTAGTACCTCACCCCCGACCCTTCTCTACGAAATAAATGACGTGCTGGAAAACTTGCTAAAACGGCGACGGAAAAGCAAAAGAACAATCTTCGCTTACGCGGATGTAGTAGGCTTTGCCTGGCAATAAGGTGGTGAGCGTGTAGATATTTTGAGATGGCCAATAAACTTTATCACCACCTATTTCATACACTACATCAATAATCTCATCCAGATCGCGAAACACCACAAAGGTGCTTGCAGGTACCGAGCTAAGCACCGGCATCACATTCCATCCCTGCTGCAAAAGTATTGTTTGCGATATTTCAAACACCCCGCCCAGTTTGATCTGAAAAGGCTCTTTGGCTTTGATGATATAGCCTTCAAAAGTATCCCAGTTTACAATGGTGTTTACGCCCTGGCCAGGCCAGAACATGCGCCCCTCCAGGTCGAACATCACATCGATATGATAAGCTGTGGTGTCGAAAATATCCGATAGTTTCGTCTTGAAAGGAAGCACATACGTGGAGAGGCCGCTCCATCCCGCCGGTATGGTGATGTTCTGCTGCATGTTGTAGGGGAAAACGATCAACTTTACAGGAATATCTACAACCGGTGTAGCGGTGTCGTTGCTAAGTATCTGAAAATTGCGCTGATGATTCCCGATGGTGAAGGCGCCGGAGTTGAAAAGCAAATCAACCGGTTTGGTCTCTCCCGGCAGTACCATAGCGTTATCGGGTGTGGCAACGAGCCAGATGTCACGCGGTGCCAGATGCAGCGTGTCGGTAATGGTATGCGGCTCACCACCATGAATGTCTCCACTGATGGTGTACACCAAATCAAGTGTATTTGTGAGGTTGGCATCGAAGGTGAGGCCGACTACCGCAACGGCCGTTTCGCCGGGCAAAATATTACCATTGCCACCATTGGCATCATTCCAACTTACAACCACACCATTGCCTGTGGCGCCATTATAAACCAAAGGCCCCAGGCTTCCACCGGTAAAGTTAGTAGCATAATTAAGAGTGACTCCCGCCGGAAAGTCGATGACAAGCTTATTAAGCCATTCGTTGTCGGGGCTTCCATTGGTAAGTTGAAAAGTGAAATCGCTGGTTTCGCCGGGATCGTATTTCTGCGGATTGCAGGTGAGCGTAGAACCCTGGATGCTTCGTGGAGAATTATTTACAACACCAGTGGCCTTGTCGGGAGTGGTGTTGATGCTAAAGAAAAGCGTGTCGTTGCCGGTATTGGTTACAAGCAGTTGCCGATGCATCAATGTATCTGGTTTCATAATCAGATAAAAGGAATCGGGCTGCACCACGATTTGCGGATAAAGTGTGTCGCGCAGTGATGCCAAATCGTTACCCGAAAAGCCATAGGCCAGCCCAAATGTTGAAAACCACATCCCCGCCAGACAGAGCCACCGGAAGAGGTATTGTTGTTTTTTAGTCATGCTTTTCATTACATCAAAACTTATTGAGATCGAAAAAATATTTTTACAAAAATAATCAGAATCAGGAATTGCGGTGCCAGATGAGCACCTCCGTGGCGCCGTAGCCAAAGTCTTTCATGGATGCATCGCGGGTTTTCACGTTGTCGTAGGCTTTGAGAATTTCCAGGATTTTTGATTTCAGGATGCCATCGCCCACGCCATGGATAAAAGTTATTTTGGTAAGATAGTTTTTGATGGCGCTTTCCAGGCACCGCACGAAATAGTTGAGCTGCAGGTTAAGCATCTCCTGATTGCTCATTTTGGAATAATCCTCGGTGAGTTCGCCAATGTGCAAATCGACCACCGCTTCGCGCGGACTGGTTTTGTGCTTGTCGATGATCTCTTTGGGCTGCTGTGGTTTGGCATTTTGCATCTGCACTTCCTCGTCGTATTTTTCATCTTCCGATCTTTCGGCAACAGCCTGCTGTGTAGCAATTTCATTCACAAGAAACAGGAATGCCTTCTCCTGCAGAAATGACGAGTCGATGTACACATTTTCGCGATAGAGGCGTGCGGGCTTAAAGCTAAAAGTGCTGTTGACGGGCGCCAGCACCGAGTCAGAAAGTTCCTTGTGGTAAAGTGCCTGAATCACACCATAGGTCCACAGCTCGATATCTTCGCGATCTATCGAGGCCAGCAAGAGGCGACTTTCGGGCGGAATGGCATCGTAGTCGCGCCCTTCCCAGGCGCCATTTTCTTTGCGCAAAAACAAACTAAAAAGCACCTCATAGTTGGTAAAGTTTACCAGATAAATATCAATGAGTCCGGTGAGTAGCCACTTTTGATCCTGCGGGACGTAAGCCAGATACAACCCTTTTTTGTCGTCGCCTTTTGCTTTAAAAACCCGCAGCTTGCTGGTACGATTATCAAAATGAATGGGATCCTCTTTTTCGGGTTTGGTCGGCGCGGCTAACGATCGGGAAGAAGTAAAGAAATCACCGCGTTTCCGGTCAAAGCTTGCCAGTTCGTTGGCCAGCACCAACTCGTTGGTGAGCGTGGGAATTTCAAAACCATCTTCAATCTGAATATTTACCAGGCTGGCGCTGATGATTTTCGTTACAATGCCGCCACCGTTATCATTGAGGAAGTTTACTTTGTCGCCTATCTTAAATTTCATAATTGTCTAAATGTTTACAAAAGTACAGAAATGTTCGTTGTTCCCTTCGACTACGCTCAGGGCAGGTGTTGTTTGGTGTTTGTTGTTCGTT
>CAZTCX010000175.1:0-7784 GCA_964612515.1 uncultured Lentimicrobiaceae bacterium | reverse complement strand
CAAACTTTTTATTTTGATAATGCCGTAATTGCCCCCACAGGCACTTACACCTACGATGCACTTTACCGCCTCACCGAAGCCACGGGCAGGGAATTGAAAGGATTGGCCATGCCTACAAATACAGATTTTGTAAACAACATTGCCTTGCCCAACCCTGCTGCCAACACTATGCAAAACTACACGCAGCAATACCAATACGATGAACTTGGCAATATACAAAGGATGCAAAGCAAGGGCTATTGGGCACGCGATTACTTTTACAACGAGGGAGTTAACACATTAAAAGGCCACACCAGCGGAGCAACAGATTACCGCTACGATGCCCACGGCAACAGCACCGCCATGCTGCATTTAAGTTCCATGCAATGGGATTACAAAAACCAGCTAAAAGAAGCCGATTTGGGCGGTGGCGGCGATGTTTGGTACGTTTACGATGCAAGTGGCCAGCGCGTGCGTAAGGTAATAGAGAAAACCGGCGGCATAGTTGAGCAGCGCATTTACCTCGGTGGCTGTGAGGTTTACCGTAAAACAATCTCCGGAAACCTTAATTTTGAAAGAGAGACATTAAGAATCACGGATTAGTGGACATTATTTAGGCTGAAAACACCTGCATTGCCGGTCATTACTACCCTCCCAGCTATTGAAATGTAATGAGGAAAAACTAAAATTAAAAAAGGAAATTCTAACCTGAGCTTATTACAAAATGCCTCTGCAAACGCCATGACACACACGCTTGCAGAGAAATAGTTTTATCGCTCCGTTGGGATTTGGAATCTGAAAAGTACTAAGAAATACTTTTTGAAAATTAGCCACTAAAGCTGGTAGTCGCCGGCTGCTTCGGGTTGGTAGATGATCTCGTCGATGCGGAGCTTGGTGAGGCCGCCCGGAACCACCCATTCTATTTCATCGCCCACCTGGTAGCCAATAAGTGCGGTGGCGATGGGCGAAAAAATGGATATTTTCTGTTCCTTAAAATTGGCCTGATCAGGATAAACAATCTGAAACTGTACTTCCTTCTTGTTGTTGAGGAAGCTTACCTTAACAATCGAATTCATGGTGACCACATCAGACGGAATGTCTTTGGGATCCATAACCTGTGCATTTTCAAGCTCTGTCAGAAGTTTTTCGGACTCCGCTGCATTTATCGATCTCAGTTGCCGTGCCTGCTCTATATATTTTTTTATACGTCCATAATCCAGACGATTTACAATTAAGCCTCTCATAGTTGTACTTTTTACCTTTTCAATAAAATTGAACAAAAGTACCCAATGTTTTTATTTTGAATCAGTTTTTAATAAAAAATAAAAATCCGGAACTGTTAGGCTGTTTCATTTTGCGTTAAACCATGTTTCATAGCATATTTTATCAGGCCTACCACGTTTTTGGTGTTGGTCTTTGTAAAAATGTTCCGTCGGTGGGTTTCTACAGTCCGGATGCTGATGAAGAGCTTTTCAGCAATTTTCTCGTTGGTAAATTCGCGAAGCATCAATTGTAGGATCTCTTTTTCGCGTGGGGTGAGTAGTTGCGATTCGTATTCGAGCTGCTGACGTGTGGAGCGGCGTTGGCTGAATTCGTCCATCATGATATCCTGCACCTTGGTGCCGAGGTAGCGCTCGCCGCGTGCTACTGTTTGGATGGCATCGAGTACCTCGTTCATATTGGCTTTTTTGAGCAGATAACCCGAGGCGCCTGCATCGATCATGTCGGCAATGATATCTATTTCGTCATGCATGGTCAGCGCCAGGATTTTTATATCCGGGTGTTGCTCTTTGATTATTTGTGTGATTTCTATTCCCGAATGCCCGGGCATGCTAATGTCCATGACGACCACATCCACCGGATGTTGTGCAATAAAATCGAGCGCTTCCTGCATGGTGTTGGCGCCACCGGCAAATTGCACCGTTTCTTCATCCTGCAAAATCGACTTTAGTCCGTCGATGATAATTTGATGGTCATCAACCACCAGTACTTGAATACGGTTCTGGCACATAATTGAATTTGGTTAGAGGTATTACTATGGAAATGATTGTACCACGGTTTGCCATTGAGTCAATAAAAAAATCGCCTTTCAAATTTTCGATGCGTGAGCGGATGTTGCTCAACCCGCCGCCGGGGATAATAAGCATATTTTTCTCATCGAAACCTTTTCCATCATCTTCCACCATCACGGTAATTTCATCTTTACCTTTCACAATCTGAACAGAAAATGTTGTAGCCCCGGCATGTTTGATGGCATTGCTAAGCAGCTCCTGAAGTGCGCGGTATAAAGTATTTTCGATGATGGAATCCATTTTTTCGGTGAGGCCATACAACTGAAGCTGCACACGCAGGTGGCTGGTTTTATTTATCTGGTCGGCCATATCTTTCAGGGCGCCGGAAAATCCTTTGGCCATTAGTACCGATGGCGCCAGGTCGTGCGAAATATTGCGCAGCTCACCGAAGGCAGCGTCCACTACTTCTATGGCTGCTTCGAGGAGTTCTTTGCGTCGCTCAAGGGGCAAGCCTTCCTTTTGCTGCAGCGCACTCATATTGAGGCGCGCTGCCGAAAGCATCTGTCCCAGTCCGTCGTGCAACTCCTGCCCGATGCGTTTGCGCTCCTGTATTTCGGCTTCGGCTGCTGCACGCGATTTTTTCTCTGTCAACGACAGTATCATTTTCTGGGTATTCGACTCCTTGCGGTGGTTGTGATTCAGATATAGAAGATAAATACCAAAAAGCAATAGCAGAAAAGCTATGATGATAAAGATAATGATGTTGTTTTTTTTGCTCAGCAGAAGCTCCTGCCGTTGTATCTCGAGCTCCTGAACTTCCCTGGCCAGGCTCAACTGTTCTATTTCCAGATTATAAATCTGATGTAGCTTGGTTTGGTTGATCATGGAATCCTTGAGGTTTCCGGCCAGGCGAAAATGCTCCAATGCCTTGTCGGTGTTTTTCATCGCCTCATATACTTCGGCGTAGGTTTCGTGTGCCTCCTGCTGGAGCTTGATGTTGTCAATTTCGTTGGCAATAAGCATGGCGGAATCGGTATGAAAAATGGCCGCCTTAAGATCGCCTGCTTTGATGAGCGCGCTTGCAATCCCCAAATCGGAAAATGCTCTTTGAAATGGTTGATGAATGATGCGTGCAATGGCTTTGCTCTTGTTGTAATTTTCGATGGCCGCTTCACTATTTCCCATCGAATTATAAACATTGGCGATGCCCTGGTATTCTATGATCATTCCATACTTATTATCTTTTTTGGTGTCGAAAGATAGCGCAAGATGATGATAATAAAGAGCCGAATCATATTGATCCTGGCCATTTAAGAGCATTCCTATATTGCCGAGCGTAGCTGCCATGCCTATGGTATCTTTCAAATAGGTAAAACCGTCAAGTGCCTCATTGAATTTGATGCGTGATTTTACCGGATTATCAATATCATTGTAGAGCAATCCAATGTTGTTGAGTGTGCTTGCTGTGTTATTGGTGTCCTTTAGAATACTATATTGATCAAGGGATTTCAGAAAATAATCCATGGCTTCTTTGTGGTTGCCAATTTTCAAACTGGAAGTTCCCAGGTTGTTATAAACATCAGCCATTCTTCGCGAATTTCCTGACTTCTGCGCAAGCTCCAAAGCATGGTAAAAAATGGCAAGAGCTTCGTTGTAATTGGCCTGCATGTGATAGGTAGCACCCAAAAGATTGGTGGAACGGATAAGCAATATCGGATCGACGGCTTCAGGATTTTGGAGCACTTGCATGATGATTTGGCGTGCCCGCTCCGGGTTGGTGTACAACACCTGAAGTGCGGCCTTAAATAAACTGTCGTTGATATCGGATTTCTTCTCCGAAACCGATCCTTCTATAATTTTTTCCTGACCAAATCCGGCGGCTGAGGCTGATGACAAAGAGGCTATTGGCAAAGCAATAACACCGGTTATCAAAATGATAATCATTGCAACTACCCACGCCATCAATTTGTGACTAAATGATCCGGACATAAAATATAATCTTGGTAGCACAAAAGTAGGCATTATTAATAATGAAAAAATAGCTTAAAGTGTGATGCAGCGCAAAATACGGGTTGTTACGCAGAGAAATTTAAGGACAAATTACGTAGTTTTACGTAGATGATTATCCGATGACGGTATCTAATTTTGCCCTTCGGATATTTTAGTGAAAGTCAGTGAAAACAGACAATTTCATCATTTTAATAAATAAAGTTTTACAAACATTCAAAACACCTGACAAATGAGAAAACTACTATGCTTTTCTGCAAGGGTCTTTGCGATCCTGATGATTATGATGGCTGTTGGTTTGCCACCGGGCATGGCCACGCCAAACGACAAACTTCCCTCCGGCGGCTTTGTGCCGGATATGCTGGCCAGTGAACCGCTGGTAATTGGCACTTCCACCGAAACCTATCTCGGCATCCCTGTTAATGCATGGTATGGATATTCGTTTTCACAAACGCTTTATTTCCAGACTGAATTAAATATGCAGGACAAGGTGATCGATCAGGTAGGTTATCATTATGCCGGAAGCACCAATGGACTAGACTTTCAGATCGAAATCTGGATGAGTCATACCCAGCTTACCGAACTTACCCAAACCGTTCAACTTACTGATTTTACGAAAGTTTACGACGGCGCCTGGATTTGTAATACCGGTGCTGAATTCTCCGCTGTTGAGATCGATCCTTTTTATTACAACAATCAGGACAACCTCATCATTACGATCATCGAAAAGAAACCCGGTTATACCTCCTCTTCCGATGTTTTTTATGTCACTCCTTCAGATCCCGGCAAGAGTTGGTGCCGGTCGCTCCAGAACGATGGCTCACCCTACGATCCCAATAGTTTGCCCGCATCTAATGTAATTGGATACAGAGCTAACACCAAACTCTGGTTCAGCGATGTGCCAAGCGGACCGGCTATGTCAGAAATCTCTCCGCTCAGCCTCGATTTTGGTGATGTGGAGCTTGGCTATGGAAAAGTAAAAAACGTGAAAATTAAAAACATAGGTGCCGACCCGCTTAAAGTTGCTGGCTTTAGCACCGACAACAATGCTTTTCAGGTAAATGCGAGTTTCCCTATTACATTAGGTATGAATGAATCGCAATATGTGGAAATCCAATTTATGCCTCTAGCAACTAACTTGCAAAATGGTACCATCACTTTTGAAATGGATGCCGGTGGTGACAATCAGGTACAAGTTAGCGGCAAAGGTTTGTTCCTCGACCCGGTGGTATTAGGTACCGGTACTGAGACAACTTATCAATTACCAGTGAACTCATGGTATGGATTCTCATTTTCACAAATGCTTTATCTTCAGGAGGAGATCGACCGGGAGTCTAAGATGATCAATCGCGTTGGATACCAATATGCCGGTTCGTCCGCAAGCGTCGACTATATTATAGAGGTATGGATGGCCAATACCACCCTTACAGAATTATCAACCAGTGTTCCTTTGGCAGGATTCACGAAAGTGTATGATGGACCATTTGTTGTTTTGCAGGAGGATGATTTTTCATTTGTGGAGATTGACCCTTTTCTTTACAACAGTGGCGACAACCTGATCATCACAATTCTTGAGAAAAAACCGGGCTACACTTCTACGAGTGATGTGTTTTTCGCTACTCCGGTAACCACCGGCAATCTGTGCGTTGCTGCCTGGAACGACGGCTCCGCTTACAATCCTAACGCATTACCTGCCGGAAATGTGATGGACTTGCGTGCAAATACAAAACTCTGGTTTAGCGGTGAGGTACCTACCGAGCCGGAAGCGAAGACATCACCCTCCTCACTTTATTTTGGAGAAGTGGAAACTTCCGTTACCAAAACAATGACTGTGGAAGTGAAGAATACCGGTGGTGGCATCCTTGAGATTACGGGAGCTACAATTACTAATCCCATCTTCCAAATGATCAATGCCAGTTTTCCTGTGTCGTTGGCCATTGGTCAAAAGGAAACCTTTGAAATACAATTTGCACCCACCGAACCCGGTCTGGAAGAAGGCTTGCTCACCTTTGTGATGGACGAAAGCATTCCGGGAAGCAAAACGGTTGACCTTTCCGGAAGAGCTTTACGCTTTGGCGTGCTGCGCGAAGGATTTGAAGGAGAAACTTTCCCGCCGCTGGGCTGGACGATAATAGATAATAACCACGACAACAAAGGCTGGCTGCGAAATAAAACGACTGCACCTACCGGCCAAACCGTTCCACGCACCGGTGTTGCGGCTGCAGGCCTCGACACGTATGCCGGAAGCCCTTCACAAATCAGTTACGACGACTGGCTCATTACACCCCGCATGATTTGGCAGGATGGCGACTTGTTTAAGTTTTATATCAAGCGACTGGCCAACCAGACCGGGCAAAAATGGCGCGTATGCCTTTCCACTTCCGGCACCGACGTTTCCGATTTTGTGGCAATCGACGAAATCGTTGATCCACCCTTAGACTACGGCGAAAAATCATACGACCTGAGCGATTACGGGTTGTACGACGGCGACAAATTTTACATTGGAATACAATTCTATTCGTTGTGGTGCTGGCCGGGAGTTATCGACGATGTGCTGGGTTCAGTGCTCGATCGCTACGAAAACGACCTGATGGTTCTGGGTTTCTCAGGACCGGATTTGCTCTATAAAAATGCAACTGGTAACTACCAGGTAAAGATTGCCAACTATGGCCAGAGTGCAGTGGCTCAGGACGCTTATCAAACACAGATTTGCGCATACATCAATGGTGTAGAAACAGTACTTGCTTCGTTGACAGGGCAGGCGCTTGCCGTGGGTGAGATTGCTACTGTTACCATCCCGCTTTCGATTGCGAATGCAGGGATGTATGGGATTTATGCAAAAATCCTGTGGAGTGGCGATATGGAACTCAACAACAACATCAGCGATATGATTAACCTTGAGGTAATTCCGAATTCGGTGGTTGTTAAAAACATTGGCCAATTCCCGATTACACCGCAAACAAACTATACCTATAACTACCCTATTAATTTTGACGAGTGGAGAAGTGCCAGTTTAACCGAGTGTTTGTATTATAAAAACGAACTCAATACCGGTGGTGTGATCGAACAGCTTACCTATTACACCAATTTCGGAACTGATATGAACCAGAGGAGTATCAAAATTTATATGGGCGAAACCGCTCAGAACAGCCTTGATGGAGCCTACATTCCGCCATCGCAGCTCAGATTGGTTTATGATGGAAAGATGGACTTTAAGGAGGGAATAGGCAAAGTAGATTTTAAACTTAGTGAGCCGTATGTGTATGCAGGTGGTGGCAACCTCGTTGTAAACGTCTATTATTTTAATGGGAACAATTATAACAGTACTTCCAAATTTGCTTACACGGAAGCCTATGGTTATTCAAGAACCTTCTATGAAACAGGGTGGAGCACTATCAACCCCGAAATTCCCACCTATTTTGGAACAGTCAGCGATTATCCCAACACTTCTTTTAGGTTCGACACGGGCAACGGAGTCGGAGCTTTGAGTGGCAATGTTTATTATCTGGCCAACAACGCGCCTGTTCAGGGTGCGAAAGTTGAGATTTTCAACCCTGAATTTCCTGACGCTACCGCCGTGGTTTATACTAACGCACAAGGCAATTACAGCGCCCCGTATGCCATGGCCGGAAATAACCTTACGGTAACGGTATCCAAATTTGGCTATGTGGATAAGGTTTATGAAAATGTAAATCTCCCCGTTGGTGGCAACGTCAATTTAGGCAACGCCTATCTCGGCATCAGAACAAAAATTGCTCTCTCGGGCAGCGTTTTCACCAGCGATAC
>CAZTCX010000174.1:0-7791 GCA_964612515.1 uncultured Lentimicrobiaceae bacterium | reverse complement strand
TAAAATTAATAAATTCTCACCTTAACCAGTGGTCTAAATAACGGGGAGTATTATATAGTTTGTCAAACAGAATAAACAAACCGAAATAAACTAAACCTTGCTGCATGATGATGAGTACTTTATGTAATTCCCTATTTAAAAGGCGTCTGGAAAGAGGTAATCTTTGGAGGACAATAAGTAATTTTCGGGTGTACTGTTATTTTTTCCGCCAATTCAAAGAAGCCAGCAGGCATCTGTTTAAACTATGTTTAAACTCAAAAGAAAACAGGGAGTCAGACTTTACTCTAACTCCCTGTTTCACAATGTGGGGCGTACTGGAGTCGAACCAGTGACCCCTTGCCTGTCAAGCAAGTGCTCTAAACCAACTGAGCTAACGTCCCAAAACAATTATAAAAAGAACAGTGACCCTCCCGCTTTAAGCGGGATGCTCTAAACCAACTGAGCTAACGTCCCGCTTGCAATGTGGCGGCAAAAATAATAAAAACCCCTTGCTTACGCGGAGAATTTTTATTTTTGGCCGTTATCAATTTTTTACTTTGTATTAATCAATCAAAAAATAGAATGATGAACAAGAATTTCCGGATCGTACTTTTTGCACTTATCGTAATGTTTATAGGCCTTACGGCAATGGCGCAACAGGCTGCCGACACGCTGAGCCTCGACCTGATCTTTGCCTCACGAACCTTTGCGCAAAAGTCGGTGCGCGGCATCCGCCCGATGAACGACGGGGCGCGCTACACGCAGATCAAGCGCGACTCGATAAACGCCTACAGTTACCAAACCGGCCTGCTCACCGACGTGATCGTTACCTCCGATCAGTTGATCCCCGAAGGAGAAACGCAGCCCATCGCGTTGTACGATTACGAATTTAATGACGACGAAACCAAAATCCTTTTCGGCACCAACACCGAGCCTATCTACCGCCGCTCTTCGCGTTCGGATTATTATGTTTTTGATTTAAAAATTAAAAACCTACAGCCCCTTTCCGGAAACGGAAAACAACAACTGGCCACCTTTTCGCCCGATGGTGAAAAAGTATCCTTCGTCCGTGACAACAATATTTTTATCAAAAATCTGATAACTAATGAAGAGCGGCAGATCACCCGCGACGGAAAGGCCGGCAGCATCATCAACGGTACCACCGACTGGGTTTACGAAGAGGAGTTTGCCGTGGTCAAAGGCTTCGACTGGTCGCCCGACAGCCGCTACCTGGCCTTTATGCGTTTCGACGAATCAAACGTAAAACAATGGGAGCTTACCACCTATGGCGAGCTGTATCCCGAAAGGTACGATTACAAATATCCCAAAGCTGGCGAAGACAATTCTGTGGTGACGGTTCAGGTTTACGATCTTAATTCGGGCAAAATTATGCCGGTGGATGTGGGCGAGGAAACCGACCAGTACATCCCGCGCATTTTTTTTACGCCCAACCCGCAGGTGCTGGCTATCTTGCGCGTCAACCGGCTGCAAAACCATCTTGACGTGCTTTATGCAAATCTTGCCGGCGGTGGCACCCGCACGGTTTACAGCGAGGACAACCAATATTATATCGACGACAGCAACTACGACAATTTAGTGTTTTTGGGTGATGGCAGCCGGTTTATCATCACCAGCGAGCGCAGCGGCTTCAACCACATTTATCTTTTTGATATTAAAAAACAAGAAATGAAGGCGATCACCAGCGGCGACTTCGACGTGACGGAGCTGATTGCTGTGGACGAGAAAAATGAAAAGGTATATTATCAGGCTGCGCTGACCACGCCAATGGATCGGCAGGTTTTTAGCGTAAGCTTCAGTGGGAAAAACCCGACATTGCTCACCCCGCGCAAAGGCACCAACAGCGCCCGCTTTAGCGCCGACAACAAATTTTTTATCCAAACCTGGTCAGATGCCAACACGCCCCCGGTTTATTCGGTCAACAATGGCAAGGACGGCAAGATCATCCGCACCCTCGAAGACAATGAGGAGCTGCTGGCTACCCGCGCCAAATATAATTTGCAACCGCGCACCTTTTTCACCATCACCACGCCCGAAGGCGTTACGCTCAACGCCTGGAAGATACTGCCTTTCGACTTCGACAGCACGCGCCAATACCCGGTTCTTTTTGATATCTATGGTGGGCCGGGATCGCAAACTGTTACCAACAGCTACGGTGGCGGCGAACTTTACAACCAATATCTGGCGCAGCACGGCATCATGGTGGTGTCGGTGGATAACCGCGGAACGGGAGCCCGTGGTGAAGATTTTAAAAAGATGACCTACCTGCAGTTGGGCAAATACGAAACCATCGATCAGATTGAAGCAGCGCGCTATCTGGGCCAGTTGCCCTACATCGATAGCAACCGCATCGCGGTGTTTGGCTGGAGTTATGGCGGGTTTATGTCAACATTGCTGATGACCAAGGGCGCCGGCGTATTCGACGTCGGTGTGGCCGTGGCGCCCGTCACCAACTGGCGTTATTATGATAATATTTACACCGAACGGTTTATGCGCACGCCGCAGGAAAATCCCGAAGGCTACGACGACAATTCACCCATCAACCATGTGGAGAAACTGCAGGGCGATTTTCTGCTCATCCACGGCATGTCCGACGATAACGTGCATCTGCAAAACAGCATCGACCTGATTACGGCGCTGGTTGCCGCCGACAAAGATTTTGATCTGATGTTTTATCCCAACTCCAACCATGGTATCTACACCGGAAAAAATACGCGCATGCATCTTTACGAAAAGATCACGCGGTTTCTGATCGGACATCTGGAATAGGGATATAGTGGAATTTCTGAAAAGGCATAAATTTTAAATTACGATTACCCAGCAAGATAGCTCTCCTCTCAAATTAGCTATGGAGTTCACACATCTTTCACTAACCCTGCCCTTCAGGGCGGGGTTCAGATGAGCTACTCCATTATCCGCGGGCTTTAGCCCGCAGTCCTTTCAAAGCGGTATTTTTTCATAAAATCAAAACCTTTTTTATGTTTGGGCCTAAAGCCCCAATGACTCTCACGTACTTTGATCCCCGGCCTAAAGGCCGGGGTTTGTAATCCTTGCCCCATTTTATCTGTGTCAACATCGTAGCTCCAATTGGAGAGCCGTCGCGGGTGAGGCAAAAAAGAAGTTCTTAGGTGCTGTATAAATCCAAATATTCAACAAGAGCTCAAAGCGAATAATCTACTACAGCTCACGTGCTGTCATTTTTATCACCTCCCAGGCCTGCGCCACATGATGCTCCTGCGTATGCGTTTGTCCGACCACCATGCGCAATGTATATTTGGAGCCAAGGGTGGTGTGGGATATAAAAATCTTTCCGGAACGATTCACACTTTCGAGAAGTCGCTGATTGAGACTGTTTAATACAGCCTCATCATCGCTATGATGCGGGTTGTATCTAAAACAAACCGTTGCAAGCGGCGCCGGTGCCAGCGATTCCCATTGTGCATCCTCATCCACCCATTGCTTAAAATCGGCTGCCCATCGGATGTGGTTGGCAATGGTTTGTCGCAGCGCATCCACGCCATAACTGCGGATAACAAACCAGAGCTTGAGCGCCCGGAAGCGACGCCCCAGTTGGATTCCCCAGTCGCGGTAGTTGTTCACGGTGTCGCCTTCTTTGGTTTTGAGATATTCGGGCAGGATTTCAAAGGTGCGGATCAGAGCGGCCTTGTCGGCGACGAAATATGCGCTGGCGTCGAAGTTCGTGAACATCCATTTGTGCGGATTAAACACATAGCTGTCGGCCATCTCCACGCCTTCGATCATGTGGCGCAATTCGGGCAGCAGCATGGCTGATCCGGCCCAGGCGGCATCTACGTGTAGCCAAAGGTTGTGCTTTCGGCAAATAGTTCCGATTTCCTTCACTGGATCAACAGCCGTGGAACCAGTGGTGCCGATGGCTGCAATAACTGCCAGAGGAACAAATCCAGCATGCTGATCGCGGATAATGGCTGCTTCCAAAGCGCCAGGGAACATGGCAAATTTTTCATCAACAGCAATTTTGCGTAAACTGTCGCGGCCAAAGCCGGCAATTTTCACAGCTCTTTCTATCGACGAATGTGCCTGCTCCGAGCAGTAAAGTGTAAACGAAGGCTGGCTTTTAAAACCGCCTGCATTGATGGCGTAGTTAGTCTTTGCTTCGCGGGCGGTGAGCAGCGACACCAGCGTGGAGGTAGATGCCGTATCCTGAATGACGCCGGAAAAGTGCGAAGGCAATCCGGTCATACCACGCAGCCATTCCATCACGCGCTGTTCGAGTTCGGTAGCTGCCGGCGAAGTGCTCCAGCTCATACATTGCGCGCCAAGTGCCGCCGTGAGCAATTCGGCCAGCACCGAAGGGTAGCTATTGTTGGCCGTAAAATAACCATGCCAGCCGGGGTGCTGCCAGTGGGTGATTCCTGGTAATATTATTTTTTGAAAATCCCGGAAGATGGCATCGAAATCCTCACCATGTGCAGGAGCTGCTGGCGGAAGCTGCCGCAAAATATCGCCGGGAGCTACTTGCGACTGCACCGGATAGTCTTCGATGTTTTCAAAATAATCGGCTACCCAGTCGATAAGCTGGTGGCCGTGTTTGCGAAACTCATGGAGGTTGATCATGTGTGTAATATTTATGAATGGTCAAAAGTAGGAATTTTGATGAATGTAATAGCAGTGCGTATCCAGACCAACTGATCACAAATTTCCGCCAATTGGGCGAATGGTCGCGGTTAAACCGACAGATAACGACAGGACTGAGATATGATAAAAACGGGTGGGAAAATATATAGAATAGTACATTTGCACAGAGATCACGATAAGTGAAGAAATTATGGGAATAGCAAAGTCGATTTCATTAAAGTACTTCAGGCCGAAAAAATTTGAATATTATCACGATAGAACGATTTATGATCTGATCGGAATTAAAATTTATAAAAAGTATCTGCCTACCACAGGAGATATAATGCGGCGCCGGAGGAAAATAAAACCGATTAACCTGACCAGCGCTGGTAGGTATGAGGAATTATACCGCTATGAAAAGAAAACAAGAAATTACGAATGGAGACACATCATTGGTGCTATTTCATTTGTTGCACTTAGGTTTTTATTTGACAGTGAGCTAAGAGTAACCTGGGCAGACCTTACTATTCTTCCCGCTATGAACCTGTACATTAACATTTACCCTATTTTCCTTCAGCGTTACAATAGAATACGGATTTTGAAAATATTGAAAAAAAACAACATGCCATCTCCCTACAATTCTATAGCGTAAGATACAAGAATGGATATTCGAGTGAATTTGCAGAAAGCCTACAGTAATCGAATTTCCACCAGGGAAACGAGTGTCAGGAATTAATTATTAATCATTGTTGTCCGGTAAACATAATTTCTTTTGAATAGATTCTTCACTCCACTGCGTTTCGTTCAGAATGACAAGGCATTAGCCCTCCCTCCTCCAATCCATCGCAAGCCCTTGTCATTCTGAGCGTAGCGAAGAATCTATTGTTTTTAACCGGACACCAATATTTATTAATTTTAAAATAAAAAAAAACATCAGATTGCTCGAACCAATTGCATCTGAATGTAAGATTTCCATAACCGCTTAGAGGCGTGATGGTTCAAATGGAGAGGTGGAATTGGGAAAAAGTTCCTGGTTAAAATGTGTGTTCTTTCAAAATAATAGAGCCTTCTGCCACGCCAAGATGATTGGAGATGATCCGGCATTTTGCTTTTAACAAAAAGAAAACCTGTCGGCTGCAGCTCGATAATCCTTCAAAATTCCCCTGTCCTTTGCTGATGACGAGATCTGCTGTGTTGAAAAGCTCAAGAAATTCAGGCGTGTTCTGGCTGAGAATCACTCCTGGAGATTTGCATCCCGAATCAACTATTTCTGCAACCTGGTCTATTCCTGAGGCAATGGCATCTTCACGCGTAACGTCGTTGATGATGGGGATGGCGCGCACCGCATATTCTACCGGCTTTTTTAGCTCCTTGATAAGAAGGATGTCAAACACCGATTCGCCGACATTATCGCCCAGATAGAGAATGTTTTTGCTTTTCGCCAATTGCTTTTTAAAGGCGTCGTAATCAAATATTGCAAACTCCTGTTCCAGAATACTCTTCGCATCTCGCACAATGTCGAATGCTTTATTCACACCCAAATCGATCACATTTCCGGCGATGGCAATTTTGATGGCAGTAAGAAGTTTGTCGTCAGATGCGGCCACTATTTTTTCTAATTCCGGGTAAATTGCCTTCGTTTCCCGAATATGTTGCTGCTTGATTTCTTTATAGGGATCAGCAACGCCGGTAACTTTGCTTACAATGTGATAAACTTTCGCGCCTGTTTCGGCGGGTGTAGCTTGCATCGAAATGGTTTGTACCATCGCTGCGGTTTCATCCAGAATCTGCTTCAGTTTATTCTCGTCAGAAGTGGCCATTCTTCCCGCCCGCAATGCCTGTTGCATAACACACGGGATACAATCCAGATAGGTTTTCATTCTTTCCTTTTATTAATAAGATAGCTTTGGGCAAATGTAGCAAAATAGCTGTGAGGTTGGACTGTTGTACCTGTTACTGGTCGTGGTAAGGGCGGATGAAGGCGCGCGCTTCGGGGAATTCTGCTTCGGCCATATTAAGAATGCCTTGGAGTTGCTGTCGCAAATTTTTGAGTTCTGTCCGGTGGTTCTTCAGAGTGCGTATCAGCAGGGTGAGTGCATCCAGAGATTCGTCGATGGTGAGTAGCGCTACTTTGGCGGAGCCGTTCATGTCGTAGCCGCCATCGTCGAAGTGTTCGTCGTCATAAATGTTTATGAGTGCGCGCTGTAGTTTCACTAAAATAAAAAAATGAAATCGATGCAGAACCTCTTCCGCCTGGGCCATCGCATCTGAATAGCCACGGGCAAGATGCGGCATGAGGTCGTCGCCAAGCTCTTCGTGTCGCTTTTTGAGCCAGAGATCCATATCTAATGCGAAAGCTCTGGCCTGTTCCATCATCGGATGACGTATGGCTTTGCTGCGCGGCGAGAAGAAGTCGTCATCTTCCGGATCAAAACTCATCTCATCCGCCGTCCATTCTGCATCAAAACTCACATCCTGAATCTCTTCATCCGTAAAAGGTGAATCCTCCTGAATTTCATTAAAAGGCCAAACATCCATCTCTTCCGCAGGAATTTCGCCATCAGGGTATTTTTCAAGCAAGCCTTCCATTTTCTCTTCGGTGATGGCAACATAGCACATGCGGCGGAACGGGCATCGTTCACACCAGCGGTCGCAATAGTTTTGTATGCCTTCCAGCACCGAGTCTTTATCAAATTGCGAGCGCCAGCCGTCATCAGTTGGTGTCACAGCGCCAAACAGATTACTGAACTCCTCATCGTCGGAACCCAATTCATTGCATTCGTTGCAATATCCCGGAAACGGACATTGATTTTCGTCGTCATACTGGCAAAATTCAATGTGCACCGTGCCAGTTATCACATGTACATAGTCCTCGTCCCAGATATCGCGTAAAGCAGAATAGAGCATCTTGTCGGGGAGGCCGTCGGGAACGTCAGGCACAAAATTGTAGGCGCGCAACAATTGGAGCATCTCGGGCACAAGTTTGCCAAGGTGGGCATTGGAAAGCAGATTCGCATCGGGCAGCAGGTTGGAGGCGACGCCCAGGATCGTGGAAAGCGGCTGAAGCTCGCCATCAACGTATTGTTCATGGGCTTCTATCTCTATTTCGTTAGCCTGCCACGAGGACAAATTCTCGTCGTCCAGCGGGTCGGGAGGCGCCGCATCCGCCGCAGCGCGCAGGTCGTCAATAAGCCGCAG
>CAZTCX010000173.1:0-7826 GCA_964612515.1 uncultured Lentimicrobiaceae bacterium | reverse complement strand
GTCATTCCACCATTCATACAAATCGTCCGCTTCACTTTCGATGATGGCATAAATTGCTTTGACCTTTCGATCATCAGCCACCCTGATGTATTCATAGATTTTTTGCCTTATTGAGGAAGTATCCATTCTGCTGCTTCTTTTTATGCAAAGTTATTATTTTTTAAAAATCGGAATAAGGCGTTCAATCAATAATAATGTGAAAAAGCCTCCCCGCTTATCGCAGAGAGGCTTTTGAGTTTGCCGGTGGAAGACCTGGCAGTCCCGGACGCGAGAGCCCGCCAGGTCTAAAAAAACCTAACGCACCACCAGCTTTTCAACGGTTTGCCATCCTCGTTGTGTAATTTTTAGATAATAGATTCCTTTCGGATAGGTAGAGAGGTCGATGGTGAAATCGTCGGATGAGTTGTTGCCTTTGGCAATACCTGCCCCGTGGGTGTTTGAAATCTCCCAGGACATTTCTGATGAGGGTTTTATTCCTGAAAGGGTTTTAACGTGAAACACTCCAGTGGAAGGATTTGGATAAACCGAAACATTAAATCTCGATTCGCCAGCTTCATCCACACCGGTAACCTTCAGCTCTTTTATTGCCGATATGCCATGGCTAACAAAATTTCTACCCTGTGGCAGTTGCTCATCAAACACTACTTCCAGCGTAAACTCTTTTCCTGTTTCAGGAGTTAAGATGCGGAAGTGCATGGCTTCGCCTTCGGTCATTCCGTCAATGGCCGGAGTGGTGGGGTCATCGCCAAAAGCAGTGAGCACCAGGCTTTGATCATGAAATATCGCAGCGCCGCAGCACAATCCCATTTGGTTGTAAATGGTAATGATACTTCCTTCGGCTATTCCGGCAATCGCTTGCAAAGGAATGGCGATGGTGTGGGTGAGGGGCGTTCTTTGGAGGCCTAACCCGGTTGGAGTTTCGTCGCTTGCCCGGGTTTGCCCATCTTTTAGGTCTGTGGCTTTACAAGCTGGGAATTCCAAATTCACATTATCATTTACCAATACAAAGTAAGCCTTGCCGGGAGTAAGTTCGCCAATCGTATTTATACCATACTGTGGCCAATAAACTCCTGTGCCTGCTATTTCTTTTGCAATTTGCAAATGCCCAATTATCGGACTGAAAAGTGCCACCACCGCATTATTACAAGCATTCAGCGCCGGCAGATAATTCCAACCTGCATCAAGGTTGGCTGTGAGGTTGTCCTGTATGGTGCCAGAGAAAGTAACCTGCTGGGTCGTTTGCATTTTAATCTGGTATCCGGAATGATCGTCCCAGTTGCCGAGAGTATTTACTCCGGTAGTTGGCCAATACATTCCGTCAAAATTTTGAAGGATCACCAACTGATTTTGCACGGGAGCAAAGATATTAGCTACAGCAGCATCATTGGGGATGATGTAGCTGGAGATGCCGCTCCAGCCGGCGGGGATTGAAATAATCTGCTGTGCAAGTTCCTCACCCCAGAAAATACGGTTGAACGGATCATCTTCAAAAGCCGATCCTGAAAAGGTTCCGGTAGCATTAACAAAAGTAACCGTGCCCAAATCAATTAATTTACGAACATTATACGGTGCTGTTACCGATGGGAAATGCGCATCATTAATCACCAGATCCTGGCTGTTTTCAATGCGCAACAAATTGTAAATCCCATTTTCAAATTTACAATTAGTGAACGCATTTGCAAGATCAACCCATCCCGTCTCTTGTACCCAGGGACCATGAAGCAACCCTGAGAAATATGCATTGCTGGCTGATATGCTACCTCCGTCATAGATAGCCAGATTTACATTACCAGAGTTGTCTAACCTCGTGATGGATGCTAAATTGCTGGGCGTGCCAAGCACCTTTAGTGTACCGCCATTTATAACCAGCTCATGTGCGTGCTTAACTTTCATGTTGGCGCCCTCCGTTATCCACAGGGTTCCATTTTCTAAAACATGTGTGTGATTGTAAGCAGTGAGAACAACGTCTGGCAACAATTTCATGATTCCTCCGGTAATATTGGTCTCGCCCGAAACCGAAATATTGGAAGTTACATTCACCAGGACACCGTTTGCTTTATTTACATTAAAGTTATAAATACCTCCGGCGGTCATCTGAATATTTGCATCCTTGCTGCCATACATTTCGACGGTTCCGGCTGTGGGATGGAAATCGCTGCGGCTATTGATAAAATGGCCTTCTGTGCGGATGGAGCCACCCGTTATGTTGGTTGTAAAAGTGTAGGGAGGATTATCCACGATTTCAATCCCGTAAGGATAAACATTCAGTTCGCCACCGCTCATTGTAATGGAAGCATTGCCATTGCCCGGCCACTGGCTTTCGATGGCGGCAATGATATTAAAAGTGCCGCCCGCCATAGTAATGTTGCCTTTGAGCTGCGGATTACTACCATAATTCCCCAGAGTAATCGAGCCACCTTCGTTTACGTAAAATTTTCCTGCAATTCCGTTGTCGGTAAGATTGGTAGCCGTAAAGCTTCCATTCATTGCATCCAGCGCACCGGCAGTCCAGTCGTAGGTGTCACAAACCACTATCGAGCCAACGTTGCCTTCACATAATCTTAAGGCTCCTCCCAAAGGTTTATTAATCTCCAGGGTGTAAAAAGTTTCATCCATATAGCAGTACTGGTGGTAATTGCCGCCATTAAAAATCACCCGGCTTGTCCCCTCAACAAAAGCTTCCGTTCCCACATTGTTATCCCAGTCACCACCCACTTTGATGGTGCTGCTGCCGGCATCAAAAATACCCGAATCGATGTGCAAATTGCCTTTTATAGTGACCGTATTTGTATAGGTGTTGATGATATTTACCGTTCCGGTCTGGCTGAAAACAATGGAATTGAAGTAGTCGTTTACTCCGGGTGTGATGGATTGGTTAACGCCATCCAGCCAAACAACCCCATCATTACATTGAAAAGTTCCCTGGCTGGTGATGTTGCCTTTAATATAAATATCCGCCGGACTGTCGGAAACAAACTTCGCCCCGGTAAAGGTGAGCAGGTTGCCATTGATTTTTAAATCCTCCGTTGAGAAATCGCTGACCCCGGTTTGTGCCCCGCCCGTTTTCTGGCTGCCGAGGTGGTAAAAAGAGCAGTTGGCCGAATAACTGCGAATCCATTTATTTACCGATCCTTCAAAAAATACTGTTCCATTGGCCAGGTTGGCGTTGGCGCCGGCATTGAAGTTCCAGTGGCCGTAAACATGGATTTGCGCATCGGCAGTAATGTTGGCTGTGGAGCCGGAGTTCCAGTCGATGTCGCCCTGGACATTCAGTTCCGCAAACGCATTATTCATGGCCAGGGTTCCGTTGAAGGTGGCGTTTTGGACTACGTTCAGATCGGCAACACCCAGGGTAAGCGTTCCGTTTACAGTTACGCTTTTGGAAAATGCAATTCCGGATCCGATGTTGGGCATGTAGGGTGCCGTTGCCGGGATGGTAACATCCGTAACGGTATTCGGAACATTTCCATCGTCCCAGTTGGCCGAAGTGAACCAGTTGGGAGAAACGGTTCCTGTCCACAGGCCGGGCTGGGTAGCTGTCCAGTCGATGCGGTTGTAAGGATCGTTTTCGTAAGCTGCGCCGGCATAAGCACCTGTTGCATCCTTAAAAGTTACACGGCCGGCATCATTTGGTTTATGAACGTTATACCCGCTGTTGAGTATCGGAAAATTGGCCTCATAAATAGTTACTACCTGATCGTTAGCAAAAGATAAAACAGCTCCGAGAGGTGCCCCGACATTATTCGTAAAAGTACACCGGTAAAATGCATTGGCCGGATCCAGCGTAGATCCACTCATCATCTGGACATAGTTCAAATACTGGAAATAAGTATGTTTTGCAGAAAGAGTCCCTCCATTTTTTACCGAGAGGAAATAATAGCCTGCGCTATGGGTAATGTTCACGGCATCGGCTCCAGTTCCCTCGCACTTCAGCAATCCACCGTTGTTTACATTCAGATATTTGCCGCTGGCAAGTTTCAACTGTGTACCGGTAGCCAGGTGCAAAGTTCCGCCCGTATTAATGTTCAGCTCTTTGGCCAGAGTGATGGTCTTATTCGTACCAGAAAGGGTTCCGCTATTCACTTTCAAATCACCATTAATTGTGACATTGCTCGCGAGCGTGACGATTTTGCTGCTTGCTTTGTCTATGGTAAGATTATAAGCACTGCCGGCATTCATCTGAAATTGTGCATCATTGCTTCCATATAGTTCAATGGTTCCACCGGTCGGGTTAAAATCGCTTCGGTCGTTGAAAAAATGGCCTTCGGTGCGGATTTTCCCTCCGGTGATGTTGGTAGTAAAAGTATAAGGAGCATTATTAACTATATCTATCCCGTAAGGATATACATTTAGTTCGCCGCCACTCATGGTGATAGAGGCATTGCCATTGCCCGGCCACTGGCTTTCGATGGCGGCAATAACATTGAACGTACCCCCGGTTATTGTAATATTGCCTTTAAGCTGTGGATTGCTCCCGTAATTTCCCAGCGTAATCGAACCGCCTACGTTTACATAAAAATTTCCTGATATTTCATTATCAGCGAGACCAGTAGCCGTAAAGCTTCCATTCATTGCATCCAATGCACCAGCAGTCCAGTTGTACTCGCCACAAACTACTGTTGAACCAACGTTGCCTTCGCATAATCTTAAGGCTCCTCCCAAAGGTTTATTTATCTCCAGAGAGTAAAAAGTTTCATCCATATAGCAGTACTGGTGGTAATCGCCACCATTAAAAATCACCTGACTTGTTCCCTCAACAAAAGCCGCTGTTCCCACATTGTTGTCCCAGTTGCCACCCACTTTAAATATACTGTTCCCTGCGTTTAAAATACCCGAATCGATGTGCAGATCTCTTTTTACTGTTATAATTCCTGTGTGGGTGCTTATAATGTTTACTGTTCCGGTCTGGCTAAAAACAAGGTTGTTGAAATAATCGTTTACATTGGGCGTGATGGATTGGTTTCCGCCATCCAGCTTCAATGTACCGGCGTTGAATTCGAAAGTTCCCTGGCTGCTAAGATTACCTTTAACAATAATATCCTTCGTGCAGTCGGAAACAAATTTCGATCCGGGGTAAATAAAAAGAATGCCGTTGATTTTTAGATCCTCTGTGGATAAATCGCTAAAGCCGACCTTTGCTCCGGAATAATTTTGAATATAGATATGCCTGAACGAGCAATTGGCGGAATAGCAACGAATCCACGTATTTACTGACCCCATAAATGTTATGATTCCATCGGCAAGGTTGGCATTTGCTCCTGCGTTGAAGTTCCAGTTGCCGTAGGTATTTATTTGAACCTCGGCAGTGATATTGGCGGTGGAACCAGCGTTCCAATCAATGTCACCCTGAACGATTATTTGTCCGGAAACAACATTCATAGCCAGGTTACCAGCAATTGCCATATTTTCAGCAACCTGTAGTTTAGCATTACCAATGACAAGTGAACCATTTAGGGTTAAATTTTTGCAAGAAGCAGTACCTGAACTTATCAAGGGCATATTGGAAACACCCGTAGGAATTGTAACATCCGTAAGCGCTGTCGGTACGGCCAAATCATCCCAGTTGGCCGCTGTGTACCAGTCGGTAGAAACGGCACCGGTCCAGAGGCCGGGCTGGGTTACTGTCCAGTCGATGCGGTTGTAAGGATCGTTTTCATAGGCAGCCCCTGCATAAGCTCCGGTGGCATCAATAAAATTGATGTGACCAGCATTATTTGGTTTTGAAACTGTATAAGTAGCGTTCTTTGATGGGAAGCTTGCTTTACGGATGTCAATATCCTGTTCATTCCCAATGATAAGAAACGATGCATAATTATCTGAGTTGTTAGCGAAGGTGCAGTTGTAAAAAGAATTAGCTGGATCAATAGTTGATCCATTTTGTAGGTTGATGTTATTCATGTATTGAAAAGTAGTGCTTTTAGCTGAAATTGTTCCTCCACCATTTACCAGGAGGAAATAATAGCCTGCGCTATGGGTAATGTTCACGGCATCGGCTCCTGTCCCCTCGCACTTCAGCAATCCACCATTGTTTACTTTCAGGTATTTACTAGTGGCAAGTTTTAACTGTGTGCCGGTAGCCAGGTGCAAAGTTCCGCCCGAATTGATGTTCAGCTCTTTGGCCAGGGTGATGGTCTTATTTGTACCGGAAAAAGTTCCACTGTTCACCGTCAAATAACCATTTACTGTTACATTGCTCGCGAGCGTGACGGTTTTGCTACTTACTTTATCGATGAATAGATTATAGGCGCTACCGGCATTCATCTGAAATTGTGCATCATTGCTTCCATATAGTTCAATGGTTCCACCGGTCGGGTTAAAATCGCTTCGGTCGTTGAAAAAATGGCCTTCGGTGCGGATTTTCCCTCCGGTGATGTTGGTAGTAAAAGTATAAGGAGCATTATTAACTATATCTATCCCGTAAGGATATACATTTAGTTCGCCGCCACTCATGGTGATAGAGGCATTGCCATTGCCCGGCCACTGGCTTTCGATGGCGGCAATGATATTGAACGTACCCCCTGTTATTGTGATATTGCCTTTAAGCTGTGGATTGCTCCCGACACTTCCCAGGGTAATCGAACCGCCTTCGTTCACGTAAAAATTACCGGCAATTCCGTTATCAGTAAAGTTTAAAGCCGTAAAATTCCCATTCATTGCATCCAATGCCCCAGCAGTCCAGTCGTAAGTACTACAAGCCACTGTTGAGCCAACGTTGCCTTCGCATAATCTTAAGGCCCCTCCCAAAGGTTTATCCACCTCCAAAGCGTAAAAAGTTTCATCCATATAACAGTACTGGTGGTAATTGCCGCCATTAAAGATCACCCGGCTTGTACCTTCCAGAAAAGCTGCACTTCCCAAATTGTTGTCCCAGTAGCCGGCAATTTTGATGATACTGCTGCCGGCATTAAAAATACCCGAATCGATGTGCAAATTGCCTTTTATAGTGATGGTATTTGTATAGGTGCTAATGATATTTACCGTTCCAGTCTGGCTAAAAATAAGGGTATTGAAGTAATCGTTCACTCCGGGTGTGATGGATTGGTTAACGCCATCCAACCAAACAACGCCATCATTACATTGAAAAGTTCCCTGGGTGGTGATGTTGCCTTTAATAAAAATATCCGCCGGACTGTCGGAAACAAATTTTGACCCGGTGTATATGAGCAGGTAGCCATTTATCTTTAAATCTTCAGACGATAAATCGCTAAAGCCAATCTGTGCTCCGCCTGTTTTCTGGCTGCGTAGATTGTAAAACGAGCAATTGGCCGAATAGCTGCGGATCCACTTAGTGGATGATCCAAGAAAAAATACGGTTCCATTGGCCAGGCTGGCATTCGCTCCTGCGTTGAAGTCCCAGTGGCCGTATGCATCTATTTCTGCATCAACATGGGTAATGTTAGCCGTTGAGCCGGAGCTCCAAACAATATCTCCCTGAACTGCAAATAGCGAAGCTGCATTCATGACAAGGGCTCCGTTGATGGTGGTATTTTGGGATACATACAGGTCGCCGCCGCCGAAGGTAAGCGTTCCATTGATGGTGAGACTTTTACAATTGAAAACTCCTTCTCCAATAGTCGGCATATAAGGTGCCGTTGCCGGGATGGTAACATCCGTCACGTTATTAGGAACATTCCCATCGTCCCAGTTGGCCGAAGTCCACCAGTCAGTCGAAACGGTTCCTGCCCAAAGGCCGGGCTGGGTTACTGTCCAGTCGATGCGGTTGTAAGGATCGTTTTCGTATGCTGCGCCGGCATAAGCACCTGTTGCATCTTTAAAAGTTACACGGCCGGCATCATTTGGTTTATGAACGTTATACCCGCTGTTGA
>CAZTCX010000172.1:0-7834 GCA_964612515.1 uncultured Lentimicrobiaceae bacterium | reverse complement strand
CCCCGATGCGCTACACCGTCTCGACGCGAAGACCAAAAAATGGCATCAAAATCACTTTCCCCGAAATTATCGGTGTGCATCAGGTTTTGCCGTTCAAACTGCACTTTTTGTCGAAGTGCCGAAACGATGCGCACCTTTTTGGAGGTTCGGTCACGGCTGCGCAATAGATAATTCTGGCGCAGACTAAGCGGGATTACCTGGGTTTTACTTTCGGGATAAATGGCCAACGTCGCCTGTCGCAAAGCTGTTGCAGAAAGATCAGTAGCTACAATTTCAAAGTCGAAACGGGGATGCAAAGCTTTGAATTCACTCAGGATGATGGCCATGGTGTAGGGCTCTTCGCCAGTTGAACATCCTGCACTCCAAATTTTAAAAGTTTTGTTTGCCAAATGCAGTTGATGATCAACAAAAACATATTTGTACAAATAATCAAAATGATCGGGCTCACGGAAGAAATCGGTTTTGTTGGTGGTCACAGCATCGATCATTTGGATAAGCTCAATTTGCTGGCCGCGGCTACTGAAGAGAAACGTTAGGTAGGTGGCAAAATCGCTGCATCCGTTTACCTTCAGGCGTGAGCGCAGGCGGCTCTGGAGCATGAGCTTCTTGTGCGGTGGCAGATGGATGCCGTACTCGCGAAAGATAAATTCGCTGAGCCGCCCGAAGTCAGCATCAGTCATCTCCGCCTGATAAAGCTTATGTAGATCGTTGGCTAGCACAAGGTTTCGTTGGTCTCGAAAATCATTTAATTAATAATTTGAATCAAACCAGTTTTTTCAAGAGCGCTTCATCGGCCTCGTTTGGCAAAGTTATCTTCAGGTTTGGATTGCTTTGCATGGCTCGTTTTATAGCCGAAATGGCGCCGGGATTACGTGCCCAGTTACGTCGGGCAATTCCATTATTAACATCCCAATAAAGCATCGATTTCAAACGCCGATCGGCATCGTCGGTGCCATCCAGCACCATGCCGAACCCACCGTTGATCACTTCTCCCCAGCCTACGCCTCCGCCGTTGTGAATCGAAACCCAGGTGGCGCCACGGAATGCGTCGCCGATAACATTTTGAATGGCCATGTCGGCAGTAAACTGTGAGCCGTCGTAAATGTTAGAAGTTTCGCGGTAAGGTGAGTCGGTGCCCGATACGTCATGATGATCGCGTCCCAGCACTACCGGAGCTGATATTTCGCCTGAGCGTATCGCTTTATTAAAAGCTTCCGCAATGCCGATGCGTCCTTCGGCATCGGCGTAAAGTATGCGTGCCTGCGATCCAACCACCAGCTTGTTTTCTTTGGCTCCTTTTATCCATCTGATGTTGTCGTGCATCTGTTGGGTTATCTCATCCGGTGCGGTGGTAGCTATCTCTTCAAGTACTTTTATGGCAATCTGATCGGTTTTGTCAAGATCTTCGGCGTTGCCCGAGGTGCAAACCCAGCGGAAAGGGCCAAAGCCATAGTCGAAACACAATGGTCCCATAATATCCTGCACGTATGACGGATAACGGTAGCCACCCTTATCGTTAAAAATGTCGGCTCCGGCACGTCCCGATTCCAGCAGGAATGCGTTGCCATAATCGAAAAAGTACATCCCACGGGCAGTCATCGCGTTGATGGCTTTCACCTGCCGGCGCAATGAACTTTTTACAGCTTCAGCAAATTGCTTCGGGTCGTCCACCATCATTTTGTTGGATTCTTCAAAAGTGAGGCCTGCGGGATAATAGCCGCCTGCCCAGGGATTGTGCAGCGAGGTTTGATCCGACCCCAATTCGACTTTTATATTTTCTGATAAAAGCGCCTCCCACAATTCGACAATGTTTCCAACATACGCCAGCGATACCGATTCTTTGCCATCGCGTGCCTTGCGGATGCGATCCGTTAACTTTGATAAGTCGTTATAAAGTTCATCCACCCACCCCTGCTGGTGGCGTTTGCGGGCTGCGGTTTCGTTAACTTCGGCTATCACGCCTACAGCGCCAGCAATCACGGCGGCTTTTGCCTGTGCACCTGACATTCCGCCAAGGCCGGAGGTAACAAATAATTTTCCGCCAAGGCCTTCATTGTTTCCATTTGCGAGCATCCTTCCGGCATTCAGCACGGTGATGGTGGTGCCGTGAACAATACCCTGTGGCCCGATGTACATGTACGATCCGGCAGTCATTTGTCCGTATTGCGAGACGCCCAGTGCGTTAAATTTTTCCCAGTGGTCGGGCGAGGAATAGTTGGGAATGACCATGCCATTCGTAACAACCACTCGTGGAGCATCGTGGTGCGAGGGGAAAAGCCCCATCGGGTGCCCCGAATACATCGCCAGAGTTTGCTCGTCGGTCATTTCGGCAAGGTATTTCATGGTGAGCAGATATTGCGCCCAGTTTTGAAACACTGCGCCATTGCCACCATAAGTTATCAGCTCGTGTGGGTGCTGTGCCACAGCAGGGTCGAGGTTGTTTTGAATCATCAGCATAATCGCAGCCGCTTGCTGGCTCCTTGCAGGATAATCCGTGATTGGGCGGGCATGCATGGAGTAGGTCGGACGGTAGCGATACATATAGATGCGTCCATACTTTTGCAGCTCATCAGCAAATTCCGGCGCCAGTTGTGGATGTTGTGATGTAGGAAAATAGCGCAAGGCATTTTTTAACGCAAGTACTTTTTCGTCAGCATTCAGGATTTCTTTTCGCCGGGGTGCATGCGAAACGCTTGCGTCCCATTGTGGCATGGCGGGAAGTTGGTCAGGGATGCCCTGCAGAATCTCTTTTTCAAAATTGATCATCATTTTATTCTTTTATAAACTTAGGAATGCATGTTAAAACGCAAAAGTACACAAAAGCCTCGTTGGACGAAATGTGGGCAATGCAGCGCACAGCGCTGAAAGGCTGATGGCTGTTAGATAATGTCAATTTAAAACAGCTATAAATCTTCAAATATTTGATTTTGAGAGGTCGTTTGAAAGAAAATAATGCAAACTTTGCCGCAGTATTTTTAATCAAAAACCTAAATAAAATGGCATACGTAATTTCAGATGATTGTACCGCTTGTGGTACTTGTATCGACGAGTGTCCTGTAGAGGCAATCTCCGAGGGCGAAATTTATAAAATTGATCCGGACGCCTGCACCGATTGTGGCGCATGTGCTGATGTTTGCCCCGTTGAGGCAATTCATCCTGAATAGTTCAGGTCGGGATAGAAATCTAAATTTTTTAAACAACGAAAAAGCCGGAATAATTTCATTATTCCGGCTTTTCTTTTTGCTGATGATGTTTGCATTGGTTTAACGAAAACGCAGGAGACAGGCATTGTCAGGGATTCAAATCCCAAAATCTAAAATCGTCAATCTTCTTTTCTCACCTCTCCCTTCTCCCTTCTGCCACTCTTCTTCTAGAGTACCACCAGCTTTGTCGTAGTTGTACTGCCATCGCTGAGGCGGATGGCTACAAGATAAATCCCGGGACTAAGGTTTTCGCGATTGAAGCGTAAGCTTTGGTTATCAGCGGAAACTTCTTTCACCAGCATTCCATTCAGATTTCGGATGTAAATATGCCGGAGTGTAGCGGTGGTATTTTCGATGGTGATGGTGGCAACATCATGCATCGGATTGGGAAATACCTTTGCCCGCACTTCATTTTGTTGTAGTATTGGGTTTCCCGTTGTAACCAATTCAATTTTGGCCAGAAACGGGAAGTAAAAACTGCCGGCAGTAAGGATGATATCGTCGAGTTGCAATTGCCCGAAGGCGACGCCGGTAAGGTAAATTTCGTCGGGTGAAAAGGCATCGATGGTTTGTGCATCCAGCGCGCCTGTGGCGGATTTTATCCAGCGGTAATCACCGTTGGGATTATAGGCCAAAACGATAAGTCCGCGCGCACCGGTATTGGTTTGCCACTGCTCCGACCATTCTATCTCGCCGCGTGAGAAGCCGCACAAGTATGGGAAACCGTAATAGTCGAGCGAGAGGTGTTTGAGTTTTCCTGCCGAGGCATCGCCAAGGGTAGTTTGTGGAACTTCACGCACCCACTCAAAAGTGCCTGTTGTATCCATTCGTGCCAGGAAAAAGTCGTAAACCCAAGAGGGGCCATTTGTTGGGATATTACCAAAAGTCATGGGTGCCGAGAGCCTTCCCGAAAGGAAGATTTTATTTATCGAACTCCACCGAACGTTTGGCTGGATGCAGCTTACGTCTTCGACAAACTTAACCCACAACGGCTGGCCGGCACTGTTGTAACGTGCCACATAGATGCTGTAAGTGTAGCCTGAGTTGTAGGGCACGCCGCCAAATATAGCATTGGGTCCTGAACACGATCCGGCAACATAAATATCGCCGTTGGCACTCACATCTACAGAAGAGATTATCGAAACGGCATTTTGCAGGATGTCTGTCATCTGTTCACCCGCTTGCGAAAACTTGCTGACCCTCGAGCTGCCTGTTGCGCTTGACGACCATGCTACATAAATATTATCCTCCTCATCCAGCGCCAGCCCTTTTATTTGATCAGAATATCCATAAAGTACGGATAGGTTTTTCATCCAGATGACCTGCCCATTTGGTGTAAATTTTACAACAAAAGTATTGGTGCCACTGCCATTGTAGCCGAGGGTATCACCTGCCGAAAATACCATGTCGGTGCGCATCAGGCCGGTCATTACAATGTTGTTTTGGTGGTCGGATTCAAGATTGGTGACAACGCTCTGGCCAGCCAGCAGTTTATGAAAAATCTGACCGCCATTGTCATCATATTTGGTAAAGAAGCTTTCGCCAAAAGCATTGCTGCCGTATGAAGCGGCATAGGTTTTTAATCCGGCGTAATACACATATCCCCATACATCGGCGGTGACAGCATAATTTAAAGATTCCGGATTCAATTCAAAATCGATATCCTCGGCCACAGCCCATTCAAAAGTTTGTGCCTGAGTGGTTGCAGGCCACAGCCATGCGGCAAAGAGCAAGGCTGTGAGAAGGCGGTATGAAGATGATTGAAAAAGTTGCTTTGACGATTTCATAAAATGTTTTTTAAGGGTATTTTTATAAAAAAATCATGAATTTCCTTTACAAATAGTGTAGTAGAGAAAATCCATGATTTTAATTAAAGAACTATCGGGCAAAATTGATGGCGCGTGTTTCGCGGATCACTGTAATTTTAATTTGTCCCGGATAAGTCATCTCGTCCTGGATTTTCTTCGATAAGTCGTACGAAAGCAATCTTGCTTCTTCGTCTGAAACAGCTTCGGCACCGACAATTACGCGTAATTCCCGGCCGGCTTGTATCGCATAAGTCTTAACAACGCCTGGATAGGAGAGGGCCAGGGCTTCAAGATTTTTGAGCCGCTGGATGTAAGCTTCCACTACTTCGCGGCGCGCTCCCGGGCGTGCACCTGAGATCGCATCACAAACCTGAACGATGGGCGCCAGCAATGTGGTCATTTCTACCTCTTCGTGGTGCGAGCCGATGGCATTGCAAACCTCCTCGTTTTCTTTGTATTTCTCGGCCAGTTTCATGCCCAGCAGTGCGTGTGGCAATTCCGACTCGTTGTCGGGCACTTTGCCAATATCATGCAGCAGTCCGGCGCGTTTGGCTTTTTTGGGATTCAAACCCAGCTCAGCGGCCATGGTGGCGCAGAGGTTGGCAACTTCGCGTGAGTGCTGCAGCAGGTTTTGGCCATAGGAAGAACGGTATTTCATCTTCCCTACCAGTCGCACCAGCTCCGGACTCATGTTGTGGATGCCCAGGTCGATGCAGGTGCGTTTCCCGGTTTCGATGATTTCCTGTTCGATTTGTTTTTTGGTTTTAGTAACTACCTCTTCGATGCGTGCCGGGTGAATACGGCCATCGGTGACGAGTTTGTGCAGGGAGAGGCGTGCTATTTCGCGGCGCACCGGGTCGAAGCCGGAAAGGATGATGGCGTCGGGGCTGTCGTCGATGATGATCTCGATGCCGGTGAGCGCCTCCAGGGTGCGGATGTTGCGGCCTTCGCGACCGATGATGCGCCCTTTGATTTCGTCGTTATCAATATTAAAAACCGAAACAGAATTCTCCACAGCATTTTCAGTTGCTGTGCGCTGAATGGTTTCGATGATAATCTCGCGTGCTTTCTGGTTGGCGGTGAGTTTGGCTTCGTCGAGGATGTCCTGCACATAAACCATCGCTGTGCTTTTGGCTTCCTCCTTGAGGGTTTCTACGATCTGTGCCTTGGCTTCTTCGGCGGTGAGTCCCGAAATGGCTTCGAGCTGTGCCACTTGTTTGTGTACAAATTTGTCGAGCTCTTCCTGCTTGGCGTTTACTAATTCAAGCTGCGAGGTGAGATTCTTGCGCAGGTTGGCGAGTTCTTTCTCTTTTTTGTTGAGTTCTTCAAGTTTCTGTGAAGCTGTAGTTTCCTTTTGCTTCAGCCTGTTTTCGTTTTTGAGCAGGTTGTTGTTGCGTTCGTTTACAACTTGTTCGTGCTCAGTTTTGAGTTGCAAAAATTTCTCTTTTGCCTGAAGGATTTTCTCCTTCTTCATCATTTCAGCTTTTTCCTGTGCATCGAGCAGCAGATCCTGGCTTTTTTTTGTCACTCTCTTACGCAGCACTGTGGAAGAGAGCAACACGCCGAGGGCTATTCCTAGCGCCCCCACGAAAATCGCAATCAAGTAAGTATCCATTATTTTTCGTGTTTTAGTTAAGGGCATCGGAAAAAGAAAAAAACCCGCAAAAATTCCAAAGGAGTTTAGTAAACCCCTATCGTAACGATTAGGGTTACCGGCAGCATCAAACGTCCACTGACCCGCCATAAGACGGGTTTCCGCCGAAGCGGAATGAGGCCTGCTTTTAACTGCCTGCGTTTTTCCCTTGAGTGTAAAATGTTGAGTTTACAAACAAAAATTGGAATAAATGCGGGTTAAATCATTCCACCGCTATCAGGACTTTTCATCCCTGGCTTAGCGGCGCTTTTCAAAGAACGTAGGTTGAACTTCGTTGGTCAAATGTTCGGTTAGTACTCTGTCGATCTCTTCTAATTTTTCGCTCAGTTTGTCCTGCTGAAAGTTCAACTGGATATCCATGTGCTTGTTGCCAATAGCGTTTTGAAGCACCACCATGGCAAGCAAATCCTGTGTGTCCTTAAACTCGTAGCTTCCTGCATATTTCCTGAGGTCATCATTGATTTTTTTTACTACTTCCCGCACCAGCGCCTCATCTTTCCTTTCGATGTTCAGCCGGTATTCTCTTTCGGCCACCCGCACGGTTATAAAAAATTTATCCATTACAGAGTATTATAAAAATGCTTGTCAATCATTCATCAAACCGATACACCTGTCAACTTCCCGCAGCAGCCCGTTGATGAGCTGCTTTGCTCCTGTCGATCCTTTTTCCCTTTCTAATGCCTTTGCAATTTTAATTATCTGATTTGTGTATTCTAATTGTTTAACTTTTAATTTTAATTCGTTGTTTTCTTCAAGTAGTTTATTGTTGTGGGTTTGCAATGTCTCAATCTGCTTTTTGTAGCTCCGAAGCTGGCTTGATAACTGTCGGGTTTTAAATTCAATGCCACTTACCAACGAAACCAAATCCTTCATAAAACTTATCTGTAATTTAACAAATCACAACCTGACAAAATTAGAATTTTTTATTTACTAAAATAATATTTTCAAACGGATTTTATGAAAATGTTTTTAGTTTTGTATTAAAGCCTTTGCAGATGAACGAAAGTTTCCTGAATTTTGTATGGCAATACCGTCTTTATCATCCTCAACTGCGCACTACTGACGGGCAGCAACTGGAGGTGATTCATCCGGGCATCCTCAACAGCGATGCAGGTCCCGAATTCGCCAACGCCCGCATCCGCCTCGATGATACTACCTGGGCCGGCAAC
>CAZTCX010000171.1:0-7842 GCA_964612515.1 uncultured Lentimicrobiaceae bacterium | reverse complement strand
ATCTGCTCGCGCTTGTCGTCGTCTTTTATGGATGATAAGATAATTTCGACCGGCTGGCCTTTATGGGCGCGACCTTTTGTTTTTAAATTCTTATTGTCTTTAAGATACCTATATTGTTTCATGGTTAAACCGGAATTAATCCACTCCTCCAGGTCAATTATCCAACTATCTACTTTTTCATCGTATCTCATAATTTTATGACTTTAAAAAGTGCCGCCTGTTCGTGCCGTCTGATTGCCGCCTGTTGTGCCGTGTGTTGCCGCCTGTTGTGCTACTTTCCCACATTTCGTTTTGAATTTTAAACTACCCACTGCCGGCTGCTTTCTATTTACTTTTTTCATAATTATATCTCATTTAGTTTGTTGCGAAGTTTGCGATCGGCCTCCAGCACGGCTTTGCCTGCGCGGGTGTGGGTGTAGTTCTTTTGGCCCAGCACCCGCACCACAGTGCGCTTGCTAACGCCTGCATGCTGTGCTATCAGATCGTTTGGCAGCCTACCGGTAAAGTTTATTTGTTTCTTAGCTTTCATTTTATCTATCTTTGGCATTTGTTGGCGACAAAGATAAAGACAAAATATTGACTTTTGCAAGAAAAAAGACAAAATATTGCTGTTATTAAATCAAGATTATTGGAATATCTTGATTATAAAGGAATTAAAAGGCCAGAATTTTGCCGGAACAGCAAGATTAGTGAATCTCTTTTTAAAGGAATTGGGCTTAAAAGCGAAATTGGTGGGGATAAATTAGTCAGTATTTTGTCTTATTACCCCGAAATTAACCCAGGATGGTTAATCACCGGGGAGGGGGAGATGCTACTGGGCAGAAATGAGGAAGGAGCGTCTGGTCAGGAGCCGGCGTGCATCAGTTGCCGCTACCTTAAGGATGTAGAGCGCTACCAGGAGGATATAGCGCGTTACAAAGAAGACATACATGAGCTGCGGCAGGAGCTTCGTACGCTACGCCAGCAGCAAGAGCCTTCCCGTAAGCGCCGCACAGCATAATGTGGGTCGCACGTGGGCGGGACACACAATAATAAGGTATGCTATCCTGGCTCTAAGGTTGTATCGTGGTTGTTCTAATCTAAATCAAACTCTAATTTTCAAAACTTCGCCCTCCATTCTCATTCTCACTCATTCGTTGCTCATAAGATCACACAGTCCCACCCATCACCCCACCATATTAAATTTCCGTATTGAAACATTTTATCCCCTATTTACACCCACACCGCCCCGCTGGCATGGTCTACAGAGTTATTTCTGTGTTGCCCTTTTTTACTCATTAGAAGGTTTGCCCCTTATTATCTCCAGATTTTTATGCGTTCTCAAAAGTCAGTTCTCCATTTTGCGCATCTATTCGGATGGTGTCGTCGCGGGTGACGCGGCCAGCCAGGATCATTTTGGAAAGCTCGTTCATCAGGTTGCGCTGGATGACACGCTTTACCGGACGGGCGCCATATTGCGGATCGAATCCAGCATGGCCTATCCAATCTAAAGCGGCAGGCGTTAGTTCCAGATGAATACCGTTTTTGTCGAGCTGTTTCTGCAACATGTGGATTTGCAAATCGACAATCTCACGTATTTGTTTTTCCGACAACGGACGGAACATGATGATCTCATCGATACGATTTAGAAACTCCGGGCGGATGGTGCGCTTTAGTAACTCAAAGACCTCATGGCGTGTGGCTTCAAACTTCTGTTCGTCGTCGCTGTCATTTTCGGCGCCGAGCATTTCCTGTATCAGATGCGAGCCGATGTTGGAGGTCATAATGATGATGGTATTTTTAAAATCTACCAATCGTCCTTTGTTATCGGTGAGCCTGCCGTCGTCGAGCACCTGCAGCAGAATGTTGAAAACGTCGGGATGTGCTTTTTCGATTTCATCGAGGAGTATCACCGAATAGGGTTTGCGGCGCACAGCTTCGGTAAGCTGGCCGCTCTCTTCGTAACCTACATATCCCGGAGGAGCGCCAATCAGTCGCGAAACGGTGTGGCGCTCCTGGTACTCCGACATGTCGATGCGGATCATAGAATTTTCGTCATTAAACAGAAACTCGGCCAATGCTTTTGCCAGCTCGGTTTTACCAACGCCGGTGGTTCCCAAAAATATGAAAGAACCAATCGGACGGCGGGTATCCTGCAATCCGGCACGGCTGCGGCGTATGGCGTCGGCAACGGCAGTGATGCCTTCCTCCTGCCCCACTACACGCTGATGCAGTTTGCTTTCGAGATGCAACAGTTTTTCGCGTTCGCTTTGCAACATCCTGCTCACGGGAATGCCCGTCCACCGTGAAACGATCTCGGCAATATTTTCACTATCCACCTCCTCGTTGATCATCGGGCTGTCGCCTTGTGTGCTGGTAAGACGGGCTTTTAGTTTTTCAAGCTCATCTTCCTGCGCTTTAATCTTTCCGTAACGAATCTCGGCCACCTTGCCAAAATCACCTTCCCGCTCAGCGCGGTCGGCCTCTAAACGCAAATCTTCGATGTCTTTCTTACGACTTTGAATGGCTTCCACCACTTCTTTCTCGGCCTGCCATTTGGCCCGCAAATGGTCGCGTTGTTCGCTAAGGTTGGCAATGTCTTCCTGCAAATGACTGAGTTTTTCCTGGTCTTTTTCGCGTTTGATGGCTTCGCGCTCAATCTCAAGATGGCGGATGCGACGCTCGATCTCATCGAGTTCTTCGGGCAGCGAGTTAATCTCGAGACGCAGTTTAGCGGCAGCTTCATCAATCAGATCGATGGCCTTGTCGGGAAGAAAGCGGTCGGTGATATACCTTTGCGAAAGCTCAACAGCTGCAATGATGGCATCGTCTTTAATCCGCACGTGGTGGTGCGTTTCGTAGCGCTCTTTTAGTCCACGCAAAATAGAGATGGCGTCGAGCGTGTCGGGTTCGTTCACCATCACGATCTGGAAACGGCGTTCGAGAGCTTTGTCTTTTTCAAAATATTTCTGGTACTCTTTGAGCGTTGTAGCCCCGATGGCGCGCAACTCGCCACGTGCGAGTGCCGGCTTCAGAATGTTGGCGGCATCCATGGCACCTTCGCCGCCGCCAGCTCCCACCAAAGTATGAATCTCGTCGATAAAAAGAATGATTTCTCCATCGGCATCCACTACCTCTTTGATGACGCTTTTGAGCCGCTCTTCAAATTCGCCTTTATATTTTGCGCCAGCAATCAACGATCCCATATCGAGCGAGAATATCTGTTTCGATTTCAGGTTTTCGGGCACGTCGCCATTGATGATACGATGGGCGATACCTTCGGCAATGGCGGTTTTGCCAACGCCCGGCTCGCCAATCAGGATCGGGTTATTTTTGGTCCGTCGCGAGAGTATCTGCAGAATACGCCGAATCTCCTCGTCACGGCCAATAACAGGATCGAGCTTGCCGCTGGCAGCCAGCTCGTTCAGGTTTCGCGCATAACGATTCAATGCATTATAAGTGTCTTCGGCATTTTGTGTTTTCACGGTTTGCCCTTTGCGCAAAGTTTTGATAGCCTCCAGCAGATTTTTGCGGTTTACACCGTGCTCATTAAGCAACGAAGCGGTTTTATCATTTACCGAAAGGATACCCAGCAACACGTGTTCGATGCTTACAAACTCATCACCGAAATCTTTGAGGTACGACAACGCTTTCTGCAAAGCGGTGTTGGCATCAGCCGAAAGATAGACCTGCCCGCCGGTTTGCCGTGCATACGTCTGTAGCAACCGGTCAAGGTCGGCAGTCAGCGCATTCATATCTATATCCATTTTCTTTAGCAGAAATGGAATGACATTTTCATCAATCGACAGAAGGCCTTCGAGCAGATGCGCAGTCTCTACTTGCGGATGCTGAGACACCTGGGCAATTTCCTGTGCCTTTTGCACAGCCTCCTGCGCTTTTAAAGTGAAATTATTGAGGTTCATAGGTTGATAATTTTTTGGTTGGAAATATCAGTTATCAAACATCCGGCCAGCAGGAAAAAGTGGGCTTTTAAAGCAAAATTGTCAGTTAACTCATTGATATCAAATGTCCTTTTGTCTATTTTTATTAGTTATTTATATAATATTTGTGACACGAAGTACTTCTTTTTTTTGCCTCACCCCCGACCCCTCTCCAATTGGAGAGGGAAGCGTTCTCGTCTGACTCTTAGGAGATATTATTAAACGGAAAGCTTCGCTTAATCACTCCACTTATGCTATGAAAGAGACATCCCTTCCATGCGTCGAAGAAGGTCAGGGGATGGGACATTAGCGGCGAAAAGACAGAAGCAATTGTGACAAACTTTATTGATTAAGCAATTACGTTTTAAAAAAAATTAAAATAGAAATGCTTTGTAATGAATAGTCAAGCAAAAGCGTAGCAACTGAAATATTTACAGGCGGTTGCAATATTTTAGTCAGGAAATCATTTTCTTGAGTAAAATTTCGCACCTGTGGCATTAGCAAATAAGAAGAAAACACTTGTGATTGGCGCCAGCACGCGTCCTTACCGATACTCGCATACAGCCGTCAACCAACTGAATGCTTACGGGCATCCTGTGGTTGCTATTGGGCTGCGACCCGGGATGATTGGTGAAACGGAGATTTTCACCGGTTTTCCGGATGCAGAGCACGTCAACACAGTGACGATGTATGTGGGGCCGGCCAATCAGCCACAGTACTACGAATACATTCTGAAGACTATTTCGCCCAAGCGCATCATCTTCAATCCGGGTACAGAAAACGAAACCTTTGAAGCGCTGGCCCGAAAACAAGGCATCGAGGTGGTTGAAAACTGCACGCTGGCGATGCTTACCTTTGGAATGTATTAGCATGACGAGGTTGCAGTTGCAGAATAAACCCTATTTTCGCGATCCAAAACGAGCATAAGAAGAATGGTATTACAAGGCAAAAACGTAACTTTTACAATCACCGGAATTACTCTATTCATGTTGCTGCATATTTTCGGCACTGCTGTGGCACAAGAACCACAGTTGCCGGATACCACACGCGTTTGTATGGCCGACAGCGTGCTGCTTGATGCCGGCGAAGGGTTTATCAGTTACCTGTGGAATACCAATGAACAGACGCAGACGATCATTGCTACCCAGCCCGGAAAATACAGCGTGCATTGTACCCGTCCGGATATGACGGTGGTGGAAGATTCCACATTCGTGATCATGCAAAATGCCTACATCGACATGGTGGATACCATCCTCACCTGCTACTCTTATCCGGTGACACTTTGCGTAGTTCCGGACACGCTCATGTATAAATGGAGTTCCAACGATCCGGATCTTTTCATTTCGTTCGATACGCGCGCCTGTGTTGACGTTACTCCCGAAAACGATACTACTACCATTTATGTACAAATCAGCGACAGCGCCAACACCATCATTTGCACCGACAGCGTACAAATTTGGCTTTATCCACGCATGGTCTTTGCCGAAGTAAATCAAATCAACACGGGCTGCCCCGGCACCTGCAAAGGACAGTTGCAGGTAATTGTAGAAGGGGGGCTACCTCCCTATTCCTACGTTTGGCCCACCGCCCGACCCGTTCAGCGCGATTCTATCGCCTTCAGCCTTTGCGAATCTGAATACACTATCGAAGTTACCGACCAATATGGCTGCGTGCGCGACACCGGCATCAATGTAGAAGTTTACAAACTTCCTGAAGTGGAAATTGTACGCGACCCCAGCGAACAGGTCTATATCGAAAATCCGGTGGTGGTCTTCTCCTTTGAAAACAAATCCATCGACAGCCTGCAGGTTATCGACTGGAGCTGGAACTTCGGCGACAGCACCTACACCAAAGAGGAAAATCCAACAAAAGTATTTAACCATGTGCGCGAATACGAAGTCTGGCTGAAATACACCACACAAAACGAATGTATCGACTCGGTGTCAATGACTGTTAACGTACAGCAAACTGAATTGAAGATCCCCAAAGTTATTACGCCCAATGGTGATCCTGACAATCAGTTTTTTGTAATCGATGAATTAGAAAATTACATTTCAACTGATCTGAAAATTTTTAATCGGTTAGGCCGAAAAGTCTATTCGTCATCAAACTATCAGAGCGACTGGGATGCGCCCAACCTGGTGGAGGGAGTTTACTTTTATGTGCTCGAAGCCAAAGGATATTTTAGCACCGAAACCTTCAACGGAACCATCACGGTGCTCAGATAAACCTGAGAATTCCAAAAGACAAAAGTTTCAAAAGTCGAATAAATTTCAATTTCTAAAATTCAAAAAGCCAAACTGCGCAGGATTTCAATATTTGATGATTGATTTTGGGATTTATTTGAGATTTGGATATTGAAATTTGGAACTTGCACTAAACCCTTTCTCATGCTTTATAAAAAAATAGCTCGCCTTTGGCAGCAGAAGAAAACCCATCCTCTGTTTCTTTTCCTAATCGTTTTACCACTTTTTTTTGGTTGTCAAAACCGCGCAGATAAGCAGCAGCTCATAATTTTCCATGCGGGCAGCCTTAGCGTTCCGGTAAAACAAATCACCGCGGCATACCAGCAGGAGCACCCAGAGGCAAAGTTCCTCACAGAAGCCGCGGGCAGCGTGGCAAGCATCCGCAAGATTACCGATTTGCACCGCGACTGCGACATCCTTCTGTCCGCCGATTACACCATCATCGACAAGATGATGATTCCAGAATACAGCGATTGGAACATCCGCTTTGCCGCCAATGAAATGGCAATTGTTTTCGTCAACGCCGCCGCCGACAGTATCAACGCCACCAACTGGCCGCGCGTGCTGGCAAATGACAAGGTGCGTTACGGCCGCTCCGACCCCGACTCCGATCCTTGCGGCTACCGAACCGTTCTAACGCTCGACCTGGCTGAACGCATGCTACAGATTCCAAATTTGCGGCAAAACCTCCTCAACAAAGACCAGCGCTACATAAGGCCAAAAGAAACCGATCTGATTGCTTTGCTCGAAACCCACACTGTCGATTACATTTTTATCTATCGCTCTGTGGCGGTGCAGCACAACCTTGGCTACCTATTGCTTCCCGATTCGATAAATCTTAAAAATCCTGAACTGGCTGATTGGTATGGTACGGCAAGTGTTGAAATTGTTGGTTCAGCGCCCGGAACAAAAATAACCCAACATGGCGAGCCTATGATTTACGGATTGACGATCCCCGCCAATGCGCCTAACCGGGAGCTTGCTGTTGATTTCCTCAACTTTTTTCTGGATGCCTCCAGAGGCATGCGTCTCATGGAAGAAGCCGGCCAGCCCTCGGTAATTCCGGCGCCGGCTTCGGGTTATGACAAGATTCCCGAAAGGCTACAGAAATATGGGCTGCCTTCGGCGCAATAATGAAATGATCTTACTCCTTACTTTTTGCCACCAATACGTTGTGGCCGCTTCAAAAATCATTTTCTTTGCCGCTTGATATGCACCGTTGTGCAAATCGCTTTTATTAACATTTTAATCATAAAAAGAGCATGAAGAAAATTCTATTCCTGATTGCAGCCGTCGTTCTATTTGGCTGTCAGAATCAAAGCACCGAAAAACAAAGTACCTCCGCTGCACCGCCTCAACATCAGCGCGACACCACCGATGCTACCAACAACTTCTACGACAACGAAGATTTGCATGCGTTGCAAACAAACAGTGTAGAAATTGCCGGCGAGATCGCCAACCCCGGAACCATCGACTTTTCGACGTTGCCAAAACGCAGCATCATCGTCAAAGAAGCGCTTCCTTCTGACACGGGCAACTATTTTGTAGGCGCTTTCCGCTACGACGGCTATTCGCTTTTCGATATCATCAATGCGCATTATCCTCAAAAAGCCAATCAGGAGGCTTTTCCTCCCATCATCGATCTCTACGTGGTGGTTTCCAACGACCGTGGCGAT
>CAZTCX010000170.1:0-7909 GCA_964612515.1 uncultured Lentimicrobiaceae bacterium | reverse complement strand
AAATCAAAACCATCCTATCCGATATCCATCAGTGGATGGACCAGAAAGAATATGCTACCATCGACGATTTCAAAGGCAAGCTTTCGCGCAATAGGATGAACGATCCATTTGCCTACAAGCGTTCGCAATATGTGGACATCCTGATGAGATCAGAAGAAATTTTCAAGAAGTATCCGATGCGGTAGTCTTCTTTTTTTTGAATAGATCAAAAGCCGCTTTCGATTGAGGAAGGCGGCTTTTGTATTAATAAAAAGACAAAAATCAAATTCCAAATGACAAATAAATCCCAAAAACCAAAATTCAAATATTCGTAACGCTTTTGATCATTGAGTTTTTAATATTGAGATTTATTTGTGATTTGTTTTATTGTCCTTTGAGATTTTTTTGCTAAAAACTATTTTTATGACCCTTCCTAAAACAATGAAAGCTATTCAGCTCAACCAATACAACGGCAACCTGCTGCGTGTGCTTGCCGCGATGCGCGTGGCAGAACTCCCCGTGCCACAACCCGCAGCCGACCAGGTGCTGGTGCATGTGGAAGCCTCACCGATAAATCCTTCCGATCTCGCTTTTCTGCGTGGTGGTTACAACGTTCGAAAAACGCTTCCCGCAATTGCAGGCTTCGAAGGTGCTGGTACAATCGTCAGCTTTGGTGAAGGATCAAAGGAAAGTCTCATTGGAAAACGCGTTACTTTTTATGTAAACGACGACAGCCAGGGCGCCTGGACTGAATATGTGGCCTTGTCGGAAAAGGATTATTTCGTTGTGGATAAAGATATGTCGGTGGAGCAGGCTGCTTGTTTGTTTATCAATCCTTTTACAGCCTGGGCGTTGGTGGAGCTTGTAAAAAAAGGCGGGCATAAAGCCGTCATTCAGTCGGCTGCCAACGGACAAGTTGGGAAATTCATCCGTCATTTTGCACAAAGCAATAATATCGAAGTCATCAATTTGGTGCGCAAACCGGAGCAGATGGAAGCATTGAAAAAGGAGGGAGTAGAATATGTTTTAAATATTAATGATGATAATTTTGATGAACAACTCCGGGCGCTGGCTTCAGAGCTGGAGGCTACCGCTGCCATCGACGCAGTAGGAGGGGAGCTGAGCGGAAAACTTTTCAATGTGCTTGCCGACAACGGCGAGGTGATCATTTATGGCGGACTGTCGGGGCAGCCCTTGTCGGGGTTCAATCCGCTGGGAGCCATTTTCGGGAATAAGATTGTTCGTGGCTTCAACCTCAACGGTTGGATCAGCGAAAAAACCTCCGGTGAATTTGCGGAAATTTCGCAAACTATCCAATCGCTCTTCACCAGTGGCGAACTCACAACACAAATCCAGGCCTCATTCCCGCTCGATGGTTTTGTGGATGGCATCCGCCAATACATTTCGGCGATGTCCTCCGGCAAAATCCTTCTCAAACCTTAAGCGCCTCTCGCTGCCTTGGCAGGGTTTAGGCAAGGGCTATCACCCTCGCCCCATACCCGTCAAGGGTCACGGGTATTCCACGCTCTGAAATTTCTTGCTTTTGAAGTTCACTTGTATCGGTCTGCAAAATATCCTTCAGGCGAAGCCCCTCTTTATCACTCCACCCCATCTCACCAAAAGCATGCTCCGGGATTTTCACGGAAGTCTCTGTTTTGGTATCATCAAAATTTACAACCAGCAGCAGTTTTTCGTTTTCGGTGTAGCGCAGCCAGGCATAAATTCCACGTGGAAAATCTTCATTCGCCCACATCAGATCGTAAAATTTCCCTTCAGCAATAGCTTCACTATCGCGGCAAAAAGTAAGTAGTTGCTGATAAAATTTTCTTAACAACTTTTGTTCGTCATCCAGCAGCTCGCCATCAAACCGTCCGTTGTTCATCCATTGCTGGTGTTTCGGCATCACGGCGTAGTCGTAAATGGTCGTTCGTCCATCGTCGCCGCTATAGCCCGCAGCGCCTGCCGCGGTTTCGCCAATTTCCTGCCCGCCATAGATCATCACCGGACCGGTGTTCATGGCGGCAGCTACTGTCATGGCCGGAATTCCGGCGCGCGGATTTCCGGCATAAGCTTCCGAAGCTATTCGCACTTCGTCGTGGTTTTCGACAAACCGCAGCATTTGCTTCTCTTTTCCTTCCAGTGCTTGCCAGCAGCCGGTGAGTGCGCGGGTGCTCGCGCCATGGCGGATAATGTTGAACAGCGTATCATAAACGCCCGCTTTATCATAGAGATAATCAAAGCCGCCGCGTTGCAGATAATCTGCGTAAGCAAATGGATTATAAATTTCGGCGATGAAAATAATTTCAGGATATTCCTTTTTTACTTCTGCAATAGCCCATTGCCAGAACTGCACCGGCACCATCTCGGCCATGTCGCAGCGGAAACCATCCACACCTTTGGCAGCCCAGAATATTAGTATGTCGCGCATCTTGTGCCACGTGTCGGGCATCGGATCAAAGTAGGTTTTCCGCCCATCGAGCACATCCACGCCATAATTGAGTTTGATGGTTTCGTACCAGTCGTTTTTGTCAGGATGCGGCGTAAAGCGATCGTTTCCGGTAGCTTTGGCCGGAGCCTCGTGATAGGGTTTTTTGGGTATTTCAGTTTTCACCGAATTCAACCATGATATCCCATCAGGCAAATGAAAACTTGTGCCAGGCAAGTAATAAAAGTTGTTTTGAGGATCGAATGATTTTTCAGGATTGTCATTGTTTCCAAAATCCTCAACGTCTTTCGGTTTTGCATCCGAAATATATTCTCTGTAAAGATGATTAGGGACAAAGTCGATGCTCACTTTAAGACCGGCCTCATGCGTACGTTTTATTAGTGCCTCAAATTCGCGCATACGCGTACGCGGAACATTGGCCAGATCGGGATCAACATCGTAATAATCTTTGATGGCGTAGGGTGAGCCGGCACGACCTTTTATTAAAGTGAGATGATCTTTTTTGATGCCATATTTGCTGTAGTCGGTGGTGGTGCCGTGTTCGATCACACCCGTGTACCAAATGTGTGTGGCGCCGAGTTCATTTATTTTTGTTAGCGCCAGGTTGGTATAATCATCAAATTTTCCGCAGCCATTTTCGGCCAACGTTCCATTAAAAACTGTTTTCTTTTTCTTATTGCCAAAAAGCCGTGGCAGCGTTTGGTAGATGATTATTTTGTGACTCATGCGGTTTATCTGTTGTAAATTCTTGTGATATCCTTTAGCCATACGGCTTTTTCGGGTGTGAGTAAATGCTTCTGGTAGCGCCACTGCCAGTTGCCCGAAGGTGTTCCCGGAATGTTCATGCGTGCCTCGCTGCCCAGCTCCAGCAGATCCTGGATGGGTATGATGGCCATGTCTGCCACCGAACTCCACGCCAGCCTGATGAGTTTCTTGTTGATGTTGCCGGTTTTGCTGTCAACATATTCGCGTATCTGTTCGTGAATCCCTGGTTCAAGTTGATCGTACCATCCTTTCAGCGTGTCGTTGTCGTGGGTTCCGGTATAGACCGCAAAGTTGCGGTTATAACTGTGCGGGAGGTAGGAGTTTTCGGGGCTGCCACCAAAAGCAAACTGTAGGATTTTCATGCCCGGGAATCCAAAATCGTCGCGCAAAGCTTCCACTTCGTCAGTGATTAAACCCAGGTCTTCGGCAATGATGGGTAAGGCACCCATGCGTCCGGCGATGGTTTTAAAAAGTTCCTGGCCAGGGGCTTTTATCCATTTCCCATTTTGTGCGGTTTCATCGCCGAAAGGCACCGCCCAGTATGCTTCGAAGCCCCTGAAGTGATCGATGCGGATGATGTCGTATTGCGCTATCGAGGCTTCGAGGCGTTTGGTCCACCATGCAAAATCATGCTCCTGCATATAATCCCAGTCGTAGAGCGGGTTGCCCCACAGTTGGCCCGTGGCGCTGAAATAGTCAGGAGGCACGCCGGCCACATGGGTTGGATTCCGGTCTTCATCAAATTGGAAAACTACGTGATTACTCCACACATCAGCGCTATCATGCGCCACATAAAGCGGCATGTCGCCAACCACAGAGATTCCTCTTTCGTTGGCATAGCGCTTTACGCGATGCCATTGTCCGTGAAAAACGTATTGTACAAATTTTTGAAATTCTACGGAGTGTGCGTGTTCCTGCTTGAAATGTTCGATGACCAGCGGTTTCATGTAGCGATAGTCATCCGGCCATTCCCACCAGGGTTTTCCGCCAAAGTTTTCTTTGAGCGCTATAAATGTGGCATAGTCGTCGAGCCAGTGGTGGTTTTCTTCTGCATACAAATTAAAAGCATCACGCAAAAGGTGGCTGCTGCTAAATTTGGCGAAAGCCTGCAACAAAACTTTATTTTTATAAATGATAACCTTTCCATAATCCACTTTTTCGTCATCGAATTCTTCGTCGGTCAAAAGATCGAATTCCTCCAGCAAGCCGTCATCCTTCAGGCTGTCGAGGTCGATGAGGATGGGATTTCCGGCAAAAATCGAAAAGCATTGATAAGGCGAATCACCATATCCGGTATGTCCCATCGGCAGCACCTGCCAAAGTTTCTGACCAGCGAGATGCAGAAAATCGATAAAATTTAAAGCCTGTTGACCCAGCGAGCCGATGCCATAATTTCCCGGCAAGGAAGTGGGATGGAGTAAAATGCCGCTACTGCGTTTTAGTTTCATGAAGTATGTCCTGGTTTTTGATCAAAGTCAACAAAAATAGATAAAAGCCATTTTTTTAATAATACAAAAGCAAAAACACCAGCGGGACGATGATGCCGGCAACGGTGATGATGGCGCCGCGCCGCGTGATGCCGTTGCGTCCTCTGATGATGAAAAGCCCGGTGAGTGATAACACAATCAAGGCGCCGGCAAAGGCATCCGAAAACCATGTCCACCACTTTTTAGGATTATAATGCAGATAATTGACCGCATGAAATACGGGTCTGCGCGAAATTTTCTCGATTTCGCCCTGCCCTGTATTTACGTTTATCAAAAGGCTGCCGCCATTCAGGAAAATTTTCAGATGCGATGGATTGGGCATATAATGTTTCTTGTAGCTGTTGTCTTCGCCATAGGGCTTTAGCAAGTTAATCACCTGCTCGCGCTCCAGCTCGCTATCCAACGGATGTCCGATATTCACCATCGTGCGGGTGATGATGTAGTTTGGGTTCCAGTCGCCGATGTGGTTGAGCGCTATTCCCGACAGGCCGTAGATCAGGCTCATGGCAAAAAAGAAATAGCCCACGTCGCGGTGGATCGCCCGGTTCCATTTGCGCCATTTTATTTTCATAATATTTTCTTTTTTAATAAAAAAAGGCCATGAAAGTACTTTCGTGGCCTTATGATTTTTATAATGCTTTGATTATTTTTTCTCTTTGTACTCACTGGCAATGATGGAGTAGAACGAAAGATGATCTACGTCTTGCTCGGCCAGCTGTGCGCGGTAGTTGTCTATTTGCTCATATTCGGCGGTGGCGTCACCTTCGTCGTGTTCGTGACCTTCTTCGCCGCGATGAATTTTAAGATCCGACTCAGGGTTGTCAGCTTTCAGCTCATTTTCCCATTGTGTGAGGTAAGCCTCATCAATACGCAGTTCGTCCACCACACCGGTAATGACTACATCGCTGCCTTCGAGGGTTTCGTCGAAACTTGCGATAGCGTCGCCGGCTTTTATCTGAATGCGGTTTTCGGGATCGGTGCCAATGATAAACATCCGCTTGCCACCATGCTTGCACACATGTACAGCGGTGCCTTCGATCACTACATTCATATCAACAAAAGCGTCAGGATTGGCATTGAACTCGTCAGGCGAAACCATAACTACTTCCATTTCGTCAATCATTTCGTCGCCTTCGGCTGCCTGATCTTTTGGTGCATTGTTGCAAGAAGCAAAGAAAATTGCTGCTATTGCGAAAAGATAGAATTTTTTAAACATTTTTACCCCCAGTTTTTTTAGTTTTGTAATTTGAAATCTAATTTAACAATTAAGGCGCAAAGGTAATGTTTTTGATATCTAAAAAAGAAGGCAAGTTGTATTTTAAAATCTAACACACAGAAAAGTATGGACGAACAAGTTTTAGGAATTGGCTCCCGGGTGCGACACCCCGATTTTGGCGTTGGCGTTATTACGCAAGTCTCGGCAGAGGCGTGGGAAATCGTATTTATCGAGCATGGCTGGCGAAAGCTATCGCGCAGCTACGGGCAACTCGAAGTGATTGAGGCTATGGAACCCGACCGCGATATGGTGAGTTATGAGCAAGTGGAAAATATGATGATAAACGTGCTGCGCAAGTTTTCGGATGTGCAGGAAACTGTGGAGATGGGCGACAAATGGAAAGGTGGAACCATGATTCTCCGCCCGGGTCGCGACGATCTTTCTGAAAAAGAAATTCCAATCGAAGCTTTCTTTCATAAAATCGTGATGGCGCGCGACAGGCTGCGGGTGATGGAGCAGCGCGTCAACAGCAGCGCGCTGAGCGACGAAGAAAAGGTGAACTTGCAGCAGTATATCACGCGTATTTATGGCAGCTTCACCACCTTTAACGTGCTGTTCCGTTACAAAACGGATTATTTTACCGGGGAGAAAAGTTAGGGAAATATCAAAAGCCAAAGAAGACAAATCACAAATAAATTTCAATTGAAAAATTTCAAAAAATCAAATGCTGACGACCCTTTTCAGTAGGTTTTTTATCAATTATCCTTTCAAATAATTAGGTTATTTCTGGTTTATTACTCCAATTTCTTTTATCCAACATGCTAATGTATTTATAATGACGAGGATCTAATCTAATTAATGAAGACTCAGGAATTAGGTGTTCGGTAGTTTCAATAAAATTAACATCTTCGTTAATTTCTTGGGAGAAAGAAATTTTGTAAAAATAGGCTACGGTAATAAGTAAAGCACCAGTAGCATTAATCGCATTGACAAGGTTTGCTTCACTATAAGATTCATTTCTATGATGTTTTACATTGTTGTAACTTCCCCACCATTTTGGGTTTTTCCCATCTTTCCAGTTATCCCATGGATTAAAGGATAAATTATAGCGATCAATAAAAAACTTTTCTGAAGTGAAGGATTTAAGCTTATTTGTAATTACTTGACGGTAATCATCTATATTTTTTTTAGCCTTCTCAGGTTCAATAAAGGTGCAAATCTGTTTTAACAAAACATCTATTTCAGCCGATGCTGATAATAATATTCTTGCGAATTCTATTGAGTAAGTTGCAAAGTTATCATTCGAAAATTCGACATACCTTGATATTTTTATTAAATCTTGCTCTATTGACAAGTAATAATTCCAAAAATTTTTTGATGTTTTAAAATGTCTAAACATGATGGGGAAATTGTATTAATTAATAATTTTTATCATAGTCAATTTGATTCGAAGTTAATTGGCATTTGATTGGGCACAACTATCAATTACAGGATTGCCACCGCCCTTATTGGGGAGCCGTCGCCGCGCGTAATGCGAAGCGGGAATGCCGCCAGCGTGAAGGGCTGCGACGGCAATAGGTGGATATTAGTAAGGTTTTCGATCACATACATTCCAGTGCCCAGCACAATTTTGTGAATAGGAAATTCAGTGGAATCGATGGCGTCGATAGAAATCACATCCAGACCGATGCCGCCAATGCCGATATCTCTGAGATATTCCGCAGCCCCGGTGGAAAGCACCGGAAAGTGATCGAAATACTTTTGGGTGCCCCAATGCCGGTACCAGCCGGTATAAAGAATTACCCATTTTACTTGCTGACCTTCCAGTTTGGACTGCACAAGATATGATTTTGTAATCTCCTCTCCGTGGCCAAACTTGCGGCAGTCGATCACGATGGCTTTTCCATAAAATGGCGAAAGGTCGTCGGTGTCGGTTGTAGCGCCGCCGTTGATGAAGTGCATCGGGCAATCGAGGTGCGTGCCGTGATGGCTGGTGAGTTGCATACGCGTAACCTG
>CAZTCX010000169.1:0-7921 GCA_964612515.1 uncultured Lentimicrobiaceae bacterium | reverse complement strand
TAAAACATCCCCTTCAAATAGGATTTTGTCATTTCCTGTTGCGGGTTTTCAAAGACCTGGGCGGCGGGTCCCTGCTCGATGACTTCCCCAAGGTACATAAAAATCACATGGTCGGCCAGACGGCGGGCTTGCCGCAGGATGTGCGTTACCAGCACGATGGTATAATTCTTTTTGAGGATGTTGAATTGTGCTTCAATGGCCTGGCTGGAGATAGGGTCGAGCGCTGAGGTAGGTTCATCGGCGAGAATAATTTCAGGGCCAACCGCCAACCCCCGCGCCAGACACAGTCGCTGCTGCTGCCCGATTGACAAACGGCCGGCAGGCTCTTTCAGGCGATCCTTCACCTCATCCCACAAACTCACCTGCCGCAGATAATGCTCCACGCGCCGGTCGAGGATTTTCTTCTTGCGCCGTCCGCTGATGCGCAATCCATAAGCAATGTTGTTGTAAATACTCATCGGGAGCGGATAAGGCCGTTGCGCCAGCAAGCCCATCTTTTTACGGATCAGCGTGATGTCGTCATTGGTATGCAAAATATCTTCACCTTCTATAAATATGGAACCGCTCACGTGCGCCTCCGGGTTGAGGTCGGTGAGCCGGTTCAGGCTTTTCATCAAAGTGGTTTTGCCGCATCCCGACGGCCCCATAATCACCGTAATTTTATTGGTCGGAATCTGGGCATCAATATTTTTGAGCACATGCTGCTTTCCAAAATAAAGATTCAGATTTTCTATCGAAATTTTTATCCCATCCATATTTTTAAAAATTGATTTTGTGTTTTTGATAACGGTTGCTCAGGATACGCGCCAGAATACTGACGACGAGGATGATAAAAACCAGCACCACCGCCGAGGCATACGCCCGTTCCTGCACTTCGGGAATGGGCGAACTAAGCTGAAAGAATATTGCCAATGGCAACGTGGCGGTGGGCTGGTACAGGGAGGTAGGGATATAATCAGTAAAGCCGGCTGTAAAAAGTATTGAGGCGGCATCGCCAATGGCGCGTCCAAACGACAGCAGCACCGCGGTGGAAAGCCCCGGCAGACATTGTCTGAAAAACACACGGTAAGCCGTTTCGGCACGGGTAGAACCCAACGAAAGACTGCTTTCGAGAAGTCCGCGCGGAACCACCTTGAGCGCCTCATCCATAGCCCGAACCATGATGGGGACAATGAACAATGTGACCGTGATAATGCCTGCCAGCAAAGAAACGCGGATGCCAAAAAAGCTCATGATGGCAAAGCCAAACGCACCATAAACAATAGATGGAATGCCCCACAACAAATCGAGCAGAAAGCGAATGCCATTGACCAACCGCTTATGAAAAACGAGATGTACATTGATATACAAAGCAAGCGGGAGTCCGATGATGACAGCCAAAAAGGTAGAGCCACCGGCCAGATACAATGATCCGACAATGGCGTTGAGGATGCCGCCTTCACGCCCAAAATAAAATCCGCCGGCAGGCACCTCGCTCACCATCGACCAGCTTAGGGCAGGCAAGCCTTTGTACAAAATACTGATGATGATAAGCAGCAACGCCACCACGATGATGACGGTGGAGAAGAACATCAGCACCCTGAAAAAGCTTTCTTCTGCATATTTTGGTTTCCACTTCATGCCACCTGTTTTTCGCTTTGAATGATTACAAGTCTTGCGGCAAAATTGAAAAGCAACACCACCACAAAGAGGATGAGCGCTGCAAGCATCAGCGCGGAATCGTAAAGCGGGATGGAAAGCATTTCGCCATAGTTATTTGCGATAAGCGCCGGCAACGGATAGCCAGGCTGAAAGATGCCCGTCGGGACGCGCGTAACGTTGCCCACGACCATGAGTACGGCAATGGTTTCGCCAAAAGCGCGCGACATTCCCAAGCCAAAAGCTGCGACAATTCCGGGCAGCGCCTTTTTCATCAGCACCAGCTTGATAGTTTGCCATTTTGTGGCGCCCAATGCCAGGGAAGCTTCCGCTAATTCGCCCGGAATATTTTTAAAAACCTCTATCAAAATATTTAATATAAAAGGGATGATCATGATGGCAAGCACTATGGCGCCGGCCAGGATGGAATAGCCCGAGATATTTTTACCAAAAAAAGGTCCGATGTAATCTGAAATGGCGGGCACCACCACCAGAATGCCAAAAACACCGTAGATCACCGAAGGGATTCCCGCAAGGATATCGATAACGGGATGCATCACGCGAAGCACCCAGCCGCGGGCGTATTGCGTGAGGTGAAGGGTGGTGAGCAAACAAACCGGTGCGGCCAGGAGCAGCGCTACCACAGTAACCCAAAGCGAGCTGATGATAAAAGGATAAAATCCAAACTTGCCCGACATCGGTTTCCACTCACCGGAAAAAATCAATTCCAAAAGGCTATTCGATTGCAGCAGCATCGACGACTTGTAGTACATGCCGGCAAAAAGCAATACCGGCAAAAGCATCACAAGTGCCAACGCCAATCGCATCCAAACCCCGTGCAGCTTGTCCTGAAGCAAACGACCCGGCCGGATGCGCCTTACCCGCTGCAGGGTTTTATTCACCATGTAGTTTTTGAAGTTGCTCGTCGATGGTAGCCTGCGAAAGTTGCACGTATCCGGCCTCACCGACAAATTGCTGGCCGCTGGTGAGAATCCATTCCAGGAAACTGGTCACCAATGGATTATCGGGACGACGGGCGGCAACGAAATAAAGCGGACGGGCAGGCGGCGAAGGATAGCGCCCGTCATTAATAGCTTCGATCACCCCGTCGAGTGTTTCATAAAAATCCTCGTCATCGCTGATGGTGCCGTCGCCGTTGAGGTCGATGGGAACCACCTCGAGACCTGCATACTTTATGCGTGAACGGATGTCGTAAACATAAACCATGTTGTTATAACCGATGCCAAATGGATCGTTTTTTACAGCGTCGGCAATGCCCGGGTCGCCAAAAACGCCAATCCCCAAAAGGGTTTCCTGGTTTGTGCGCAGATATTCGGCCCACATTTGTGCGGCACCGCAGGCATCGGAGCGGGTGTAAACATGCAGCGGAACCTCTTCGCCAGCGACCGACAAAAGTGCATTCCAGCTTTTGAAGTTATTTGTCAGATAGATGTTCTCAAATTCGCCCTGTGACATTCCGCGGTCTTTTAGCGCACTCAACATCGGATTTTTTGCATTGATCACCGGCAGCACCGCATCTTTTGTCACGGCAATCCACCAGACGCCCTGATCTACTTCGGCAGCGTTGAGTCCGCGCGAAAACATGCCCAAATCGACCATCCCCGAAAGGGCGTCGGCCATGCCTTTGCCTGCTCCGCCAGCGCTGATGTCGATGCGCACATTGGGATGCACCTTGTGATATTCCTCTGCCCACCGCACCGTGACGGGATAGAGCGCAAAAGCGCCCGAGATGGAAATGGTGCCCCGCAAGTCGGATGGGTCGTCCGCTTGATTCTGATTGCTGCGACTGCCGCAGGACGTAGCAAGGATTCCCGACAACATAAAAAGCAGCACGATGCGTTGGCTGCACGCTAAATATTTAAACATAATAACCTCCCTGTTTTGCCGGCAAAGGTACAGGGCATCAATCGGCTATAAAACCCGTTTTGAACTGATTTTTGGTGTAATAAAGAGGTAGGAGTTGTGTAAGTATTTATGCGTAGTGCTTGATTAAAATCTTTGGTTTTTTAATCCAAAGCATGCGGGATGCTTGGAATAGTCGACCCTATAAATTAAACTGCAAACGACGTCTCCGCGACCTTTTTCGATAAAATCATAAACCCAGAGTTCCTCACCCGATAACTGTCTTTCAATGGAGTGGCAAAAGTCCATCGTAAATAATCATGTCGCTTGATAAGGTAATAAGGTTTGAGAAATATCAGGGTATGCACGCGGTACTAAGGTTTGGGAAAGGGATAAGGTTTTTAAGAAATGACGGTTTCAAAAAGCAATGTAAACCATATTTCCAGCTTAAAAACCTTAGTAGCCTCCACATGATCAATAATTGAACCCACCTTATTACCTTATTTCTCAAACCATGATTTGCGTCCAATCAGGGTGAAGATTTAGTGGCAGTTTCTTCAGTATAGAATTCTTTATTGCACGAAATTAGATTGCCGCTGGGTCAGGAGCTCTAAAACCACAAAGGGTTATTTAACCTTTTCGATAAACTGCTGCGCTGCATGAAGAGCATCTGGTTTGCCGATGTCGAGATAAAGCGCTTCTTCGTCACAGAAACCTTTGATAACATGCTGTCCTGCCAGGGATAGATAGGTTTGAATGATCGAAAATTTGCCGCTTTGCGCGAAATAATCAAAAATGGCAGGATTGATAATATGGATTCCATTAAAAGCCAACTGATACAGATTGCTGTGCTGATCGGTCGCGAATGTCGTTTCATTGTTCCGTGTGTCGATGCGTCCACGAAGTTGCAACGAATCATCAAAAAGAAGGTACCGTGAGCTTTGTCGGTTCTGAACAAAAAGGGTGGCAAGTGCTTGGCTGGCGTTGTGTTGCTGCAGCATCGCCCGAAGGTCGACATTGGAAAGCACATCCACATTATGAACAACGAAAGGCTTTCCGTCGTCGAAAAACTGGCGCGCTTTCAGCAGTCCGCCGCCGGTGTCGAGCAATTGAGTGGTTTCGTCGGAGAAAAGGATATCGATACCAAAACTGTTTTCAGCGGCAACATAGGTTTTTATCTGATCAGCAAAATGATGCAGATTGATGACAATGCTGGTAACTCCGGCTTGCTTGAGCCGCGCGATAACATGCGCCAACATCGGCTTTCCGGCCACCCCAACGAGTGCTTTGGGCGTGTTTTGGGTGAAAGGCCCGAGGCGTGTGCCAAGGCCAGCAGCAAATATCATCGCCTTCATTGCAGAGGTATTTTTTAATAATGAATTACAACTTATTGCTTGGAAGGTTTGCAGACTTTCTCCTTGTCGTTGGCTGTTTGTGCACAGCGATCGCATTTGAAACGGTCGGTGTCGATCTGGTGGAACTTATCTTTTTTGCAGCGTGTCTTTGCCATAATTTTATGAATTTATAAAATATAAAACGCGTGCCGGCTTATTCTTGTTCAAGATGGCGCAGCACGACGCGAATCTGATTGTTGGCTTGCAATTGTTGGGCGAGTTGCTCGGCGCAATAGACCGACCTGTGCTGGCCGCCGGTGCATCCGAAGCTTACCTGCAGGTGGCTAAACTTGCGGAAGGTATAGTTTTGAATTGCTAAATCAACCATATCCGCGGCAAGATGAAGAAACTTCGCTACCTCCGGGCGTTCTTCCAGATAATCGCTTACCTCTTTATCTTTACCGGTAAGGTGACGGTATTTTTCCTCCCGGCCCGGGTTGGGCAATGCGCGGCAGTCGAACACAAAACCACCACCGTTGCCAGTGTTATCAGGTGGAACGCCACGCTTATAAGAGAAGCTATTGACAGAAACCACCAACCGGGGAGCTTCGGCGGCGCGGAGGTCTTCGCGGCTTATGATCACGCGCAGGCAATTGATGAGTTCGCCAAGCTGTTCAGGAATTTTGTTGTTATCCATCAGCCATTTCACATTGTTGATGGCCAAAGGAATGCTTTCGATAAAGTGTTGTTTTTTCTCATACAAACCTCTGAAACCATAAGCTCCGAGTGTTTGTAAAATCCTGATGAGGACAAATTTATAAAAATGCTGCCTGAAATCTTTAACGCTACGCGGAGCTACTTTTTCAGCTTCAGCGATATAATAATCGATGAGTTGCTCGCGTACGGCAGCGGGCATTTCCATCCGTGCCTGGAAAAGTAGTGAAACGAGGTCGTAATGCACGGGGCCGCGCCGGCCGCCCTGATAGTCGATAAAATAAAGCTGCCCCTGGTGCAGCATGATGTTGCGCGTCTGAAAATCGCGATAGACAAAATAGGAGCTTTCCACCGAAAGCAGCAGTTGCACCAGCTTGCGGAAGTCTTCTTCGAGATGATATTCGTTGTAAGGAATCTGCGCCAGCTTCAGGAAGTTGTATTTGAAATAGTTCAGATCCCACATGTAGGCCTGCGTATCGAAATCGGCCGAAGGATAACACGCAGCGTAATCCAGGTCGCGTCCGGCGACGATTTGAAACTTAATAAGTTCGTCGATGATTTGCCGGTAAATTTGTATCAACGCCTCGTCGAAGCCATCTTTTTGCTTGTGCAAATTAATAATGTCAAACAAAGTAGCATCGCCAAGATCCTGGAGCAGATAGGACAAGTTGTCGTCGGCGACAGCATAGATTTTGGGAACATTGAGGCCGGCTTTTAGAAACTGCCGCGAAAGGTTGATGAAAGCTTTGTTTTCTTCGGCACTATCGTAAAAAGCACCAACTGCCTGTTGGGTTTTGCTACTCAGCCGGTAATATCGCCGGTATGATCCGGAGGCGGGCAATGGAACTACGGTGGTGGCTTCTTCGCCCGACCAGCTTTGGTACATTGCGGCAATTTTTTGTAAATGATCCTGCACGCTCATCTGATTTTTTGGACAAAGAAACAAAATCCAAAAGACAGTAAAACAAATCACAAATAAATTTCAATAGCACCAAAAAAGAACGATTTGAATTTTATTTGGAATCGGGTTTTGTTTATTGGAACTTTTCCCGTTTTAATCTACATCAGGCTTCCCGCCGGCAAACTACCAATCGATGCAGCCGGCGAATCATTTTCTTTTCGAAGTTCCAGAAGAAGGCAAACTGCCCGAAAATGAACCCAAAAACCAGTAACAGCAAGTTGTAGAGCGGTAATGTGAGTACCACAAAAAGCGCCACACTCCAATACCAGTAAAGGCCTGACGGGACGCCAAGAAGATTGCGCACAAGGTTTTCTACATAAAGCACCGACATGCCAGTGCAGGCAAAAACAACAAGAATAACGACGACCTGAAACGTGGAGGTGATACCCCAGCGTTGTTTCAGTTTATTTATAATATCACTTTTGGATGCCATTTTTTACAATTTTGATTTTAAAAATTCGCTGCGCACGTTCACCCTATCAACGACAAAAAATTTAAACACGAATCCATGCAGGATGTTTAAACAATCTTCCGTCACTTTTTCGTTTTTATCATCAGCTTTTTCAATAGATTAAAAAAAGAAAATGACTATTTCCAAACAACAATCCAGGCTGGTTTTATTTGTGATAATGATGGTTTCAGGCGCTTTTAGTGCCTCAACTGCTCACGCTGCTTCTCCCCGCATAGCTTTTATAAATCTGGCTGATACCGCCGCCATCCACATCTTCGGCAACCGTTGGTATTCGGAGGCAAATGCTATGGACGATTTCAATTATGCAACCTATTCGGCAGAGGAGTTCACGCGGATGCTTGGCCAATCGAATATGGAGGTGGTGGAAGTTCCGGCGCCGGAATGGCTCAATCCGAAGATGCTCTTTTCGGTTTTTGGCCAGCCTTCCAAAGATTTGCTTAGAATGTTTGATCTGCTGAAGCAGGATTATCAGGCGGATTATGTGGTGATCCTCACCAAAAAGTACGAGCCCGACAACCCCGTAACGCACCGTTATTTGGGCAACCATCAATATGGTGTGGGCACTTACTCCTCGTTTCCAGATGTGATCAGCGTATTTTCTTTTGTAGGATTTTATCTTTTTGCGCTTGACGCACCCAGACAAATCAACGCCAGCTCCCGCACCGATCACTACCTGTTGATGGACATCCGCCTGGATCAACGTATGAACAACCGTCAACTGAAAAACCTACCCCGGAAACAGCTCGATCTGATGCAGGAAAAATTAAAGATAAATGCTAACCGCCACCTGATAGAAATTCGTCGCTGCCTCAACGAGGATATAAATCACCAGAACTGAAAACATCCGAAACGCATTAATAGACTGGCTTTTATTGATTTAGTATTTTAAAAAAATATCATCTGAATGAACCGTCGATCATTAGCTCTGAGCTATTAAAA
>CAZTCX010000168.1:0-8051 GCA_964612515.1 uncultured Lentimicrobiaceae bacterium | reverse complement strand
AGTCCTAACAGCCTGTCATTCTGAGCGAAACGCAGTGAAGCGAAGAATCTATTTTATAAGGATTTTCTTTACCGGACAGCAATATAGATTAAAACAAAAACGGAAAAACGGCTTTTCGTTTGGCAGGGTAATTTTTGAAATGGGCTTTGTACCAGCGATGGTGATCAACAGCTCGGGGAACAAGATTTACAAAAGACCAGATGAAAAATGAAAGTGAAGGCAGGCACCAGGTGAGCAAAGCAAAGCCGCCCCATTCGATGATTTCTCCAAAGAAGTTAGGAGTCGAAATATATTTGAACAACCCACCGTATGGGATTTGATAACCTTTTTCACTCTTTTTGCGAAGGTTGATGAGCAGATTATCGTGGTACTGATTGATAAACCAACCCGTAGCGAAAAGTACAATGCCGATGATAAACCTTGGGTCGTAGAACCAATCAGCCGGGTAGCCGGGCGAAAGCGTGCCGAACCAGTATCCGTTTATAAATCCATTCACCAGATTAAAAAAGAAAGCCATACCAACGATGGCAAGTGGCATTTTTTTCTTTTTGGTCCGCAACCGTAGCGGGAAGATAAGCGTGCGATTTACATAATGGATCATCCACAGGCCAAAGGCTAAGACAATCACATTGTCTTTTAGGCCACCTCCGTTTATCACCAAAAAGGCAAATAATGCAAGGGCAGGAAATTCCATGACAATCCAGCCCAGACGGTTGTCGATCAGCGGCCCCCAGGTTTTGTTGGAATGCCGCCCGTAAGGTGGCGTTACTTTAAACAGAATCGGAAAGGTGATTGCTCCGATGCCTATCCAGGCTAGTACGACGCTATTGAAAATTTCAGGTGACAGCATATCTCGCTAAATTATTAGAGTTCCAGCATTCCATTATTCCAATATCCCCTCGCTTTTAAACCAATCTAACGTATCCTTCAGCGTTTTCTCGATGGGCCTCGGATGATAACCCAGCTCTTTTCCCGCCTTTTGATGCGACATTTTTTTGTTCGATTGTTTCAGGATTTCCAATGAATCGGCGGTGTACAAAGGATGTTGCCGGCTGAGTTTTGCCCATGCTTGGATAAACGGCAGACCTATTTTCGCCAGCGCCATAGGTGCAATGAATGTTGGTGTCTTCCTGGAATATAGTTTGGAAATAATTTCTGACAGTTCCTTCAGACTCAGCCACTGGCCCGACAGGATATAGCGCTCCCCAATTCGGCCCATCGTTGCGGCATTTACTGCGGCATCCACCACATCCCTCACATCCACAAAGTCATATCCACCCGAAACCAGCATGGGTAGCTTATTCTTATAAATTTTAATTAACGCTTGTCCCAGGTAAGAGGGCTGGTAATCGAATGGCCCTATGATGGCGGACGGATTTAAAATAACGGCATTAAGTCCGTCTTTCACGGCTTCCAAAATCAGCATTTCAGCTTTCGCTTTTGAAGCCTCGTAAGCCATTTTACTTGCAAGATTTACAGGATTATTTTCATCCAATAGTTCATCCGGGTCGAAAGACTTAAAGCTGTGAACGGTGCTGATATGGATTAATCGTTTTACTTTCTGTTCCAGGCAGACTTCAATCACGTTTTGGGTTCCCTGCACATTCACTTCAAATACATCATCGCGATGCTTATTGTCGATGCTGATTTTTGCCGCCAGATGATAAACTATGTCGCAACCCGAAATCAACTCTTTCAGAACCTTTTTGTCGAGGATGTTGCCCACCACAAATTCCGCGTTTATATCAAAGTGCATCATTTTATTTTTGAAGAGCAATATTTTTAGCTTCATGCCCTTCTCAGCCAACTCTCTGCAAAGTACATTTCCCACATGACCACTGGCGCCGGTTATTGCAATTTTCATCTACTCTTATTTGGTAAAGCCTTACTTCGATTTTGTTTTTTCAAAAGTCGGCAAAGATAAAAGAACTAAAGTTTCCGGTAATGATTAAATTGCCCAAACGGAGAGAAGATAATGTGAAGCAAAAAAATACCCGCTGCGACGGTTCGCAGCGGGTATTTATTCTTTATTAAAACATAACCATTGGACTGCCTTCTTCTTCTCCGAAAAAGACACTGCCCGAACAGCTATATTTATTTTTGGCCTTTTGTTGATTTTGTAACCGGCTCTTTTTTTGGATAATCGAATCTGATCTTTGTTTCGGTTGCTCCACTCTCCTTAGTCGTTCCGATTGCAAATTTCATTATTTCTCTGCCGTCACCTATATACCCTTGATCTTCATCCTCGGCTGTAAAGATTCCTGTGTATGGGTTAGTGCCTGTGGTAGGATTAATTAACTGACCATTATAACGCGCTGTTACAATAACATTTGTGTTGGCTTGTACATTGCAGTTTTCATACAGGTCAACTCTTACAATGTAATTACCGTTTTCTACAACTGCCGAATCACCATAGGTAATGTTTTCATTGTTGATGTTATCGATGCTGCAAGCGGGATTGGAGTCAACATCCAAAATACCACCATTATTCGATATGTCATTACCATAAAATATTTCCTGACCATTAGGTTCTTCCAGATGCAGGTCGATGTCATTAGACTGATTCCAGGAGCAACTAATCTGAAGTTTTCCTGTGCCCGCCTCTATTCTTGTAACGGTAATGGTTTGATGGGCACTTACCAGATTTTGGCTATTTTGTATTGCCAATAAAACAGTAAACGAATCCTTCTCAAAATTTTGGCTCAACAACAGGATGACCAGATAAACTTCGTCAGCAGACTTTAAGTTACTGACTGGAACACTGTAGTAACCGTTAACACCTTCTACGCCTATCATTACTTCTTTTACCGAAGATGAAGTTTGAATAGAAATAGGATTACTTCCACCCTCCAGCACCGAAGCATTTCCATGTATTTCGTCGATTTCTGGTGCTGATTGTGAATCGGATTTGGCTGGAAAACCCGCATTTTTATAGACACCATTTTCAACGGTGAAGTAAGATTTTTCGAGTAAATTTTCAGATGCTTTGTCGTCATCATCTTTTTTACACGCCGAAAATACCAGCACTGCCGAAAGTACGACAAGTGCCAAAACGCTTAGAAATTTGTTTGTTCTCATAATTTAATGATTTGATGGTTAATAATTTAAAAGATTTATTAGTAAATAATTTAATAAATTGATTACGTATTTTTATTAATAAAATTTTCTGATTGAGTTACAAAGAAGGATGCTCGTAGGGCGAAGTTTCTCCCTTCCGAAAATAGTGAGGAAGTGTGATAAAATGCAGCCGCACTTTATTACATGGAAAACTCGCTGGGGGCAAATGTTTTTTTTCATTTCAAATCAAATCTTTTTTCGGTGTCAAAAATATACATAAACCGATGCTGCGCAAGGGGAATCTGAAATAAAAAATTCGGGAGATCGGGTCAGCCTTCAAAAGGCTGCTCAAAGCACCTTTAAATCGTCATCTTTTGAAAGAATCTGCATTGAACCCACGGGGACTAAAAAAATGCCCGCTGCGAGTCACCGCAGCGGGTATTTTGTTTTGATCTAAAAGACGCCCATAAGACGCCTTTTTCAGGCGTCCACAAGGGTCGCCTCTGCAATTTTTAAAAAATCCCTGATTCCTTTTTAATCTGATTCACCCACTCCCGGATGCGTTCGTCGGTGAGGTCGTCCTGTTGATCTTCGTCGAGGGCAAGGCCAACAAATTTATCATCTTCTATTGCCTCGCTACCAGTAAAGTCGTAGCCATCGGTAGGCCAGCGCCCGATGATGTTTCCACCGGCTTTTTCCATCTCTATTTTTATCAATTTCATGTTATCCACAAAATGGTCGGGATACAGAATTTGGTCGCCGAGGCCAAAGATAGCCACCGGAGTGCCGGAGAGTGGTTTCTTTTCGAAATGGGCATAAAAATCAAACCACGGGTTGTTGCCGCTGGCTTGCTGCCAGGCATCCGCGCCGGCGGTAGAGCCGCCCACAACGATCAGGTCTAGCCCTTCAAAACTATTCGGATTTACATTGGTGATGGTTTGCAGCATGGCCTGATTGCCACCAAATTCTGCTTCAATTTTTTTAGCGCAGGCGGCCACGTTGCCTTTGAGCGGCCAGTAGAAGATTCCTATTTTTTTCATCATTACGATTTTAATTATGCAAATATGTTTTGCGGCAAATTTAGAATTTATTAGCGCCGGAGATTCTTTGGATAGGTAATTTTAACAAATTAGCGTTTCAGCTTTTGCGGATGTTCTTTCATGAAAATACTGCCAGTATGCTTGATAGCTTCATCCACGGGAATAAATTTGTAACCGAGTGCCCCAACGATTTTACTATTATCATAATAAAACCTGTGAAACGCCGATCGTGCTATCTCTTTGGTGAGTGTGGGTGTGCGGCCAAAAATGCGCAGAATATGTTCGGCTATCCATCCGGCCTCGCCCATCCACGGATAGAGCCGTAGCCTGGGAGGCTTTTTGTTGAGCACCCTTGCAATCTCAGTAATGATATGTTCGAAGGAGCAATTTTCAGCAGAGATGACAAACCGCTCACCGGCAATGTCTGATTCCATGAGCCGAATCATAATTTCGGCCACATCACGAACATCCACATAGCCGCCGATTCCATTGGTGTAGGCAGGCACTCCTTTATAAATGGTCGAGAAAAGGCGCGCGCTACCGTTGTCCCATTTTGCAGGGCCGATGATTATGGAGGGATTGATGATCACGGCAGGCAAGCCTTCCTCGTGGCCACGCCAAACTTCCCGTTCGCCGGCATATTTGCTGATGGCGTAAATAGAATTTTGCCGGGAAGTCTTCCAATAGCGTTGTTCGTCGATGGTTTCGCCTTGCTTGCACTTGCCCAGCGCCGAAACAGAGCTTACATGGCAAATTTTCTTAACGCCACTTTCGAGCGCCATATTCACCACATTGGCGGTGCCTTGCTGATTTACCGTGAGTAGCGCGTTGCTATCGGAGGGATCGAACGAAACTTTTCCGGCGCAATGATACACGAAAGCTATCTGGTTCATGGCCTGGCGCAATGAATCTACATCCAGCACATCACCACGAACCCATTCGATGTTTTGTAATAATTGGTCAGGCTTGGCTTCGTACCAGCTAAATATTTTCCGCACCCTGGCCTCATCATCGCTCCGGCGACTCAGCACACGCACCTTTTTGCCATTCCGCGAAAGCGCCAGCAACAAATGCGATCCAACCAACCCGGTAGCTCCCGTTACTAATATCATTGGGCAAAAGTAAGCATGTTTGCCAATGCAAGGATGTATTTATCTTTGCCGCCAAAATAGACTGGTGTATGACGAACTTTATTGATGAAATGAAATGGCGTGGCATGATCCACGATATGACGCCCGGACTGGAAGAGCAGTTGGAACGCGAAATGACTACGGCTTATGTGGGCATCGATCCTACAGCCGATTCGCTGCACATAGGGCATCTGGTGTCGGTGATGATGCTCAAACATTTTCAGGTTCTTGGCCATCGACCCATCGTGTTGGTGGGTGGCGCCACCGGAATGATTGGCGATCCTTCCGGGAAATCGAAGGAGCGCAACCTGCTCGACGAAACGGCGCTGCGCCACAACCAGGAATGTATTAAAAACCAACTTGCCCGCTTCCTCGACTTTAGCACAGAAACTGCTAACGGCGCCCTGATGGTGAACAACTACGACTGGATGAAGGATTATACTTTCCTGGATTTCATCCGCGATATCGGCAAGCACCTTACGGTAAATTATATGATGGCCAAAGATAGCGTGAAAAGCCGCCTTAGCTCCGAGTCGAAAGAAGGGATGTCGTTTACCGAATTTTCATATCAACTGGTGCAGGGAACCGATTTCCTGACTTTGTACCAACTACACAACTGCAAGTTGCAAATGGGCGGCTCCGACCAATGGGGCAACATTATAACGGGCACCGAGCTGATCCGCCGCAAGATGGGTCACGAGCACAATGCGTATGCGCTCACGTGTCCACTTATCACCAAAGCCGACGGTGGCAAGTTTGGCAAAACCGAAGAAGGCAACGTGTGGCTCGATCCCGAAAAGACCTCTCCGTATGCTTTTTATCAGTTTTGGATTAACACTTCCGACGATGATGCCGAGCGTTACATCAAGATTTTTACGCTGCTGCCGCAGGAAGAGATAGAAACGCTGATCGCCACGCATCGTCAGGAACCGCATCGCCGGGAGCTACAGAAAATACTGGCACGCGAAGTCACCACCATGATTCACTCTGCCGCCGACTACGACGCGGCTGTAGATGTTTCTGGGCTGCTCTTTGGACAAGGCACCACCGATACGCTGAAAAAACTAAGTGAATCGCTCCTGTTGAGTATTTTCGAGGGAGTGCCGCAAAGCCAGTTGACTTTGGACGAAATAAAACAAGGAATTCCGATTGTTGAGTTTCTGTCGGAGAAAACCGCCGTGACCACCTCGCGCCGCGAAGCACGCGAGTTTCTGAAAAACGGCGCCATTTCCATTAATAAAGAAAAGGTTTCGGAAGATTTTGTTGTTGACGAAAGCTGCCTGCTGCGCTATAAATACATCCTGGCACAACGCGGCAAAAAAAACTATCATTTGGTTATTTGTAGTTGATTTTTTTATGATCCGACCATAACTTCCGGTTAAAAGCAATAGATTCTTCGCTGCGCTCAGAAAAACAAGGGTTTGTGACGGATTGGGGGAGGGCTTAGCGGGCGGCGCAGCCGCCCGCTAAGCCCTCCCAAAAACCCTAATGCCTTGTCATTCTGAACGAAACAAAGTGGAGTGAAGAATCTATTTAGAGGATATTATGTTTACCGGACAACAATGAACCAAGTCCTAAATAAACTTCCGCATCAGGATGCCATCGTAATATTCGTTGCCAATTTTTGTGTCGCGTTCGAGCCGGACAATGTTTTCGAAGCCAAGTGTTTCGTAGAGTTTTATTGCTCCGACATGATCGGCGCGCACCATCAGGTAAAGAATCTCGATGGCTTTTAAACTTTCCAAACGCTCCAGGGCAGCCTGCACAAGTTGCCGCCCAATTCCCTGTTTCCGATATCGCTCCAGAATTCCCATGGTAAACATGGCCGTGTGTTGCAACCGGATGGCACTATTGGCTTTGATGGTGAGATAACCCACCGGACGGCTGTCGCTCATGGCTATCAGCATCATCGAGCCGGGAATAGCAAGCAACTCCTGATGATATTTGGCGAAAGCCTGAACATCTGCAAACTTCCGGTCGAAGTCGTCGCTCATAAATTCGGTGGTGAGATGCACATGGCGCACGATTGCGTAAAGCTCTTTTGCATCAAATTCGTTGTATGCTTTTATCGTCACAAGGTGCTTCATCTCAGTAATATTTAAATTATTAAAGGTATTCGATGGAATTCAAAAAGTACTCAGCGTTTTAAAAAATCATCTTGAATTTCGATGATTCATTTCATCTCACTAAATCTTTAATATGAGCGCCGGAACGGAATTTTCGGTTTTCTTTGTAATTATTCTATCATTAACATCTTACAAAGATAAAAAGCATTTTTGATTATAATAAATAGCTGACAATGAAAAGCAAGGATAAAACCATCATTTATCACAATGCGCGCTGTCGCAAGTCGCGCGCCGGTCTGGCCTGGCTGGAAAGCAAAGAAGTGCCTTTTGAAATTAAGGAATACATGAAAACTGGCGTAACGGCGGAAGAGCTGCGCGAACTGCTGATGCGGCTCAACGTGCCGCCACAGCAGATTATCCGCACGCAGGAGGCGGATTATAAATCCCGCTTTCGCGGAAAAGGGTTTACCGACGACGAGTGGATTCAAATCATAAGCGAGAACCCCAAACTCCTCAAGCGTCCGATGGTAATAAAAAAATACCAGGCTGTGTGGGCCGATCCGCCCGAAGCAATGGATATTTTATTTTTATAGATAGCGTTTTATCCTTTTTATTTTAAAATTAACAACTATTGGTGTATGGTTAAAAGCAATAGATTCTTCGCTGCGCTCAGAAAGACAAGGGTTTGCGGCGGATTGGGGGAGGGAGGGCTTAGCGGGCGGCGCAGCCGCCCGCTAAGCCCTCCCAAAAACCCTAAT
>CAZTCX010000167.1:1362-8069 GCA_964612515.1 uncultured Lentimicrobiaceae bacterium | reverse complement strand
TTGTAGCTGGAGTTGCATGTTTTTCAGTAAATGCAGCTAAAGTCAAAAAAGGTCATCGTTGCCTAGTAATTGGTGCTTCAGGTGGAATAGGCAGTTTAATTGTAAGACTTTTATGTAGTAGAAATGCTGAAGTTACTGGAGTTTGCAGCACAAAAAATATTGAACATGTATTGAAACTCGGAGCAAAAAGAGTCTTCGATTATACAAAAGAGAATTTTGCTACAGTTCTTATTGCAGATAAAAGCCTTCCTTTTGATTCAGTTTTCGACTGTATTGGAGGGAGTGATTCAGAGAGGGATTCGTTAAAAATCCTTGACAAAAAGGGTACTTTTGTAACTAGTGTTGGCCCCGTATATTTTAATGGTGACAAAAAACTTGGAATATTTAAACTTCTGCAATTTTTTGTATATATTTTTTATAGAATGCTTTTAAGTAATATTAAAGGACCTCGCTATATTTTGGCTGGTCCGACAAAAAAGACATATCAAAATTTAGTTCCAGAACTTGTAAAAAAGAAAATTCTTCCAGCAATTGATTATAGAGTAACACTTGATATAATGACAATAAAAGAAGCTATTAAATATATTTCTTCACATCATGCTAAAGGAAAAGTAATATTGACTATTAAATGATATACGGCTGCTAACAAGCGGTATAAAACATTGGGGTTTAAGTGGTTATTCAAGCGTACTGCCACGCATCAAGCTTGGTGTAACTTGATAGGAAAGTTGCCCGCAATCCCCAACGTTCCATACCACGATCCGTTAGAGGCAAGTCGAAAAGCGCATGAGAACGAAGTTAACGAAGTGTAATATTGAGAAATAACTAATGGAATATTTGAAGCATATAGGAGAAAATAACAATATCATTCCATGGATAGTAATAGGTATTGTTCTACTAATTTCAGTTATTCCGTTGATTAGGAAAATTCGGGATAGAAGGCTTCTTAAAACCGTTACATCCTTAAATCGTGGAACGAAGTCTGAAAGAGATTTAATTTTACGACTATTAAAACATGGAATACCTTCACAGACAATATTTCATGACTTATGCCTGGAAAAAAACAATGGAGAATTTTCTCAGATTGATGTTCTGATTGCGACAACAGAGGGAATAATTGTATTTGAAGTAAAGGATTACAGTGGATGGATTTTTGGAAATGGTAATTATTCACATTGGACAAAAGTTCTGGCATACGGTAAAAGGAAATATCGATTCTATAACCCAATTAAACAGAACCAAAATCATATCAAGACCTTACGAAAACAACTAAGACAATTTGAGAATATTCCTTTTTTTTCGATAATAGCTTTTTATGGTGATTGTGAATTGAAAGAAGTTAATTATGTACCAAACGGAACATTTTTAGTAAAATCTCATCGAATACTTGAAGTACTAAGGCAGATAAGAAAAAACAACGAACCTGCTCCATATACTGATAAACATGAAATTATTAGAATGTTTGAACAAGCTGTTGAAAACGGGAAAAGTATAAACAGCCAGGAAAAGCATATTGAAAACATCAAAGACATGATAGGCAAGGATAGAATTTATAACTAATTGAAATAAAACCAGCCCCTGATAAAAAATACAGCGCATTTGGCAGATAGCAATAACAATAAAGATGATAGTAGTAGATTGAAAGTTTGGAGCGTTGAATGCCAAATGCACCATATTCAAGCCGTTGGCCTAAACCCCATCAATCCTACAGCTATGTGTTTTCATTTGGAGAATACGCATTTCCTCAAAGGCTAAAAATCCCCCCAACCTACAGCACATATTTGGAGACATCCTCGCCGGGAATCTCAAAATCGAGCATGCGCAGGAAACGCACTGTAGCGTTGAGGTCTTCGTACATCACTTTGTCGTTTTGGATAAACTTGACCTGCTTGCGGTAGTCGGCTACCAGTTTTTCGAGATAGGGTGAAGTCTTGGCGGGTCGGCGGAATTCCATTGCCTGCGCTGCATTGAAAAGCTCGATGGCCAGGATGCGTTCCAGGTTTTCCAGTACACGGTAGGCTTTGGTGGCGGCATTGGCACCCATGCTCACATGGTCTTCCTGCCCCTGCGACGACTCGATGGTATCGACGGATGCGGGCGTGCACAATTGTTTGTTTTGGCTTACGATGGAAGCGGCAGTGTATTGCGGTATCATAAAACCGGAGTTGAGTCCCGGATTGGCAACCAAAAAATGCGGCAGGTCGCGCTTGCCTTCGAGGAGTTGGTAAGTGCGTCGCTCAGAAATGCTGCCCAGCTCGGCCATGGCAATGCAGAGGTTGTCGAGCGCCAGCGCCAGCGGTTGCCCGTGGAAGTTGCCGGCAGAGATGATCAGTTCTGCGTCAGGGAAGATAGTAGGATTGTCGGTAACGGCATTGATCTCCATACGGAAAACATAGGCCACATAATCTATCGAATCTTTGCTGGCGCCGTGCACCTGCGGAATGCAGCGGAAAGAGTAGGGATCCTGAACATGTGCTTTTTTTCGGTTGATTAGTTCGCTGCCTTCGAGTATCTGGCGGATGCGGCTGGCGGTTTTTATCTGTCCGCGGTGATGGCGTATCTGCTGAATGAGATCATGAAACGGCTCGATGCGTCCGTCGAAGGCGTCGAGAGAAAGCGCGGCAATAATGTCGGCTTGCCTGGAAAGTCTGAAAATACGCAGGCAAAGCCAGATGCCGTAAGCGCCCATAAACTGGGTGCCGTTGAGGAGAGCCAGCCCTTCTTTACTTTGCAACGTAATAGGTTCCCAACCCATAAGTTGGAGCATGCGGCGGGATGGCATCTTTTCGCCACGAAAATAGACCTCGCCTTTACCAATCAGCGGCAACGACATGTGTGCAAGCGGCGCCAGGTCGCCGGAAGCGCCCAGCGATCCCAACTGATAAACGACAGGCTGCACATCGTTGTTGAAGAAGTCGATGAGGCGCTGCACCGTTTCAAGCTGCACGCCCGAATGACCGTAAGAAAGCGCATGTACCTTGAGCAACAACATCAACTTTACGATTTCGCGCGGCACCTCGTCGCCCATCCCACAGGAATGCGACATCACCAGGTTTTCCTGCAACTGACTCAGATCGTCTTTGGAGATGGTGACGTTGTGCAAAGAGCCAAAACCGGTATTGATGCCATACACCGGCTCGTCACTGTTGGCCATTTTTTTGTCGAGATAGGTGCGGCAACGAACGATTTTTTCGATGGCTTCTTCTGAAAGCTCCAGTGTGTAATTTTTGCGGGTAATGGTTTCGATGTCTTCGAAGTTCAATAGCTTGGTGCTGATGGAATGTACTGCCATGGTCGATTGATGTTTTGATAAAAATATGTCGGCAAAAGTAGGGTAAAATAGCTGCACACGAAGAAGGAGTTGTTCAACAAATGCTGTCAATTGCGATGGTTTTAGGGTTTCCGTTGAAATCCACTGTCCGCGAATTTCCACGAAATCGGGCGAATGAACACTGATTGTTTTTAACGCTTCCATGACCTCCTTCGTCGGACGATGGAAGGTTGCTGCCTAACAGATTTTTTTGAGAGCCTGTCTTTCTTGGAAATAAGAGGCTTACGCGAAATATCGCTAGTTTTTTTACGCAAAATTACTTGTGTCCGGTTAAAAAACTTGTAAATGTTTGAAATCCATTATTTGTTAAACCTCTACGAGGTATCGTGGATTTGGGGGTTGCTTTTATTCTACAATACTAAATCGCCTACGGCGAATTCCGCGTAGCGGATAAAGTATTGTAGCGTAAGGGTTTAATGTTTTCACAAATTCCGCGTAGCGGATTAACAACTTTTAGCCGGACAACAGTGAATCAAAATGAGAACGAAGAGAAATTGAAGTGCTCAACGACCAGATATTTAGAAGTCACCCTGGCCGCGACATTCTATCGTCAGACGCTTTTGGCTGTCATAGAATCGTCAAAGAAAAATGAGAGTCTTTTGATTCGTATGAATTAGATAGCTCCTTGATTCGAATCCTTACAATTTCGGAATCAGACTCCGAAATTGTAAGTGTTGTATCTTTTAATATTAATAAAGTTGCTGCCTTTTTCAATTCCCGATTCCAACGGGCAAACCCTTTTTCAAATCAAAAACTGTACTTTTGCCTGTTTTGAATTAATTATCAGTGAATCAAAAGTTCTAAATGCAGCAATCACCTTCGATTTCAGTAATTGTTCCGGCCTACAACGAAGAGGACGCCATCCGCTTTGCGTTGGAAAGATTTGTTGAGCTGGGCTATCACCAAAAGTACGAACTCATCTACATCAACGACGGCAGCCTCGACGACACCGCCAAGATCATCGCGGAATATCCCGTAAAACTTTACAATCACAATGTGAACAAAGGCTACGGCGCCGCACTGAAAACGGGCATCCGCAAGGCGCATGGTGAAAAGATAGTGATACTCGACAGCGACGGACAGCACGACCCCAAATACATCGAGCAGCTCATCGAACTTCTGGAAGATCACGACATGGTAATCGGCGAACGCGACACCGACTCACATCAGGTAAAACGCCGCCAGGCGGGAAAGAGACTTATCCGCAAGGTGGGCGAATATCTGGTAGAACAAAAACTCCCCGACTACAACTCTGGCTTCAGAGGATTTGACAGGCAATTAATAAAAGAGATGCTGCACCTGATGCCCAACGGCTTTTCATTTTCCACCACCTCTACTTTGGCATTTTTAAAGGAGGGCTACACCATCGCCACTTTTCCCATCAGCGTTACCGAACGGATTGGACGCAAAAGCAACGTGAAAATGGTGAAGGACGGCTCCAAAACCATGCTGCTGTTGCTGCGTATCATCATGCTTTTCAATCCGCTCAAGATATTTTTTCCACTGAGCGTGATTGTCGCCGTGTTGGGCATGGCCTGGGGCATCGTGGGATTTTTCATTGCCGAGCGCTTCCCCAACAGCGCCATCGTTATTCTCGTGTTTGGCATCATCATGTTTTTTATCGGTTTGCTCGCCGATCAGATCGCGATGCTAAATCGTGCAAAACGATAATTGCTTTATGCAAAAAACCAACAGGATGTTCCGTCAGAAATGGCACGACCGTGAGGTGGAGGCGCACTGGGACAAAGTAGCCGCCATTTATATCGTTGAAAACAACAAGGTAAAAGATGCCCACGACCAGCGCTTTCGTGAAACGGTGAAACATCTGGCGCCGGCTGCGGGATTAAAAATTTTAAATGTTACCAGCCGCGACTGCGAAGCCGACGACTATCTGCGCGCTTCTATGCCCGACGCCGAAATTACCAATGCCGAAATCTCGTCCGGGCTGATGCGCGAAGCGGCGCGGGTACGGCCACAAGCCAGACAAATTAAAATCTCTACCTACAGCACGCTGCCTTTTGCCGACAATACTTTCGATCGGGTGGTGTCGCTGGAAACGTTGGAGCATGTGATGGAGCCTGTTGCTTTTCTTACGGAGCTGCACCGCGTATCGACGCCGGCGGCCAGGCTGGTGCTGAGTTGTCCGCCTGCTACCAGCGAAATTCCTTATCGTATTTTTACTGCTTTCTTTGGCGGCCATGGTGAAGGGCCGCATCGTTTTTTGCCGTCACGTGAGGTGAAGCAGATGCTTGCCGCTACCAGATGGAAATTATTGCTGCATCGTGGTACCGTGCTGCTGCCCGTTGGTCCGGGCTGGCTGCAGCAGTGGGGTGAGAAAATCATCGACCGCTTTCAGCGCACGTTTGTTTCTGAACTGGGAATACGCCAATTTTATGTCTGCGAAAAATATTGATAAACTAAATAAAGTGATGCGCTCGGAGCTATGCACGCGCTGCGGCTCCTGCGTTGGATTGTCGGGTGGAAGCATCGTATTCGACGACCGCGAAGGACGCTACCTGCCCCGGCAGATTGCTGAAGTTGACGATGCCATCGCGGCACGCGCCTGGACAGCCTGCCCTGGCAAAGAATTTAACTTCCCGTTTTATCGCAATCATTTTTATCCGGACGCTCCACATTTTCACGAATACATCGGGCCGTATCAGGAGCTTATGATCGGCCACAGCACCGACGAAGAAGTTCGCCGCAATGGCGCCAGCGGGGGTATTATTTCGGCCATACTGATTTACCTGCTCGAAACCGGCCGCATCGACGGCGCGGTAACGCTGCGCATGTCGCACAGCAAGCCCTGGCTCAGCGAACCTTTTATTGCCACTACACGTGCCGACATTCTCGAAGCCGCGCAAAGCAAATACACCATCAGCTCCGTTAACGAGTTGCTTCCGCAGATAGCTGCTTTCGACGGTGTGCTGGCCTTTGTGGGCATCCCGCCACAGGTGCAGTCGATACGCAAAATGCAGCAAGCCGGCGATCCATGGGTAAAAAACATTAAATACATTTTCGGACCATTTTATGGCAACACGCTTTACTTCTCGTCAATTCGCAGCTTCCTGCGCACCTACGGTGAACGCGATTATCACAACATCAGCAAACTATATTTTCGCTATGGCGAATGGCCGGGCAACATGCGCATCGAGATGAAGTCGGGGCGGGTGATCGAGCTTAAAAAGTTTCACGCCAATTATCTTATCCCGTTTCATGTGCTGCAAAACAGCTTGTATTGCACCGACTTCACCAACGAATTTACCGACATCAGCGGGGGCGACGCCTGGGCGCCGGTGTATGAAGAGCGTGGGCGCGGCTTTTCGATGATCATCAGCCGCACGCCGCAGGGGCAAGCCATCATTGATGAAATGAT
>CAZTCX010000167.1:0-1262 GCA_964612515.1 uncultured Lentimicrobiaceae bacterium | reverse complement strand
TCGGTGCTGATTCTGTGGCTTTTGTTCAGAAACGTGTCATTCGACATAGAGGATTTCTGGGCAGCCTGGCAGTCTTTGCGTGGCTGGTATCTGGTGTTGGTGTTGCCGGTGGTTTTGGTCGTTCTGGCAGTAAAAGGATACCGGTGGAAAATGCTGTTGCATTCTGACGGATATCAGTACAGCACACGGAGAGCCATTCGTGCCTATCTCGCGGCTTACAGCGTTGGCGTGGTTACGCCAGGCCGGCTGGGCGAATTGATAAAAGTATATGATGCCCGCCATCACATTCAGGGGATTGACGGCATGGCTGCCCTGCGCAGCGTGGTGCTCGACAGGCTTTTCGATATGTTTTTCCTCTCCTGGTTCGGATTGGCAGGGTTGTTTTTTTACTTTAAAGTTTTTTCTGCATTTTCCCCTCTGCTGCTGTTAGCTGTAACTTTTGTAATACTGCTGCTTGCTTTATTCCTTTGTTTTTTAATTTTAAAATTAATAACAAAAAAACTTAAACATGACAGCAAAGTTCTGAGCTTTCTCATCAGATGTATGGACCAGATGCTTGATCGCAAAAATTGGTACATCTGGCTTTTTACCGCGCTGGCTTACGCTATCTTTTTTGGTGGGATACAATTGTTGTTTTATTCGCTGAACATTCAAATTTCATTTCTCGAATCAGGATTCATCATCAGCCTTATTGGATTGATATTGCTGCTGCCCATCTCCATCGCGGGGTTTGGCACGCGCGAGGCCGGCCTTATTTATTTGTTGGCCTTTTATGGAATCTCTGCCGAAACTGCTATCAGTTTTTCGTTGCTTCAGTTTCTCACCTTTTTTGTGTGGGGCGGGCTGATTGGCCTTTATTTCTGGTATTCGTCGGGAATTCCGTTGGCGCTTGTCAAAGAAGATTTCAGGAAGATTAGCAGGCGCTTTGGCAGAAAGAGCGGAGAAAAGGATTTGAAAAGCAAATGACAAAAAGCGTTTACTGCTCATATTTAACAGAGTTTTCATCCATCACCCATTAATTAAAAACCAAAAGCGCTCATCTGATTTAAAACGGTCATTGATCGGAAACAGTGGGCTTCCGTTTTAAAATCATAATATCACCATCTTTGAACACCACCTCCCACTCGCCGTTGGTTTCGAGCTCGGTAGTAAGTTTTGAAAAATCGTCGAATGTAATGGGCCATGTGTTTTCACGGTTCGAAACAATAACATAGGTGGCGTCTTTTATAATCGGAAACTGATAGATAGTATCGCGCAAAGCG
>CAZTCX010000166.1:0-8080 GCA_964612515.1 uncultured Lentimicrobiaceae bacterium | reverse complement strand
AGATGCATTGGTGCAAATGATCAAAAACGATGGCCGGTGGAGGGAGAAATAAGAAATAGCAAACAACAAAAAACAAATCTCAACCCTCTATTTCATTTTGAGATTTTGAACTATGTTTTTTTTGGACTTAATCCTAATCATTGCATCCCGGCAAAACCAATGATCTTGCTTGCTTCATTTTTATAAAATACAATTTCCCCACTTGTAGTTCCTGCAGCGTGTAGATCTCCTTTTCAGGCCAGTAAATGTGCCAGCCGGCAACCTCTTTTATTGCTTCCAGATCGGCGCCCAGTTCAGCAGCCAGCTCGTCAGCGGTAATCTTGCACGGCACCGTCACGGGCAACTCCGACCAGCCTTCTGGTAAGAACAGTCCGCTATTTATCAACTGATAACCATCAACGATAAGCTGCTGCTGGGAAAGAAGATAAAGTGTAAGCCCCTTTTCAGGTTGCCATTTTCCGATGGTATTAATACCAAAAAATGGCCGGTAAATTCCCTGCGAATTAAATGCAAAGAGAACCGATGTCGCCAGATCGCCAAAAAGATCATCCATAGTCAGCGCCGGCCGCACATACGACGAAATGCCATTCCAGCCCTCGTGCATCTCAATATTGTGGCTATACAAAGGTGGATGCACGTAATAATAGTCATTGAAGGATAGCGTGTCGCGGGCATAGGCATTGGCAACAATCAGCGTCACGTCATATTGCCCGGGCTGTCTGTAAATGGTAGAGGGATTTTGTAGTAAAGAGGTGTCGCCGTTACCCAGCCACCATTCCCATTGCGTTGGATATCCGACCGACTGATCTGTGAATCGTATCGGCTCACCAATTTTTCCTTCAAAAGGTTTTACTGTAAATGAAGCTACCAGATTTGGAACAACCGTTATAAAATTAGTTTTGGTGACGGTGCTGCTCAGGTATTCATTCCACGTCATCAGGCTCACGCTGTAAGTGCCTGGACTTTTGTAAACTACTTGCGGGTTTTGGTAAGGACTATTAACACCATTACCCAAATCCCATATCCAATGTGTCGGGTTTCCTGTGGTGAGATCGGTAAAATGAACCGTTTCTCCAGGACGCGCCGTCAATGTGTCGGCGGTAAAATCAGCTACCAAATCCGGAATTATGAGAATGTAATTACTTTTTGTTTGGATATTGGTGCTGTCGTTGCGCTGCACTTTCAGACTTACGTTGTAGCTGCCCGGCGTGGTGTAACTATGCTGCGGATGTTGTAGCGATGAGGTTTGACCGTCGCCAAATTGCCATAGCCATTGCAATGGATTGCCTTTGGAATAATCCGTAAAGGAAATGCTTTGTCCGGTCAGCGACACCGTAGTATCGGCAGCAAATGCAGCGACTAAAGTATCGCGTTGCCGGATGTAATTATTTTTGATTATTGAGGCCGATTGCAATACATCAGAAATGGTTAATGTTACGGTGTAATAACCTGGAGCTGTGTAGGCATGGGAAGGGAAACGACCGGAGCCACTTGTTCCATCGCCAAAATCCCAAAACCAACTATCGGGATTACCCTGCGAATAATCCACAAAACTTACTGCCTGCCCATTCCAGGGCCGACTGGGGTAAACGATAAAATCTGCTACCAGTGGTTTCAAAATTTGAATATAGCCCGTTTTGGTAATGGTGTCGCCCAAAAAAGTATTAGCCGCAACCAACGTTACATTGTAACTTCCATACTGATTGTATGATATTTCAGGATTTTGTAAAATGGATGTGACGCCATTTCCAAAATCCCAATGCCACCAGGTTGGGTTTCCGGTGGTGAGATCAGTAAAGTGAATGGTTTGACCATAAGCAGCAACGGTGGCATCAGCCGTGAAATCGGCCACCACTGGCGCAAGTACTTTGATGTAATTAGTTTTGGTTTTAAATTTCACAGTCGATCCTTTTTGTACAAACAGCGACACGGTGTATTGGCCGGGATTGGCGTAACTATGCGCTGGATGTTGTGCCGAAGAAGTGAGGCCATCGCCAAATTGCCAGAACCAGGTAGCGGGTGCGCCCAGGGAAAGATCGGTAAACTGAATAGGCTCTCCCGGCATACACAAGGTGGTGTCGGCGGTGAAATCAGCAACAAGTGGTGGAGCGCAGTTGATATAGTTGTTGCGTGTGATGGTTTGCGAATACTGCCCGGTAACCACCGTAAAGTTCACGCTGTAGCTCCCGGTTTGCTGATAAATATGAAATGGATTTTGCAAAGTGGAGGTAATTCCATCGCCAAAGTCCCATAACCAACTGTCGGCAGATCCGCCGGCATACACTGACTGATCGGTAAACTGCACACCCATCGGAGCGAGCCCGCTTGTCGGCGAGCCTGAGAAAGCCACCTGAGCGGCACCACGAAATTCTGCTTTAAAAGCGCCATCCCAAACGATTGCCGGAGCTTTTACTACCAAATTACCAGAAGTTGTAAAAAGCTGTTGCACAGAATCGATCTCGCTGTTGCTGTTGTACCATGTAAATTCGTAGCGACCCGGCGTAAGATCGTTGAGGTAAATTTTGGCTTGCCCCGCCGGCAAAGGCGTTCCAAACTGTTGCAGATATTGCCAGTTGTATTTGCGGTTTTGCATCCAGCCTGCCACATATTTATCGTTGCGAAGTACAAAAGTGCGCAACTGAGGTGCATAGGTTTCAAAATCGTATCGTTTGATCCGGACCAAGCCGGTGAGCGAATTTTCGATGCGAATATCATGCTGTCCGGCCGACACATTTACGCTGTAAGTGCTGTTGGGAATTGCCGGTTGATCCAGCACGGTGACGCCATCAATTTTTATTTTAATATTAGAAAACACAGCAATGTCGTCCGTGTGGACTTTAAATTTTCCACCAACAATGTAATTCACCTTGAAGGTCGGAGGATTGCGTCGGTTGCCATACAAACTGCCATACAAAAAATACCCAACAAAGATATCTGGTGGCGACAAGGTACCTGCCGGGGTCAGCACAAAATAGTTCTCGGGTGTTTTGCTATTACCATTGTTGTAATTGGGGGTAACTGAGATCGTTTCGTAATTGGAGGAAGTACACAAAGGAACTTCGGGCTGCAGGCTTGCAAGGTCGGGTTGTGCATCGGCAAAAAAATCGGCAATGGGTTTAAAATATGAAAACAATCCGTTTGGGTATAAATAATTGTCCCACCACCACGACATTGCCGAACCAAAGGCGCCCGAAAACATTGATGACCAAAGCACATTATGAAAAGTGATGCCTGCCGGATCGTTTTGAATAACTTCGGTAGGATTATGCCCCAACGCAAACTCGCTGACCACAAAAGGTTTGTTCCACGTTTGGACACCCCAACGCGAATAGTTATAAATCTTCATTTCAAGATCGGGAATGAAATCGTAAACGTGCAGTTGCGTAAAACCGGTTCCCGCATAATTCCAGATGTCCCAGCCATGCTGCGGAATGGCAAAACCCGTAGAAATAGGTCGCTGGTAGGTATCAATCGTTTGCATATAATCAGTCATGCTGTTGATCCATTGCGAGCTCTGGCTGCCAAAGCTTTCATAAATACCGGTTGCATCAGTCTCGGAAATATGCTCCCACATGGCAAGCTGAGGCGAGTATCCCCATCGCGCATTGATGTAGCGCAACTTACGTTTGTAAAGACTGATAGCGGTAGAATTTACCAGAAAGTTTTGTGGTTCATGGCACGGCCCGCCCAGCACATTGCTATAAGGATTTTGGTTCCAGCCAAAATTTACATCGGTGCGCAACTCATCATGGATCATTACATTAAACTGACAATAAATCTGTTTTTCCATCAAATGATCAAAAACCCAATCGAGCGCCCAGGCGTAATTCTGTCGTTGCATGTATTGGCCTGTTCCCGTCTGTTGCCACTCTATCTCAAAAATCCAGGGCGCCATCGAAAGTTTGGTATAGTTGCCTCCATTGGCAGCAAGTTCGTCAATCCAATCTTCGTAAATGGTAAAACCATCCCACCACCACTGAAAAGCCAGATTAACGCCAAGTGCCTGAAAAATCTCACCATTTTTAAACTTCAACTTGTTGCCGTCTCGTTTTATAAAACCTTTGTGCGACGAGGGAGTGCAAACGAACTGGCGGTTTTCATAACTCGTGGTTCCTGCGGCATCAGTTACGCTTACGATATAGTTCCAGGTACCCGTTTCGTCAGGCGCAAAGCGTAGCAGCCATTTGGGCTGACCAGCGGGAGTGAGCTGGTTGGGAGCATTCATCACATAATCCTGCATGTAAAAACCATCCATCACGTATTGTTTGCCTGAAGGCGAAAAGAATTTTGTTTTCAGGTTCACCTGATCAAAATCAAAAGGATTGATAAAAGTGGCCGAAAAATGAACCGTAAGCTCCAGCTTCTCATAGCGGGCAACGGTGGGGCTATTTGCGGTAACGCTAAAAATCACGGGCAGTGCCACCGCTCCCGGCGATAGCATCAGCAGCGTGCATATCATCACGAAACTTACCCATGTATTTTGGCTGTATTTGGCAGTCATAGTCGCTCAGGTATTTAATTCCCGCTATTGCGGAATAAAGAATAAGATTTTGCTGTTTCGTCTAAAAAATGTTGTTGCGATAAAGCATAAAAGTAGTAAAATTCAAAATGAATGCTCTTTTGCTATTTTTTCCATCGGATAAAAAAAGGGTTGCCGCTGCTAACATTTTCCTACTGCTGACGCTTTTTCTATGATAAGTGATTTGTTTTGTGTATTTTGGCCTCAATTTAGAAAAAGTGTACACGGAAGACAGAAGCAACGGAGAGAACGCATGGGTTTTGATTTTTTAATAAAGAAAACATAAATCTAACCCAGTGTCACAGGTCTGCAGGCCGCCAGTCCGAATGATAAAAAAGGAATGCCGGAAACCGTAAAACATTCATGTTAAACTATTGTTAATTGAAGTAGGCATTAATAATTTGTTGCGTTACACGCGTTATTTACACATATAATATTTCCAAGATGAGCAAAAAAAGCAGAGCTATTCCAGAAAAAAAAACCATTACTTTTAAATCACCCGATATTTCCAAAATGCAGGAGGTTGTGATTGATCTTCGTACCCGCATTTACATTTCGCTAGATGCCGATCCTGAGCAGGCGAAAGCACAGTACCTGGCACGTCTACAGGCTCGCTAATCAGCGCCTTCTCCCACATACATAATTTAGGAGCACCAGCAGCAAATGTTGAAATTGCTTAATAAGCCCTATCCTTTCAACGACGATTTTAAGCAAAATGCACGAACTATTTTTATTATTAGTGCGGGCGTTTTTCTTTTCCTTTTTCTTTTTCAGCCGCTTCAAATTGACATGTTGGAGACGCGCGACAAATATTTCCTGGTAATTGGTTTGGGTATCATCACATTTTTATCGCTGAGCCTTAACCTGTTGATTATGCCATCGCTTCTGCCAAAGGTTTTCATCCATCGCGCCTGGACAATTAAAAAAGAAATCTTCTGGGATCTATGGATTTTGTTTACCGTTGCGGTGGGCTATTATCTTTATTACAAGGCGTTGAACATCATGGTTTTTGGTTTCGATGTCATTATCAAAATAATCCTTATCGCGATCGTCCCGACTTCGGTGCTGATTACCTTCAACCGAAACCGACTCTTGCTCAACCATTTGCGTACAGCACAGGAAATCAATCAAAAATTGCATGATAACCGGGAGATTCCCGAAAAGCTGGTGCATTTTGTTTCAGATTATCAAAAAGATACCCTTTCTGTAAAAGTGAGCCAGATTCTGCTTGTCCGCTCGGCGAGCAACTACATCGAAGTTTTTTGGAAGCAGGGTGCACAAGGCAGCCATCAGATGATTCGCTATAGTCTCACCAATGCCGAGGAGGTGCTGAAAGAATACAAATTCATTATGCGCTGCCACCGGTCGTATTTGGTAAATGTAAACCATATCGACCGTGTGGAAGGCAACTCACAAGGATACCGCATCTATTTCGAAACAATCGATTTTGCTATTCCTGTATCCAAGAATTATGTGAATAAACTCCGCGAATTGATTTAACCTTCGTCCTTCCTGTCCAGCCTTTGGTACCTGTATTCCAATTTTTCATCCCTGATCCACTTCACAGGCATCTATTTTGGCAGCTTAATCCCTTTTATTTTTTAAGCCCGTATTCCGGTTTTAATTTCGCGTCATAAAACGATAAAATCTAATGACGTTTACTGCAAAAGTAAATGGCAGAGAATTCACTAGAAAGACAAGAAAATAATGAAACCACTTTTTATTGGAGATTTAAAAATTGAAGTGCCCATTATCCAGGGCGGAATGGGTGTGGCTGTATCGCTTTCGAGGCTTGCTTCCGCAGTAGCAAATCAGGGTGGTGTCGGGATTATTTCGGCAGCCGCTATTGGGATGACAGAACCCGATTACCGGAAGAAAATTCACGAAGCCAACAAACGCGCGCTGCGTCGTGAGATACAAAAGGCACGAAGCCTTACTGATGGTGTGATTGGCGTTAACATTATGATGGCGCTCACCGACCACGAAGCACTGATTAAAGTTGCCATCGAAGAAGAAGTAGATCTGATTGTTATCGGCGCCGGGCTGCCCCTACATATTCCCCGCATCATAAACGAAGCTGGCCTGAGTGGACATCGTACCAAGATAATTCCTAAGGTTTCTTCAGCCAAAGCAGCGCATCTCATTTTCAGATATTGGGCTGAAAAATATAACAATGTTCCGGATGCCATCGTGATTGAAGGCCCAATGGCCGGAGGTCACCTGGGTTTTGCAAAAGACAAACTTGGCGAAGACCGAGTGCCATTGACGCAACTCGTAAAAGATACCGTGGCCGTAATGCAAAATTACCGCACGGCATTCAATCGGAACATACCTGTTATAGCGGGCGGTGGCGTCCACACCGGAAGAGATATGTACGAAGTAATGCAGGCGGGCGCGCAAGCGGTGAAGTTAGGAAGCCGCTTCGTCACCACACAGGAGTGCGATGCGTCGGATGCATACAAACAAGCCTATATCAATGCAAAAGAAGAAGATATTGTTATCATCGATAGTCCCGTGGGATTGCCGGGAAGAGTGGTGAAAAACACCTTTGTAGAACAGATCATGCGTGGCGAAACCAAACCCTTCCATTGTGCCTGGAGATGTCTGAGCGCCTGTAACTACAAAACGGCTCCATACTGTATCGCCCAGGCGCTTTATAATTCGGCCATCGGCGACATGGATCATGGATTCGCTTTCGCAGGTACCAATGCCTATAAGGCAACCGAAATAAATACAGTGGCCGATGTGATGAACGACCTCGTGGTGGGCTTTCACCAGGAAGCATATCAGCAGCAGCAACTGCGCCGTATGGCATCATTGCAAACAGTAGGGTAAAATTTATCTGGATTTTATTTTTTGAGTTTTGGGATTTCTTTTAAAAGCTTCAAAAGCTTCAGCTTAAAGCGAAAAGCCGCATCAAACATGGCAATGTTTCAGCGGCTTTTTCTTTTTGTGATTTAAAATCATTTTCTTTGTTCATCCGTTAATTCATTAACTTTTAAAAGGATTTTCAGAGAAAGAAATCATGGCTAAAAAAACAACCATAGAGCAGCCCGGAGAAAAGAAAACCCGCTCACGTCGTAAGCAAACCGAAACCGCTGCTCCTGAGTCTGACCAAAAACAGAAACAATCGAACAAAGCAGCACCCAAAGCTGCTAAAAAAACAAAAGTAAAACCTGCAACTGTATCCGAAGGAAAACAAAAGAAACCTATTGATAAAACCAGTAAATCATCATCCATAAAATCCACTAACGTTAAGGATCAGGCAAAGGAAATTTTTCCAAAAACTGAAAAGAAAATTGCACCGGATACTCCGCTTTCCAAAGCGCGTTTGGTAAATCCCACCGTAGAGCCGACAAAAAAGTCATCGCCTTCAGTGAAACAGAAAGGTGATAAAAAAATCTTTGTGCTCGACACTTCCGTAATTCTATACAATCACAACTCTATCAATAGCTTCGAAGACAACGACATTGCCATCCCGATAACTGTGCTTGAGGAATTGGATCAGTTTAAAAAAGGCAATGACACCATCAACTTCGAGGCGCGCGAGTTTATCCGCAT
>CAZTCX010000165.1:0-8095 GCA_964612515.1 uncultured Lentimicrobiaceae bacterium | reverse complement strand
ATTGCCATCATTTACATAACCATAAAAAATATCGGAGCTCTGCTCGAGGTAGGAATTTTTAGCTGAGAGGATAAATGAGGAGCTTCCACCACCCGTTTCGACTTGTTTTTTCAGAGGACCTTCAATCAGCACATTGGCACCAAAGGTAGAAGCGCTGACTTTGCCAGCCATTCGTTTCTTGTTTCCGTCGCGTGTGGTGATGTCCATTACCGACGAGATACGCCCGCCCTGATCGGCATTGAAGCCACCGGTAAAAATATCGGCGTTGCGGATGATGTCGGTTTCAAAAACAGAAAACAAACCAATAGAATGGAATGGGTTGTAAATAACCATGCCGTCGAGCATCACTTTGTTTTGAATGGGCGATCCGCCACGGATGTAAAGCTGTCCGCCCTGGTCGCCGGTAAAAATCACACCGGGTAGCACCTGAAGATATTGTGCAAGGTCGGGCTGCCCGCCCACCGAAGGAATCTGCTTAATTTGGATGGGCGTAACCTTAACAATAGAAGTGCGCGTTTCGGTACTTGCTGCCTGCCTTTCGGCTGATACCTGCACCGTTCCAAGCGTTATTGAAGACTCCTTGACAAAGAGGTTCCTATTCAAAATATCACCAGGTTTCAGGGTAATTTGTTCACGCAAAGTGTCAAACCCCATCGAGGTTACCATCAAAGTGTATTCACCCGGTGGTATCTTGCTAATCACATAATAGCCATTCACATCAGTGGAGGCGCCATAGGTGGTTTTGTAGAGATAAGCATTGGTGAAAATCACCGGCTCACCGTTTTCGCGTTCGTAAATATAACCGCGGATCATGGCATCCTGTGCGCGCAGTTGATGGAATCCGGTGAAGGGTGCAACAAAGAGAAGCAGAAGGAGAGCAGTGTAGAGTTTATTCATATTAAAGCGGTGAAGCCGGAAATTGTGTCTGTATTAATAAAGAGGACTAAACGGCATGGGAAATCTTTTATTATCTCGTAAACGGCTACCTGCGCAATGCAGCAAGTTTTTCGAAAAGGGTGACCTCTTCGGCGGTAAGTCCTTTGGGTAGCGAGACATTAATTTTTAGATAAAGATCGCCACGTTCATCTGCTTTACCATAAACCGGCATGCCTTGTCCTTTGAGGCGTACAATTTTACCATTTGAGGTTTCGCGGGGAAGGGTGACGCTGATGGGTTTATCGATTGCATCCACGGTAAGCTTGCCACCAAGCATGGCGGTGTAGAGGTCGGTAGTAATGTCGAGGCGCAGGTCGTTTCCCTCCAAAGTAAAGTTGGTATTGTTGATCACCGAAATCTTCAGTAGCAGGTCGCCACTCTCACCACCGGAGGGCGAAGGAGCACCTTTCCCTTTGACGCGCAGTACCTGCCCGTCGCGCACGCCGGGCTTCAGGTTGATTTTTATTTTTTGGTCGTTAACGTTGAGCACTGCCGAAGAGCCTCTGAAAGCATCTTCGAGGGTAAGACGCACTTCTGCCTGGTAGTCGCTTCCGCGGATATTGCGGTAACCGCTGCTGCGGCGTCTGCTGGTTCTTCCAAAACTTTCAGGATCGCCTGCAGCACCGCCAAAAAAGCTACGGAAGAAATCGCTGAAGCCACCACTATCGCCAAAAACCTCATCAAACGAACCCGACCGGTATTCACTTCCGGCGCCTTGCTGTGCCCAGCGCCCAAAGTCATTGGGCTCCCCACCTGCATGCTGGTATTGGTTCCAGTTGGAGCCTAATTGGTCGTACTTCTGCCGTTTGGCAGCGTCTTTGAGCACCTCATAAGCCTCCTGCAACTCCTTAAACTTCTCCTCGGATTTGGGATTGCCCGGGTTTTTGTCGGGATGGTATTTACGCGCGAGCCGCCGGTAGCTTTTCTTTATTTCGTCCTGCGTCGCGGCTTTTTCTACTTCCAGTATTTTGTAATAATCTTTGTATTCCATTTGTAGGTAAATGTTCGGTCAGAGGTGTGGACTAATCAAAATCTATGCAAAACACGCTGATGCAGCAGGCATAAAAGTGCATTACTCATGGCTCGCTTTGTCTGTCGCTGAATGCAAAGAAAAGAAACTACAGAAATTCAAAAGGGTTTTGCTGCCATATTTGCAGAAATAATAAAAGGCCTGCTTTCTGCTTTTGGAAAGCGGCTTAGATAGTGCATTTACCCACACCAGCGCCTTTTTAGATTATTTTTTAAACTTTTGTTTCATGTGATTTGCAACGCTTTTCTTTTTCAATATCATAAAAGCGCTGATATTTTATCCAAACCCTCTAAATAATGTTTTATATTTTTTGGTTTTCAACTCTGGTAGCAACCTGAATCCTTTCGGCAAACAATGTCGTTTAGTAAATGAATGTCAGCCTGATAATGCCCAGATCCATATTTCGCAGTTGCAGGCGGGGCTGTATTACTTTTATATCTTTGATGGAAATCAGCTTTTTAGCGGGAAGTTCGTCAGACAATAATTATTTTTGAAAATTATAAAAACTAAAATACAATGACTATGTGGAGGAAAATTACGCTGACAATTGCATGGATGCTTGTCGTTTTCGTCACAACACAGGCGCTGGCCGTTGAGGTTACTTTTAGGGTAGATATGTCGGAGCAAACGGTGTCACCACTGGGCGTACACATTGCCGGCAACTTTCAGGGATGGAATCCTGGAAGTACTGAAATGACGCTGACGCAGGATAATATTTACACCTACACCGCTGATCTGACGGTGGGCGAAGCCATCGAATACAAATTTATCAATGGCAACGACTGGGGCATGGACGAGCAGGTGCCGCCCGGCTGCGCATTCAACAACAACCGCTTCCTTACGGTACCAGCGCAAAACATAGTGCTCGATGCATTTTGTTATGGCAGTTGCACCATCTGCAATCCCCCACTGGTGGAAATCACTTTTCAGGTGGATATGTCCAATGAAACGGTTTCGGCCAATGGCGTTCATATTGCTGGAAGTTTTCAGGAGCCGCCCTGGCAACCGGGAGCCACCCTCATGACGCTGGTTGGCGATAATGTTTATCAGGTGACTGTTGCCATGGAAGCGGGAGGCTATTACGAATATAAATTTATCAATGGTAATATCTGGGGGCCCGACGAAACGGTGCCGCCTTCCTGTGCCAATGGCGGAAACCGCTACCTCACGGTGCCACCGATTCCTACCACATTGGAAGCTGTGTGTTTTGGAAGCTGCTTCCCGTGCGGCCCGCCGCCCATAGATATTCAGGTAACTTTTCGGGTGGATATGTCGGAGCAGACCATTTCGCCAGACGGTGTGCACATTGCCGGCGGCTTTCAGGGATGGCAGCCGGGAGCAACGCCCATGGCCGACGCTGGTAATAATATTTACACCTACACTGCAACTATGTCGTCGGGGAGTTACAATGAATTTAAATATGTGAACGGCACAACATGGGAAGAATCGGAGGATGTGCCCGAAGCCTGCGGTGTAAATAACAACCGCTACATCACGCTTCCACAAAATGATACTGTGCTTGCTCTGGTTTGCTACGCTTCCTGCAATCCCTGCGGCCCGCCACCTATGGATGTTGCCGTAACTTTTTCCATTGATATGACCAACGAAGTAGTGTCGCCCGACGGCGTGCATCTGGCAGGTTCTTTCCAGGGATGGAATGCTTCGTCCACGCCATTAGCTGCAACAGGCAACGGGGTTTATTCTACCACAGTGGTGCTACCTTCAGCAAGCTCACAAGAATATAAATTTATTAATGGAATCACCTTCGACGCTTCCGAATTGGTGCCCGAAAGCTGTGGCACCCCCGATGGACTTGGTGGTTTCAACCGATTCCTCACCGTGCCCGCCAACGACACCACGTTGCCAGCGCTTTGTTTTAGCAGTTGCGAACCTTGTGTGCCGCCGCTGCCCGACCATGCCGTTACTTTCCGTGTGGATATGAGCTACCAGACGGTTGCCCCTACTGGTGTGCATCTGGCCGGGACTTTTCAGGGATGGAATCCCGCTGGAACACCGATGACGCTTTCAGTGGATAATATTTATGAGATAACCCTGATGCTGGAAGAAGGTACTTATCACGAGTTTAAGTTTATCAATGGCAATACCTTCGATGCTGCCGAAATCGTTCCTCCCACCTGTGCCCAGAACGGGAACCGTTTTATCACTATTCCTGATGCAAACATAATTTTGCCGGCCTGGTGTTTTAGTAGTTGCGAACTTTGCGGACCACCGCCTACCGATGTCGAAATTACTTTTTTAGTTGATATGGCCGATGAAACAGTTTCAGCAAACGGGGTACATCTAGCCGGCGATTTTCAGGGCTGGGATCCTGCAACAACCGCCATGACCAACATTGGAGACGACCTTTACGCGGCCACTTTCGTCCTCTCTTCCGGCACCTATCACGAGTATAAATTTATTAATGGCAACACCTGGGACGATCAGGAGGTGGTGCCGGCCGCATGCGCCAACAACAACAACCGCTACTTCACCGCACCGGATCAGGCGGACACGCTTACGAATGTTTGTTTTGGCAGTTGTTTTCCTTGCGGGATAACGCCCCCGAAGATAGCAGTAACTTTCCGTGTGGACATGGCCAACCAAACCGTGTCAGCCAATGGCGTGCACCTGGCTGCCGATTTCCAGGAGTGGAACCCGGAGGCCACGCCGATGGTTCAGGATGTTAACGATATTTATACCTACACCACCACGCTGGAAGCCGGAAGCTATCATGAGTTCAAATTTATTAATGGAAATAGCTGGGGCGATGACGAAACCGTTCCTGCCGCCTGTGCTGCCAACAACAACCGTTTCTTTACGGTACCGCAGGAGCCGGTGGTGCTTACCGCTTTTTGCTTTTCTTCCTGCGACACCTGCGTTATTAACAACATTCATAACCCGGCTGGTAATTCAGAAAATTGGATAGCTTTATACCCAAATCCCACCGAAAGTGTTGTTTATTTTTCCGGGATTACCGGTTCGGTCGAAGTGTTGATTTATTCCATTGATGGGAAACTTATCGACGCCGTTATTATTAATAACAAAATGATGGATGTCCGCCAATTGAAATCCGGATTGTATCATCTCGAAATCCGGACAATGGGCGGAACCGTGCACCGCAAGCTGATAATTAATAAATAGAAAAAGAAAGTTTAATAACTAAAACCTAACGACGATGAAAAAACAATTAACGCATTTTGCAGGGCTCCTGCTGACGCTTATTCTGCTGATGGGCACTGTAAGTCCCGTATCGGCAACTTTGGTAACTTTCAGGGTGGATATGTCGGAAGTGGCTGTTGTATCACCACTTGGTGTGCACATTGCCGGCAGCTTCCAAGGCTGGAACCCGGCTACGACCGCTATGGTGAAACCCCCTTTCGGGAAAATTTACACCCTGACGCTTGATTTACCTGCCGGAGAAACCATCAATTGGAAATACATCAACGGCACCACCTGGGCGGAGGTGGAAGATCTCAACAGCGCCTACACTTGTGTGATTGGCAATGACCACAACCGCGTTTTTGAAGTTCCTGCCGAAGATGTAACAATTCCAACCGTTTGCTTTGGAAGTTGCATCTCCTGCAACCCATCGCAAGTTGACCTGACTTTGCAAGTTGACATGAGCAACCAAACGGTTTCGCCGCTCGGTGTACATGTGGCCGGTACCTTTAATGGATGGAGTACGAATGCTACCGAAATGCTTCCCGTCGGCAATGGCGTGTATGCCGTGACATTGACGGTAGGCGTTGGCGAATACCACGAGTTCAAGTTTTTAAATGGTAATACCTGGGTCGGTGGCGAAACCGTTCCGCCTCAATGCGCACACAGCAACAACCGCTGGCTGGTAGTTCCGGCAGTTACCTCCACGCTCGATCCAGTTTGTTTTGGCGCTTGCTACCCTTGCGGTCCGCCGCCAGTAGATGTAGAAATCACTTTCCAGGTGGACATGTCGATGCAGCAAATCGCACCAACGGGCGTGCACATTGCTGGTGGATTTCAGGGATGGCAGCCTGGCGCAACTCCTATGGTTTCGATGGGCGAAGGAATTTATACCTACACCACAATATTTCCTTCAGGAACTTACCAGGAGTACAAGTTTATAAATGGAACCACCTGGCTTGAAGCCGAAAACCTCCCCGTAGAATGTAGCCTGAGCGACAACCGGTATTTTACCGTTCCGGAAACCAATTCAATTTTTCCGGTAGTTTGTTATGGTATGTGTGGCCCTTGCCCGGAGCCGGTTTTAGTGGAAATAACTTTCAGGGTGGACATGCGCGAAGAAACTGTTTCGCATCAAGGCGTCCATCTTATGGGGTCGTTCAATGATTTTGATCCTGCTGCCACACCCATGACCGATGCCGGAGCCGGTATTTACACCGCAACGATAACCCTCGAAGAGTTTGACCAGGTGCAGTATTTATTTGTAAATGGAAATACCCTTGCCGGTGCCGAAACCGTTCCTGCCGCGTGCGCCGATCCTTCAGGTTACCGCTCACTGACGGTGCCAGGGAACGACCTCACGCTTCCGGTGGTTTGCTTTGGGAAGTGCGAACCCTGTGTGCCGCCGCCTACTGTAAATGTTACGTTTCAGGTGGAGATGAGCAACGATACTGTTTCAGCAGAAGGTATTCATTTGGCCGGTTCGTTTCAGGACTGGAATCCTGCTGTAACCATGATGAGCCCCATCGGCGACAGCATTTACGCTATTACGCTCATTCTGGAAAGCGGGACACATCATATTTTTAAATATATCAATGGCATCACCTTCGATGAGCAGGAGTTGGTGCCGCCCGCCTGCGGCGAGCCAGATGGATTTGGTGGCTACCAGCGGTTTATCGACGTACCGCTCACAGATACCATTTTGCCGCTCGTTTGTTTTGGCGGCTGCACTGCATGCGTTGCACCGGCAGATATTGAAGTGACTTTTCGCGTGGATATGAGCAATGAGGATGTGTCGCTGCAGGGCGTTCATCTGGCCGGCACATTCAATGGATGGAATACCGACGCCAGCATGATGCTTCCGGCGGGCGAAGGAATTTATGAGTTTACAACCCTGCTCGTGGCCGGCGAATATTACGAATATAAATTTCTGAATGGCGACACCACCACAAATTATGAGTTTGTTCCCGAAGCGTGCAGTTTCAATGGCAACCGCTACCTCACGGTGGCATCCGAAAACATGATCCTCGATCTGGTTTGCTTTGGCACCTGCACTGCGTGTATCCCGCCGTTGCCGGTTGATGTAACTTTTAGTGTGGATATGAGCAACGAGATCGTATCGGAAGAAGGCGTTTTCCTGGCGGGTTCTTTTAATGAATTTAGCACCACGGCCACCCAAATGACCAGCGAGGGAATGGGAATTTATAGCGTTACAATGACTTTGACAGCGGGAACGCATCAGACTTTTAAATATCTCAACGGCGCCTCTTTCGATTTTGAAGAAGCAGTGCCCGAAGCCTGTGGCGAATACGACAACTTTGGCGGCTACAACCGCTATCTGGATGTTCCCACCGAAAACACTTCGCTGCCCGTCGTTTGTTTTGGCAGTTGTGACGCTTGCCTGCGCAGCCAGATTATTGAGTTGACGGCTGGCTGGAACAGCCTCTCCGCATTCCGCCAGCCCGACCAGGAAAACCTGGATGCGCTGATGCAGCAAATCGCGGGTGAACTCATCCTTTTGCAAAACCTCACCGGAAGCTACGTTTCGGCCAGTGGCAACAACACACTTACAACCTGGAACAGCAGCACCGGTTACAGCATCAAAGTAACGGAAGCTGTTTCGCTGAATATCACAGGCGTAAAAGTGCAGGATAAGTCGCTGGCGCTTGATGAAGGATGGAATCTGATTCCCGTGTTGAGCAGTGAGCCTGTGGCTGTAGATTCCTTGTTTGGCTTAGTGGCAGAATCGCTGATCATCGTAAAAGAAATGGCTGGCACCGGAGTTTATTGGTTGGCTTTTGAAATTAACACCCTGCAAAACCTGATGCCCGGCAAAGCCTATCTGGTGAAGATGAACGCACCTGCCACCATCACTTTCCCATAAAAACGAACCTCATTATTTTGGTTAGTAATTGAGGCGTAATGGACATTTTTTAGGCTAAAATCTTCTGTAATGCTTGATAGTATTAG
>CAZTCX010000164.1:0-8133 GCA_964612515.1 uncultured Lentimicrobiaceae bacterium | reverse complement strand
CTACCGCAACTGCCGCAGGTAAAGCTGGATGGTATTTTCCAATCCCAGATAAAGCGAATCGGCGATGAGCGCGTGGCCAATGGAAACTTCGAGCAGGCCAGGAACGGTGTGGGCAAAATAGCGAAGGTTGTCGAGATTCAGATCGTGGCCGGCATTTAGTCCGAGGCTATTGGCGGCAGCTACTCTTGCTGCTTCCACAAATGGTCGCACTGCCGCTTCGGCGTTTTTGGGAAAGTCGGTGGCATATTGCTCGGTGTAAAGCTCCACACGATCGGCACCGGTTTTCTTTGCATGTTCGATCATGCGTGCATCCGTTTCGACGAATAGGGAAGTGCGAATTCCGTTGCGTTTAAATTCTGCAACAACCTCCGTAAGAAAGCTTTCGTTTTTAACGGTGTCCCAGCCGGCATTGCTGGTAATGGCTTCGGGCGGATCGGGCACCAGCGTTACCTGCGCTGGCATGGCTTCCAGCACCAGATCAATAAAACCACGTGAGGGATAGCCTTCGATGTTGAACTCGGTGGTGAGCAAAGGCTTCAGATCGCGTACATCCTGGTAACGGATGTGGCGCTCGTCGGGGCGTGGATGCACCGTGATGCCCTGCGCACCAAACCGCTCGCAGTCGATGGCTGCTTTGATGACATCCGGAATGTTGCCACCACGGGCATTACGCAAAGTGGCTATTTTGTTGATGTTGACGCTTAGCTTTATCATAATTAGAAATATTTTAGGCAAAAATACAAAAAGAAGGGTGTAGAATCACATTCTGACAAATCAATCCAATTCGTCAATCGTTAACTTCAGACGCACGTTGGATTATCCTCCTCCAGCCCTTTGCGCCCTGCGCCCCGCGCCTTGCGTTGTCAATCCAATTTCGATTTTATTGGGTTGCGCAGGTTAGCATATTTGATCAGCTCCATCTTCACGCTGCCCACGATTACTGCTGATTTGCCGAGCACCGGAAGTTTGTTTTCATCATCGGTTATCCACAAAGTCATCGGATAAGGATTGCTAAAAACTTCACCGGTAACCACCATCGGTTTAAAGGTAAGACAGCGGAATTTTCCAAGCTCAGTTTGCACGATCTGTCGTCCCTGAAAATGAATTACAGAGATGTACGTGGAGTCGTCGAGGAAGAAATTTACGGAGATGTTGTCGCCTTCCTTCAGTGTGTCAGCGCTAAGGGTACGTGCATAATACGACGCCGACACAATGTCCTGAATGTAGCGGGTAATTTTTTTGGTTTCACTGCGGCTGGTGGCTTTCATATTTTTATGATCAAAAGTCACCTCGTCGTCTTTTTGGTATCCGCCTTCACGGGTGCGGCGAATGAAAAGATGTGGGAAAATCCCCTGCTTATCAACGTAGGATTCGAAGCGGTCGCGGACTTTAAAGAAAAGATCAAAACCACTGTTGGATTTGCCGGTACCAATGATATGATATACTTCCCGACCATTGAAGCTCCGATTGCTGTTTTTTACCTCCAGCGTGGCGGTGCCGGCGTTTACCTTGCCGGTAAGCAACGATTCGTAATAGACTTTATATTTCAATTTTTCGCCTGCCTGCCAGGCGTTGTTCTCGATGGTGCGGTAGGGGTAGCCCTGCGCCGAAGCTGCATTGACACCAAAAAACGAGAAGAGAATAAGGGCAATTCTAATATTTTTCATAATTGATGTTTCAACAGAAATTGGCCCTTTAATAACTTGATTTGCTTGCAAAAATTGCAAATCGTCAGCCCACCACAATGTTGATAATCTTGCCCGGCACCACAATAACCTTGCGCACCTGCATGCCTTCCACCCACTTCTGAGCGGCTTCGTCCTTCAGCGCAAGCTCACCGGCTTCTTCTTTGGAAATGTCAACCGGAAGGCGCAGTTTGAACCGCAGCTTACCATTGATACTCACAGGATATTCAAAACTATCTTCGTGAAGCATGGCTACGTCAAACTGTGGGAATGGCGCATGGACGACGCTGGTGGTATGTCCAAGCTGATGCCACAACTCCTCGGCAATATGTGGTGCGTATGGCGCAATGAGTTTCACCAAATCCTCCAGAACGATGCGTTTGTTGCATTTAAGTTCCGAAAGTTCGTTTACACAAATCATAAAAGCGCTCACGCCGGTATTAAACGAAAACCGCTTGATGTCGTCGTGTATCCGTCTGATGGCGGTATGGATGCTTTTCAGCTCAGCGGCTTTGGGTTTTTCTTCGCTTACGCTAAATTGGTTTTTCTCGTCGTGATACAAACGCCACAGCTTGCGGATAAAACGGAAAACTCCTTCGATGCCTTGCACGTCCCAGGGTTTGTCGTTTTCGAGCGGGCCAAGAAACATCTCGTAAAGCCGGAAAGTATCGGCCCCATATTTATCGATGAGATCATCCGGATTCTGGCTGTTGAAATAAGATTTCGACATCTTCTCCACCTCCGACCCGCAGAGGTATTTGCCATCTTCGAGGATAAACTCAGCATCGGCATTTTCGGAGCGCCATTTTTTAAAACCTTCAATTTCCAGCGCATACGTGTCAGGAGCAATGGTGTGCACCAAATTGATGTCAACGCGCAGCGGAGTTACATTATACTGATCTTTTAGCCCCAGCGAAACATAGGTGTTTTTCCCAACGATGCGATAAACAAAACTGGTGCGACCTTGAATTTTGCCCTGATTGATCATCTTTTGGAATGGCTCATCCTCCACCGTCATGCCCATGTCGTAAAGGAATTTATTCCAAAAGCGAGAATAGATCAGATGGCCGGTGGCGTGCTCGTCGCCGCCGAAATAGATATCCACATTTCGCCAGTAGGCGTTGGCTTCTTTAGAAAAATATTGGTCATCGTTGTGCGGATCCATGTAGCGGAGATAATAGCCGCTACTTCCGGCAAAGCCGGGCATGGTGTTGGTTTCGAGCGGATAACCCTCCTTTGTTTTCCAGTTTTCGGCACGTGCCAGCGGCGGTTCGCCACTCTCGGTGGGCAGAAATTTATCTACTGAAGGCAACTCCAGCGGCAGCTCATCTTCTGATAACGTATAGGGAATTCCATTTTTGTAATAAATCGGAAAAGGCTCGCCCCAGTATCGCTGGCGACTAAAGATAGCATCGCGCAAGCGGTAGTTGATGCGTCGTGTCCCAATCTTCTTTTCTTCGAGGTAATCGATTATTTTATTAATGGCTGCATTTACTTCCATTCCTGTAATTAAACCCGAATTGACCATGGTACCTTCTTTGGCATCGTAAGAGTCGTCCCATTCCTGAGGATCGGTAAGTGTTTCGCCTGGCTGTTGTACCACCTGAAGGATGGGCAAGAGAAAATGCTTGGCAAAGGCAAAGTCGCGGCTGTCATGGGCGGGAACGGCCATGATGGCGCCAGTCCCGTAACCTGCCAGCACATAGTCGGCCACGTAAATTTTCATGCGCTCGCCATTGAGCGGGTTGATGGCGTAAGTCCCGGTAAAAGCTCCGGTGATCTTCTTCACCTCGGTCATGCGGTCGCGTTCCGAGCGCTTTTTGCTGGTCTCGATATATTCGCGCACGGGGCCACGGTACTGCGGCGTGGTGATGTTGAGCAGCAATGGGTGCTCGGGCGCCAGCACCATAAAGGTGGCGCCATAAAGTGTGTCGGGGCGGGTGGTGAAAACTTCTATCTTTTCGGGATGATCTTCCACTTCAAAAAGCACGGAAGCACCCTGGCTGCGGCCAATCCATTCGCGTTGTTGTTTTTTTACGGATTCCGACCAGTCTAAGCGATCCAGTCCTTCGAGCAATCTGTCAGCGTATGCGGTGATTCGCAGCGACCATTGGCGCATCAGCCGGCGTTCTACCGGATGTCCGCCGCGCACCGAGAAGCCTTCGCTCACCTCATCGTTGGCAAGCACCGTTCCCAGCTCCGGGCACCAGTTTACCATCGTATCCGAAAGGAAAGCCAAGCGATAATGCATCAGCATTTCCTGCTGGTGCTGCTCGTTCATGGCCTGCCATTGCCCGGCACTAAAAGGTTCGTGCGCATCATGGCGCGCATCAATTCCCACCGAACCATGCTTTTGGAAATGCTCCACAAGCTGTTCGATTGGCTGCGCTTTGCCGGCATTATTATCATAATAATGATGGAATAGTTTGATAAAAGTCCACTGCGTCCATTTGTAATATTTTGGGTCGCAGGTCTTCACTTCCCGATCCCAGTCGTAGGCAAAGCCAATCTTATCGAGCTGTTCGCGGTAGCGTTCTATATTTTTCATGGTGGTAACTTCCGGATGCGTTCCCGTTTGGATGGCGTATTGTTCGGCGGGCAGGCCATAGGCATCGTATCCCATCGGATGCAACACATTGTAGCCACCGGCCAACATGTAGCGCGCGTAGATGTCGCTGGCAATATATCCGAGCGGATGCCCCACGTGCAGGCCGGCACCCGACGGGTATGGAAACATGTCGAGAATGTAAAACTTGGGCTTGCTGCTCTCGTTGGAGGCTTTGTAAATTTTGTTCTCGCTCCAGTATTTCTGCCACTTCTTCTCTATTTCCTGAAAGTTGTAATCCATCTTATTTTTCTATTAAAAATTAAAAAAATCGGGTGCGAAATTATCAAAACTAACCTAACCGGTTAATGATGAAATTTCAAATTTCAAAAAATCAAACGACAAATAATTTTCAAATGACAAAGTCAAAACTCAAAGCACGACTCATCAGTTTTTGGGCTTTTTGAATTTTCGTGCCTGGAATTTGTTTGTTTTTTGTCAATTGTTTTTTGGTGCTTGCCGATGCGGCTCATCGTTTGGCCTGGCTTCGGCGGTCCATCTCTTTGTTTATCAGGCTCAGCTCGCGTCCGGTTTGTCCTTTTACGGAAGTATTTTCTTCGGCACGGCGCACAAGGTAAGGAATCACATGCTTCACGGGGCCGTAGGGCAGATATTTGGCAACATTGTATCCGGCGTGTGCCAGATTGAAACTGATGTGATCGCTCATGCCGTAAAGCTGCGAGAACCAAACCCGTGGGTCGCCATTTTTCAAACCTTTTTCTGTCATCAGTTCGGTGAGATAATGCGCGCTATGCTCGTTATGGGTACCATTGAAGATGGTGATCCTGTCGATATGCTCCATGCAAAACTTCAGTGCCAGGTTGTAGTCGCGGTCAGTGCTCTCTTTGTCAGGCTGTATGGGCGACGGATATTTCATCTCCAGCGCACGTTCGCGCTCTTTTTCCATGTAGGCGCCGCGCACAAACTTAGCACCCATGAAGTAGTTGCCATCCACAGCTTTTTGAAACGACTTTTTTAAAAACTCCAGCCGGTCGTGGCGGTACATCTGGAACGTGTTGAATACGATGGCGCGCTCGCTATTATATTTCACCATCATCTTCTCCACCACATCATCAATAAAATTCTGGTACCACGAGTCTTCGGCATCTATGAGGATGGGGATGTTCTGGTCATGGGCCGCTTTGCAAAGCAGGTCGATGCGCTTGCGGAAATTGTCGGCTTCAGCAGCTTCTTCAGGTGTGAGCTTTTGTCCGGCGCTAACTTTTGTAAGCACATTAGAAGTTGTAAAAGCGGTAGGCTTAAAGACAGCAAACGGAATGTTGGCCTCTTTGCCAGCGTTGGCTATCGAGTGTAGCGTTTCGTCGAAAGCCGCCTGAATGTCTTCGGGCGCTTCGCGGCCTTCCACGGAGAAGTCGAGAATGGCTTTTACGTTGTATTTGGCCAATTCGTGTACGTTATCGGCGCATTCGGCAATGGTTTCGCCGCCCACAAACTGCTTGTAGATGGTTGGTTTCACTATCCAGTTGATGGGGATGTGCATCCGGATGGCTGTCTGCGTAAGCGATCCGCCAATGCGCACCAGGCTGTTGTGTGCTAATGTTTTAAACAAGACGTACGAGCGCCGCAGGTCGTTGTCGGTTTTGCTTTTGAAAGCTATTTCGGTGTTATCGAATGAGATCATATTAATTTTTTTTGCAAAAGTAACCAATCAAGCCATTGGCAAATCTGATAAAATGTAACAGGGTTTCTTTTGACGCTCGAAAGTCCTGCGGACGTTTCGAGGTACGATTGAACAGGCACAGCCTGTAAAAATAAACAGGACGAGGCTCAGCCTCGTCCAAACCTCACAACAAGAGGGTTTAACTTCAAAATTCGATATTCGATATTCTGCGGTTCGATATTCAAAAAATAGAACTGAGTTTCTTTTGACGCTCGAAAGTCCTGCGGACGTTTCGAGGTTCGCTAAGTGCCATGTGCTCAGGTGCAGCTTAGGTCGATTACGACTTGCTTCGACTACGCGCTCTACTCGTTCTTTCTTCCTTGCGCCAAGCGCCCTGCTCTTTGCGCCTTGCTTTTTTACTTCAAAATTCGATATTCGATATTCTGCGGTTCGATATTCAAAAATTAAAATCCCGCCGCTATGCTCTTCACGCCATGCGCCATGCTCTTTGCGCCCTGCGCCATGCTCTTCGCGCCATGCGCCATGCTCTTTGCGCCCTGCGCCATGCTCTTCGCGCCATGCCCTTTGCGCCCTGCGCCATGCTTCTTCCCCGATAAACAAAGCTCCTTTTGCATTGTTACGTTTCCATATTTATAAAGTATCAGAAAATGAAAAATCAACTGGCTGAAATCGTGACACGCACCGTCGTTCTGAATCAGGGCGAAGCAGAAGATAAAAGGAAAGAGATTCTGGAATATTTTCAAAAGACTTATCAGCTCCATGAGCAGCTATACGAGACGCTGCGCAGCGATGCGGCTTTTTACATGCGCGCTGACCCGCTGCGCCATCCGCTGGTATTTTACCTGGGACATACAGCAGCATTTTTTATTAATAAACTTATCCTTGCCCGCCTCATCGACAAGCGCGTGAATCCACATTTCGAGTCGGTTTTTGCCATCGGTGTAGATGAAATGTCGTGGGACGACCTGAACGAAACGCATTACGAATGGCCTTCGGTGGCTGACGTGCGCCGATACCGCAAGGAAGTGCGGCAGGTTGTTGAAGAACTTATTATGAATCTTCCGCTGGAAATGCCCATCACTTGGACGCATCCGTGGTGGACCATCATGATGGGCATCGAGCACGAACGCATCCATATCGAGACCTCCTCAGTGCTTATCCGGCAGTTGCCCATCGACCAGGTGAAGCCACAACCGCTGTGGGAGATTTGCACGGAAAGTGGCATGGCGCCTACCAATGCGCTCATTCCCGTAAAGGGCGGCGAGGTGATACTGGGTAAAAAACGCGACCATCCGCTGTATGGCTGGGACAACGAATATGGTCTCCACGTGGAAGAAGTTGAAAGTTTTGATGCCGCCAAATTCTTGGTTTCTAATCAGGAATTTTTGGAATTTGTAAAAGGAAACGGCTACACGACCGAGAAATACTGGACTGAAGAAGGCTGGCGCTGGCGCAATTATCGCAACGCCAATCATCCTGTGTTTTGGATAAAAGGTGATAGTGGAATGTGGAAATTGCGCCTGATGACGCAAATCATCGAAATGCCATGGAACTGGCCGGTGGAGGTAAATTATCTGGAAGCCAAAGCTTTTACCAACTGGAAGAGCGAGCGCACCGGCGAAACCTACCGATTGCCCACCGAAGAAGAGTGGTGCCGCTTGCGCGAAACACAAACTATTCCTGATCAACCCTTCTGGGAAAAGGCGCCCGGCAACATCAACCTGGAGTATTTTGCCTCGCCGGTGCCGGTGGATAAATTTCGCTTTGGCGAATTTTACGACATCATCGGCAACGTATGGCAATGGACCGAAACGCCTATCAATGGCTTCCCGGGCTTTGAGGTGCATCCTTTTTACGACGACTTTTCTACACCCACCTTCGACATGCGCCACAATTTGATAAAAGGCGGCTCGTGGATTTCCACCGGCAACGAAGCTACCCGCGATTCGCGGTATGCTTTCCGGCGTCACTTTTTCCAACATGCCGGCTTCCGCTACATTCGCAGCGATGCACCCGTAAAAATTCAGCAGACTACCTACGAAACCGATGCGCTGGTATCACAATATTGCGAATCGCATTATGGCAAAACTTATTTCGATGTTCCCATCTTTGCCGCCCGTAGTGCCGGGATTTGCATAAAGTATATGTCAGGCAAACCCCACCGTAAAGCGCTCGACCTGGGCTGTGCCGTGGGACGCACC
>CAZTCX010000163.1:0-8216 GCA_964612515.1 uncultured Lentimicrobiaceae bacterium | reverse complement strand
CCTTTTTTGCGGGCATAGCTGTGATAGCACTTATCGACCGATTGATACCTTCGTTTGAAAATCCGCATGAGATCAAAAATATAGAGATGAAAAATCTCACCCACGTCCATGATCAGAAACTTTTACGCATGGGGCTGTTTTCGGCGCTGGCCATTGGCATCCATAATTTTCCTGAAGGCCTGGCTACTTTTATGGCAGGTTTGGCCGATCCGACGCTTGGCGTAAGCATTGCGGTGGCCATTGCTATCCACAACATTCCCGAAGGCATTGCCGTGTCGGTTCCCATTTATTTCGCTACCAGAAACCGAAGCAAAGCCTTTTGGCTTTCCTTCACTTCCGGATTGGCCGAGCCGGTAGGCGCATTGCTGGGCTATTTTATCCTGCTGCACTTTTTCAGCGAGTCCATCTTCGGGGTCATCTTTGCCAGCGTGGCGGGCATCATGGTGTATATCTCGCTCGACGAGCTGCTGCCCACTGCCGAAGAGTACGGCGAGCACCACATAGCCATTGGCGGACTAATAGCCGGCATGGCCGTGATGGCAGTAAGTCTGTTGCTTTTTATCTGATGAGATTTTAAATGTTAATGGCAGCTTTTTTTTTAAATCTGAAATGAAGAGCGAGGCGGTGTATTAAATTTTATGCTGACATTATGCTGGCGAGATTCATCGGATTTTTGAGGTGTTAAAGCGGCATACGTTTCCAAACCTTGCACCTGTTCATAGAGCTATCATGCTGGGAAATTGTGAAATCACTTTAAGGTCCAAAATCAAATGAATACTCAAGATAGGCATAGAACTCTTCACTAAGGGTACAACACCTGCCCGAATGTAAGGGATTTTGACTTTAAACTCTTTCATTTTATTTGCCGTTTCCCGTCCAGGCTTATGGTGTCAGTTTAGGCGGGAATATCTAATGGCTGCGCTTACAGCTACTTTAGCTCCTATGTCCATATTTGCGTCGTATTTCATCATTGCTGAACCACCCGGCGAAGATACACTTCGGCTGGTTTTTGCTGTTGAGTGTCTGCTAAAAATATTGTAATATTACCATTGCTAAGGCAGTCACATTTTGATTAGTCTATGTATTTTTTCAAATCCAATGGTTCACTCAATTTTTCAATCATTTGGTCTTCTAATTTATATCCGGTTTTTTTCTTCTTGATTGTTAAATGTATTGCGTATTGTGGTATCTTATGCGTGGGAATATCCAAATCATTTGTAAAGTAAACGGTCACATAAAACTTGTTCTTCGTTTCCTTGATTTCATCAAAAACAAGAAAATATAAAATCCCATCAAAAAACAATTTATCCAAATCCATGAAGTAGATGTTTAGACTGTCAGAATAAATGGTAGAATGATCAACCTTTGCAGAGAAAACGACAAACTCCATCTTTGTTGAATCTTCAATGACTTGGTTTTTATTATCATGGAACATTGTTTTGACTTCAGTTTCAGAAACAATGAATTGATAAAGCTTCTCATTTACTGTTTGAGGGAAGGATACTACGAATAAACTGGAAGTGTAAATAACTAATGATATGTATTGAATAAACATGGCAAATCGTTTTAAGTATTAAAGTACATGTGGATCAACTTTCCATTGAATTCTAAATTCAAGCGACTGTTTGGAATTGATCGGAACAACTATTCTTGGGAATCTATGAAAATGATGTCCATATGAAAAATACGTTCCACTTTCAGGTTGAAGCGGATTTCCTATGGAAAGTGGATTTTCAAAGAAAAATTTGCCCGTTTCATTATTCATTACATTGGCAGCCACTGTTGATATGGTAGCTTCCAAATCTTGCTGCGCTCCATATTTTGCTGCAACTGATTCATTTGGAAGTAAAAATGTTTTTTCAGATAAATCATTAAAAAAGTTTTCGACCGAGGATTCAGAGATATCAGGCAATTCGAGCCCCATACTTTTCATGTATTCGCGAAATTCAATGTAACTTTCATAATAAATCTCCCTTCTCATTTCAGCAGTTATTCGGTTCGATCGATCCTGATGCATCGCATGGTTAAACAAACCCACAAAGGCACCGGTTATTGCGCCGTTAGCGAATTTCCCGACGCCAAGGACTTCGGCGGTGCCGCCTATGGCAGCGCTTACAGCTACTTTAGCTCCAATGCCCATATTTGCGTCGTATTTCATCATTGCTGAACCACCCGGCGAAGATACAAAACCTGAGAGAAAGCCATGGTCGGTACTGTAGGTTACATTCACCACTTTTAATCCCGCAACCTGTTCATCGTTACGTTCTTCTAATGCTAATATGCGAGCTTTCATTTCTCTGGTAACGGTGCAAGGTTATTACCCCAAATCTTGGATAATGAATCCTGATGGTTTCTGTAGTAAATGCGTTGATGGTCAGAAAGTAAATTAAACAGGTATTGATAGTTGTACTTGCCTTTTTGAAAAACTTTTGTTTGACTTCCAAAAAGAGATGCTGTGTAGTAAAACAATGTATCCCTATTTTCGCCAAACCGCAATACGTGCTGTGTGAAACCCTTCCTGAACCATTTATTGTATTCTTTGGGGATAAAAATTGTATCATAGAGCGATTCGTAATACTCTATTGATATAAATTCTATTGTACCGTTGACTGATCTTTTATAATAAAAAAATCCTCCGAAGTAATCCATACTGTCAATAAAGTTTTTATTATTTTCTTCCAAAATCAGATCTTCACTCCACCCTTGAGCATCCTCTATTGAATAGTACTCTTTGGCAGCCGAAAATGGTTTGGCAGATTGTGCCGGAGAATTCCCCCTGTGATGACATGATAGCAGCATTATCAAATAAACGGTCAACAGGGAAAATCTAAAATATCTTATCATAGATCTCATTGTATTGCTGTTCATTAAATATTTTAATTGAGATAATCGAATAATCACCTGAAATATCAATTTGTCCAAAACTGGAACGCCCAAAAGTGGAATAATCACGATAGCTTACACGATAATAATATCCCTGATCTGGTTTAAAAATAGGATTTACTAAAGTAACATTCAAATAGTGATAATCATAATGATAGGTGAATACTTTATATCTTTCATGTTTTCCAAATTCAATTTTATCGAGGTCTATTATTTCATTGATGTCGCCAGATAAATTTTCATTATTAATTATTTCCATTTTATCAATTAGATCTGGTATGGCGGTATATTGGTTGGTTAAATCTACTTTTTGAGTATTGTTTTCATTTTGGTTTTGCCCTTGATGCCTCGCATGGTTAAACAAACCCACAAAGGCACCGGTTATTGCGCCGTTGGCAAATTTACCTCCACCAAGGGCTTCGGCGGTGCCGCCGATGGCGGCACCAAATATTAGTGTGTTTACTTCACCCATTTTTGAAAAAGGTAATAAATTAAGAGCAAAATTACATGAAAATTGCCTCATTCCCAACAAATCCGATTCTCTTGGACTCAACCTGTAACTCACCTTGCTTATTTATTGTAAATGAGTATTTATATAATCCGGCATATGAAATCCAATAGTATCTTGTAAAGTTGCTGGTCGTATCCAATTCTATTTTGTTTATGTCCAATGGAGGACCTTCTGGGTTAAACGTATTCATTGGAAAAACTCTTGATACCTTTTCCAAATCGTTTTTGTTCTTGATAGGGTAAATACTTTTTATTGAATCATCCCGTCTTTCGAGAAACCTGATGTAATGATTGATTTTTTCTTCTACAGAAGTGAGACCTATTGCTTTAGTGTACATGTTAAAAAGCTCGATATCTACAATGTACGACATGTAATTTTCCATCATAACGCTGCTGTTCGACCTAAACCTATAGTGCGGTGGAGCACTCAATAGGCCAGCATGTGGTTGGTTTATAAATTCAATGTAATAATAGAAGTACTGAACGGAACTCCATTTTTCCCTTACATACGTAATTTTATAAAGTTTTCCCTTCTCAACTACATTCTTCTCGTAGCTTTGTCTGTAATATTTAGGAACCTTTTTTATTATTTTATTACAAAAATATCCACGCTCATATTTGAATATTTGATAATCAATCGTATTCAAATCGGAATATTGGCTATACCAGACGAAAATGGTTATTGTTATTATTCCGATACCAATTAAATATTTTGCATAATTTTTCATTACCATCCGCTATTTAATATTTGTTTTTGTTCTGCAGGGCTGAAGTTTGCACCCTTTATCCTTACTCCTCTATAATCCATGATTCCATCAGGAAAATTAGTATAACCATTTATATCATGACCAAACCCCCAAATTGCATGACCTAATTCATGTATTGAAGCATTAACGTATTTCCATGTTGGGACAGATGAATTATTACCATCATATCGTGAAAGACCGGGATAAACCCAGGCCTCATTTGACAAAAGGCCAGCAAAACCACCTGTTTTTGGATCAATATTATCACCACTCGCAAAGTTTCTAATATGCAAGGTTGCCGTTGGTGTACCATTCAAACTGGCTTTAATGTCTTCCCAAAAACTATATTCCATCACATTGAGGTTTTCGCTGCAACCATTTTCTATTAGTCTTGCTTGAAGTGAAGCCATGAATTCAGATTTATTAATTCCTTTGGGTACAGTAGTAAAATCAACAAATACAACACCTCCATCTTCAGCAGTATTACTCTGGACATTTCCCTGATGCCTCGCATGGTTAAACAAACCCACAAAGGCACCGGTTATTGCGCCGTTAGCGAATTTCCCGCCGCCAAGGGCTTCGGCGGTGCCGCCTACCCCTGCTGCTATTAGCATTTGTAGCTCGGGTGAAGCACCCTGGCTGTATGCGCCCGATAGCGAGCCCATAGACCTGGAAGCTAAGCCATTGGAGTATTTCATCCCCTGTGCTACTGCAAAACCTACTCGTTCACTAGCAATTAAAAGTGGAATAGGTTCAAATTCAGTGGCTTGTTTTCTTTTCCACTCAATTGTTATCATAAAATATTTTATGCTTGAATATTAATTTTCAAAGAAAATGCTCATAAAATGCTTTTTTTAAGTCAATGCTTTACTCACTATTGAAACTATATTGAATTGTATATTCTGCCGGGTTAAGAATAATTGAGATAAAATCTCCTTTTGCATTATTAGCATTAAAATAATACAAATTCATATTGTTTATTTTTTTTAATTCTGACGAGTCAATCGAATTTAGTGCTATTTCAAAATTATTTTCGGATAGTTTTATTTTAAATCGTTCATTGTAATCTCCAATAGCAAAATCTGAATTATGTTCGATTAACACAAAATCATCAGAAATATCAATGTTTAATATTTTTTCGAGTTTACCACTATAATAGGAATTGTCTTTTGGAGTATTGCAACCAAGCAGAATAATTAAGATTATAAATTTAAGATATTTCATAGTATTATGGTATTGTAGTTGTGCCCCTAAAATATATGGGAAATGGAGTTCCCAACCTGCATAAGACTGGCCTAAAACGGTAGCAGCATCCCGCATAAACGTACCGTTTTGTAACTTTAAATCAAAATTATAAATGTCAGGCATTGCCATTATAGTATTATCTCCAATTTTCACAATACCAATAGTACCATATACAAGTGCCTGATTTCGGTTAACATAGTCACTCGTTTCAAATCTGACATACACACCAGGATGTCCTTCAATAAAAAACTCAGGATTGTCGAAACGAGACATATTTACAGTACTGAAATCCAATTTATCTAAGTCAACATATAGTGGGTCTCCTTTCCCCCATTTATACCAACCATCAGCTTCTCCATGCGTCAACAAACCATCCTCATCAGGTCTGCTACCACTCGAATTAGCACCCTTACCTGGAGGTTCATTACCACCTCCATGCTGAGCCAAATGATTAAACATCATCACGTAAGCCCCGGTAACGGCGCCGTTGGTAAACTTGCCGCCGCCCAAAACTTCCGCAGTGCCGCCAATGGCGGTGCTTACAGCTACTTTAGCTCCAATGCCCATATTTGCTCCGTCTTTCATCATTGCTGAACCACCCAGCAAAGATACAAATCCTGAGAAATTTGTTAAGTCTTTTATGGTAGGAAGAGTTTGACTGTTTTGCCCGGCGAACCAACGCCATGATTTTCATCTAATCAATTTACAAAACCTTCCTTAAAAACGGTGGCTGAAAGTACCGAATGCTTGTGGTCACCGTCCGTACAGCTTTCGCTGAATGGCTTCTTCCCCCTGCCACGTCATTGCACCCATGCCGGCGATGTTGCTAAATAAAGCCACAATGTTATCTTTGCGCGCTTTATGTGTGATGGTGCTATTTTGCGAAAGCAAAGCCCGTCAGAAGATGGAATTTTGTAATGATTTTTAAAAAATGATAGATAATGGCTAAAGAAAACATCTTAAAAGGTGGCGAGTTTCTGATCAAAGAGACCAAAGCAGCGGATATTTTCATCCCTGAAGAATTTACCGAGGAGCAGTTGATGATTGCCGGAACCTGTTCCGACTTTCTGGAGCAGGAGGTTTATCCCAACCTCGACCGCATCGACGCGCAGGAAGAAGGGCTGATGCGCTGGCTGCTGCAGAAGTCGGGTGAGCTGGGGCTGCTGGGCATTTCGGTGCCGGAGCAATACGAAGGTTTCGACCAAAATTTTGTTACCTCCATGCTTGCCAGCGAATACATGGGCGCCGGCTACTCATTTTCGGTTGCCTACAGTGCGCACACCGGCATAGGCACGCTGCCCATCGTGTATTATGGCAACGAGGAGCAAAAGCAAAAATACATCCCCCGGCTGGCTACCGGCGAACTTACCTCGGCCTACTGCCTCACCGAACCCGGCGCCGGCTCCGATGCCAACAGTGCAAAAACGCAGGCAGTGCTTACCGAAGATGGTAAACATTACATCCTCAACGGACAGAAAATGTGGATCACCAACGGCGGTTTTGCCGATGTGATGACGGTGTTTGCCAAGATCGACAACGACCGCGTGCTGAGTGCTTTCATCGTGGAGCGCAACTTCCCGGGCATCAAATTCAACCCCGAAGAAAAAAAGATGGGCATCAAAGGCTCCTCTACCGTTCAGATATTTTTTAACGACTGCAAAGTGCCGGTCGAAAATCTTCTGGGCAAGCGTGGCCAGGGTTTTCGCATTGCGCTCAACATTCTGCACATGGGCCGCATCAAGCTGGGTGGCACCGTGCTGGGCGCTGCCAAACGCGCCATCACCCAGTCGGTGAATTACGCCAACGAGCGTAAGCAGTTCAATACTGCCATCGCTTCTTTTGGAGCCATCCAACATAAGTTGGCTGAGCAGGTCATCAAGACCTGGGTTACCGAAGCATCGGTGTATCGCGTGGCCGCCAATATCGACGACACCATCGATCAGCTCCTCGAACAAGGACACCCCAAGGGCGAAGCTACCATCGAAGGTATTGCACAATATGCCATCGAGGCCGCTTTCCTTAAAGTTTTTGGGTCAGAGGCACTCAGTTATATTGTGGACGAAGCGGTTCAGATTTTTGGCGGCATGGGCTTCTCGAGCGAAACGCCTATTGACCGCGCTTATCGCGATTCACGCATCAACCGCATCTTCGAAGGCACCAACGAGATTAACAGGATGCTTGTGGTGGATACCACCATCAAAAAAGCGCTAAAAGAAGGCTTTGATATACCAAAATATTCACATCAAATCCTGGAAGAGTTTGAGAAGCCCGTTGGCGAAAAGACACCGCAGGGTTATTACGGGGAGAAACATTTTTACGTAAGCAATTTCAAAAAGACTGCGTTGCTATTGCTGGGCGTAGTTTCCGACACCTTCAAGCGAACCCTCACCTCGGAGCAGGAGATACTTTTCAATGTTTCCGACATCATCATGCAGGTATATGCTGCCGAATCGGCATTGCTGCGTCTCGAGAAACTCGAAAGCCTCCGTGGCGCTGAAGCTACGGCCATCTATCGGGATATGGTGGATGTGTTTATTTATGAGGCCGCCGACATCATCCGTAAAAGTGCAGTGGATGCCATCAACTCTTTTGCTGAAGGCGAAGAGCGGCAGAAGCTGGTAAATATTGCGGAAAGGTTATCGGCCGTGGCGCCCATCAATACCAAGGAAGCGCGCCGCCGGATTGCCGCCAAAATAATCGACGACAATAAATATGATTTTTAGATTGGAATAAACTTCATCTCCGGCTATTCAGACCTCACCCCCGACCCCTCTCCAATTGGAGAGGGGAGCACTTCTGTCGGGCGGTAAGAGCGTTTTCTGAACGACGCAT
>CAZTCX010000162.1:0-8272 GCA_964612515.1 uncultured Lentimicrobiaceae bacterium | reverse complement strand
GCTACCGACAACCGCGCCATCCGCGATGCGGCGGCCAGTGTGCCCTACGATGCCATGTTTATCCTCATCAATGAACAGACTTATGGCGGTGGCGGGATTTATAATCTTTACTCCACGGTGGCTGTGGATAACAAGTTTTCTGATTACATCTTCGTGCATGAGTTTGGGCATTCCTTTGCCGGGCTGGCCGACGAATATTACACCGCTGACGTGAGCTATCAGATTCCCGAAATTACCGTGGAACCCTTTGAGCCTAACGTTACGGCGTTGCTTGATCCGTCGGGTTTGAAATGGAAAGAGCTGGTGGAGCCTTCCACACCTATTCCTACGCCCTGGGACAAGGAAGCTTTTGATGCTTTTAGTTACGATATTCAAAAGGAGCGCCGCGAGCTGCGCGCCGCCAAAGTTCCCGAAGCACGCGTGGAAGCGCTCTTTGCCCGCGAAAGACAGGAGATGCTTAAGATGATCGACGGCATGGAATATAAAAATACGACCGGCGCTTTTGAAGGAGCCAACTACATGCAATACGGCATGTACCGCTCGGCCATAGATTGCATCATGTTCACGCGCGATAAGCAGGAGTTTTGTCCGGCTTGCCACCGCGCCATCTCGCAGGTGATCGATCAATACACAAAATAGGTGGAACTATTTAGGCGGTAATGTTTACAATAAATGCTTCAGTTTTTCCGTCATCAATGCCCCATCCCCGGCCCTTCCCCGACACGGGGAAGGAAGCACTCTTTCGTGGCATAATATGAAAACCCGATCGAAGCACTTCGTTCAACAAACTCTCATATAGCCGGGCGGAATAGCTACCATCTCCAATTGGAGAGGGGTCGGGGGTGAGGCAAAAAGAAGCATTTTGCTCCGCAATCATTCAATTTTCAACAAGAGCTAAACAATCTCAAATAAATCTTTAATGAAGCCTTCGATTCGCTCCTCTGCCTCCCATTTTGCCGGCATATTCCTGCTGTTGTTTTTTTTAGCAGCTTTCGCTGAAATATCTACAGCACAGGGACAGTCAACGTCAGGAACCCAACCGGCATTTTTAGATGAATTTATTAATAACTCAAGCTTACAACATGCGTCGGTAGGAGTGTTGGTGGTGGATGCAAAAAGTGGTGATGTTGTTTTGGAGCATCAGCCCGACCTGACGCTGGTGCCGGCATCGCTACAAAAGCTGCTCACATCGGCGGCGGCATTGCAAACTTTTGGCGCCAGCCATATTTTTGAAACGCAATTGCTTTATCAGGGAACAATTGATTCGGCAGGCACGCTCCATGGGAATGTGATTTTGCGCGGTGGTGGCGATCCCACCTTTGGCTCCCTGCGATTTCAGAGTCATTATAAAAATATTATGCAACAGTTTGCTGCAGCTCTGCGGAAGGCAGGCATCCTGAAGGTGGAGGGCGACATCATTGCCGATGCCTCTGTATTCGGGACGCCGCAACTTGTCGGTACCTGGATTTGGGAAGACATCGGCAATTATTACGGCGCTGCTCCATGCGGACTTACCTATTTAGACAACAGTTTTGATATCACTTTTTCAACCAGGGCTGAGGGTACGGCAGCACAAATCGTAAAGACGACACCAGAGCTGCCGGAAATTGTTTTTCGCAACAGCGTAATGGCCGGAGGTTCGGGCGATGAAGCATATATCTACGGAAGTTATCTTACCAACATTCGTGAGGTTCGGGGCACGCTGCCGCCATATCGGAAGGCGTTCACCATAAGAGGTGCTTTGCCCGACCCGGCGTTGGTCGCTGCCACACAGCTTCGGACTGAAGTTGTGGGAGCAGGAATTGTTGTGGTTGGAGGAGCGAGGTCGGAATATAAAAATGTGGATTCACAAAATGAACAGGTGTTGCTAAAGTTAGCATCGCCACCGTTGGCCGAAATTATCCGTGAACTTAATATGAACAGCATAAATCTCTATGCCGAAACCCTGCTGCTCCATCTCGCGATCAATGCCGGCGAAATACCTGAAACAACAAAGGGCAGTAAAGTTATGAAGAAGTTCTGGAAAGAGAAAGAGATGGACACCGATGGATTGTTTATTGAAGATGGCAGCGGACTTTCGCGTGCCAACGGAGTCAGTGCGCGTCAGCTTGCATTTGTCATTCGGGAAACGATGAATAGCGAAAACGGTGATCTTTTCCTCGCTTCACTTCCGTTGGCCGGGCGTTCAGGAACGTTGCAGTACTTCGGCGCAGGCACTCCGATAGAGGGGAAGTGGCGCGCCAAGACGGGCAACATGTCGCGTGTGACCGGCTATGCCGGCGTGCTGACGGATGCCGCTGGCCGAGACAAAATTGTGGTGGTGATGGTGAATAATTTCACCTGCACCAGGATGGAATTACAGCGAAAGGTAGAACGGCTGCTGGTGAAGATTTATGAGAATGAATAAAGAAAATGGATTTATTCAAAGGCCATTGTCCGAAGTGAAAATTTCAAATTTTAAATTCCATTGTGATTTCGCCACGTTGGGGCTTAACTGCGTTGGGACTTTTGATTTCCGGGCGCTGCGCACCCGGCTAATGATGGCGCTCCGTTGGGGTTTTTATTCATAACGTCGACAAATTTCATAGTGTTTTACGCTATGCTAATAATGGCAACCCGTTGGGACTATGCTGCCAGGTGTTTTACATCTACGTTCTCACCGCTCATTTCTCTTCTCTAATTTCTGCCTTCTCCTCTCCTCCCTCCGTTACAATATTCCAACGCGAAAAAACATAGGTTTGCATTTATTGTTAATTTTGCTTCCTGCTGCAAATAATGAATTTTGCGTCTTTAAAAACGAAATGATGCTGGGACGATTTTTCAAGATAATTTTTAAACTCTTAGGATGGCTGATCCTGATTTTGTTGGTGGTTTTTTTTGTGATCTACGCTACTGCGCCGAATTATGATTTCCCTGATTACAAGCCTTTTTCCGGCGATAAGCTCTACAACCCCTATCGTGGTATGGACAGCAGCGACTGGAGAAAGGGCAACTTTCAGGTGCAGTCGCGCGCCTGGCTGGGCATCACCAACGGACGCAACAACACCAACGAAGCCATTCAGACGATGTACCGCCAGTTGGGCTACGACATTATCGTTACTTCGGACTACATGAAGATCAACCGCTTTGGTGAGGAATCGCCGCAATTCATCGCCACCTACGAGCATGGCTACAGCGTGCGAAAAACCCACCAGGTGTGCATCGGCTCCCACGGTATCACCTGGCTTGATTATCCTTTTTATCAAAATATAAATCACAAACAACATGTAATCAATCTGCTGCGCGAAAAAAATGAAATCATAGCGCTGGCACATCCCGACCTGCGCGACGGTTACCTGCTCGACGACATGAAACAGCTTACCAACTACGACCTGATGGAAGCAATGAGCCAGGTGCGTTTTTCGATAGATCACTGGGACATGGCGCTCTCTTACGGCCATGCCGCTTTTATTCTTGGCAATGACGACGCGCACGACGTGTTCAATCCTGAAGAGGTTGGCCGGGTGTGCACCTTCATAAATTCTCCAAGCCTCGACGCCGATAAAATAAAACGAAATCTAAAGGCTGGCAACGCTTTTGGCGCGCGCATAGCGATGCAGCCCGGCGAAGACTTTGTAGAAAAAGCAGTCGTCCATCACAGTTTGCCGATTGTTAAAAATGTGGAACTTGACAAGGATACGCTAACCGTAACTTTGAGCGAGCCCGCCGCGCTGATAGCTTTTGTTGGTCAGGGGGGCGCGCTGCGCCGGACTTTTAGCGACACATCCGGAGCCAGTTACATCATTCGTCACGACGACAGCTACATCCGCACTGAAATTACCTTCCGCGACGGCACCCTGTATTATCTCAATCCTGTATTCCGCTACAGCGGACTTACCCCCGGAGAGCAGCCACCAGCCACCATCAACTGGGTGAAAACCTGGGTGCAGCGCGGTGTTGCCATCGTAATATTTATCGTGCTGCTGCTCATCGTAACTCGCATTATGCGTCCCCGCAGCCGTAAAGGTAGAGTCAACAACCGGCGCACCTATTATTACCAGAGCTGATGCCGGGCAGCAACACAACATTTCCATTAGAAAATTCGCCAACGCCTGCCAGAATTGAGCAGCTTCTTGTGGCAATAATTGCCCTGTCGGTGATTATTCGCGGGGTGCTTGCCTGGTGGCTCGAGCTGGGCAACGACGAAGTTTACTACTGGACCTACGCCCTCTATCCGGCGCTGAGTCATTTCGATCATCCGCCAATGGTTGGACTGTTTATTCAGGCGTTCAGTTTTAATTTGCATTGGGATAATGAGCTTTTCCTTCGCCTTAGCTCCGTGATTTTGGGTGGCGTCAATACTTTTATTATTTATAAAATTGGGAGGGAAGTCAAAAATCCATTAACCGGGCTATATGCCGCGCTGCTTTACAACGCTTCGGTTTACTGCTTCGTCATCGCGGGCATCTTTATTTTGCCCGACACGCCACAGCTCTTTTTCTGGTTGCTGAGCCTTTATTTCCTCATAACTTCACTGCCGGCGAAGCCTATCGAGAAGAAGCACGGGCGTCGGTTGCTGCTGGCTGCCGCGCTGATCGGGCTGGCAATGCTATCGAAATACACCTCTGTTTTCCTTTGGCTGGGAGCCGGTCTCTATATTTTAATTTATAACAGAGCCTGGCTTCGGCGCGTGGAGCTTTATTTGGGCGTCGTGCTTTCGCTGATTATCTTCATTCCGGTAATTATCTGGAACTTCCAAAACGACTTTATCAGCTTCACCTTTCAAAGCGAACGGGTAGGGTTTTTTAGCAGCGGCCTTCGGTTGGATTATTTCTTTACGGAATTGTTCGGCCAAATCGGCTACAACAATCCCGTCAACTTTGTGCTCATCGTGTTTGCGCTTATCGCAATATTTAGGAAAAGGAAATTTTTGGCAGCTCCGCAGACTCGGATTTTACTACTCACTTCGCTTCCGCTAATCGGATTGTTTTTGTTTTTCGCCTTTTTCCGCCGCACGCTGCCACACTGGACAGGGCCGGCTTATCTGAGTCTCATCATCATTGCTGCGGCCTGGCTTGCAGATATTGCCGCAAGGCGAAAAAAGCCTATGCTGTGGATTCCCCGTTCAATAATCGCTTCGGTTGGTTTATTAATGGTTGTGCTGATTTTGGGAATGACAGAAATCAAAACCGGACTGTTGACGCCCACCCAATATGATGATCCCCGCGAAGTAGGCAGCAACGACGTAACCCTCGATATGTATGGATGGCGCCAGCTTGCCACAAAATTTGATTCACTTGTGCAGGCCGACGTTCGTTCGGGATATATCTCCGCAGATGCTCCAATTATCAGCCATCGCTGGTTTCCGGCGGCACACCTCGACTATTATGTGGCGCATCCGCTCGGCATACCACTCATTGCTATTGGCTCGCTGGAAGATATTCATAAATATGCCTGGATAAACCACGAACGCCCTCCACTACAGCCTGACAGCGATGCCTGGTACATTACCGGCAGCCGGGATTTTGATATGCCGGGATATCTGTTTGAATATTACAAACACATCGAAACCCCCGACATTATCAAGATTTACAAAGGCAACAAACACGTCGAGAATTTCTTTGTCTATCGCCTGCGCGGCCTCTACAAACAGCCTGACGATGTTTTGGGTAAAAAATGAAATTGGTCAACTAGAAAACGAGTGCAAGTCAAGCTACCCTCCTCACTACCATAGTTTTTTATGAAATTCTTTTACCGGCTGTTGGCCCGGGTTTTAGCGATTGTATTTCGCTAATATGAATGATTACCACACCAAAAGGCTTTGGCATTCCCATTTTAGCGGAATTGGCAGCAGCCACATCATACAATTCACCTGATTCCTGAAATTCCGGAACCCCAATAAATCTGTATCCATCCACTGTTTCGCGGTTTACAACTGCAACGGCCACCTTCGACCCATTTTTAATATTGGTAAATGTTGTTCCACCGGTTCCTTCTGTAAAAATCAATGCTTCATCGGACAATACCCGGGTTGAACGCTTGGGTGCAACATTGGGCATTCCGTTAGCATCAGTTGTTGCAACAAAACACTGCTGGGTTGCAACCATATCTTTCATTTCTTGTGTTAATTTAGCCATTTGTTTAATTTTTTATGTTGATTAATGTAATTGTAAAAACTATTGAACGATAAATTTATTCAGCAATAATAGAACTTCAATTTCCCCTTTTTTCCTGTAAAAAGATTCTGTATTCTCCTCTTCCCTTTTTAAAATAAATAATCACCCAAATTTACAGCTTTTCAGAAGAACACGGTGGCTCATTGGATTGTGTGAGGATAAGCCGAAGTGATGAGTTTTTGGTGACATATACCCACGCCCAGTCGATGAAGATGATTAGTTTGTTGCGCACATTGAGGATGAGCATCAGGTGCAGAAACATCCATATGAACCAGGCAAAATATCCTTTGAAGCTGGCAAACGGAAAATCGACTACTGCCTTGTGACGGCCTATGGTTGCCATGGTTCCCTGATCTTTATAGGTGTAATCTACCGGCACTTTCCCCTGGTTTAATCGCTTAAGATTTTTTGCTAAATTCCTTCCCTGGTTGATTGCCACGTTGGCTACCTGAGGATGCCCTTTTGGATAATTGGGCGTTTCCATGTAGGCAATGTCGCCGATGGCAAAGATATTTTCACTTCCTGCCATCTGATTTATTCTGTTTACAATAATGCGGTTTCCGCGCGTGATGCTGCTTTCAGGCAATCCCTCAAGCTGGTTGGCTATTACTCCGGCAGCCCAAATCACGGTTTTTGTATTAATTTTATTACCATTGCTAAGAGTAAGCGTTTCGCCATTATAATCGGTTACAAAGGTTTCGGTAAGCAGCCTGACGCCCATCTCCTCAAGATATTTTTGTGAAGCAGAGCGCGCCTTCTCACTCAAATTGTTCAGTGTATGCTTTGTCCCTTCCACTACCGTAATGTTGAATTTTGAAAAGTCGAGGCGGGGATAATCCTTAGGGAGGATATTCTTTCTGATTTCGGCAAATGCTCCGCTCAGCTCCACTCCGGTAGGCCCGGCACCAACAATCACAAGATTTCGCAATGCCTCCTTATCCTCCTCTTTGGATGCGGCAATCTTTTCGAAGACTTGCAAAATGTGGTTACGGACTTTTATGGCATCATAGGTACTTTTTAAAGTTAGGGCATGGTGGCAGATTTTATCATTACCAAAGAAATTTGTTTTGCAACCAATACCAATCACCAGGTAATCGTAGTCGAAATCGCCAATGGTGGTGCTTATTTTATTTTCTTCGGGATAAACCCGTGTCACCTCCGCCAGCCTGATCGCCACATTTTTTTTACTTTTAAAAACATAACGCAGCGGAAAAGAGATGTTGGATGGCTCAATTTGCGAGGTGGCCACCTGGTAAAACAATGGCTGAAACTGATGGTGGTTGATTTTGTCGATGAGCAATACATCAAACAATTTTTCGTCCAGTTGTCTTACGATCGGGATTCCGGCAAAACCACCACCCACAACTATTACTTTTTGTTTTGAAGCAATCATTACAAACTATTATCTTTCTATTGTTGTAGTTAGAACAGAATAACAACTAATTGGTTGATCAGAAGTTTAAAAACGCCGACGTCGCACCTCAATTACGAATGCTCCGGGCCGTTTTCCGGGTTTTCACAAAGGAAGAAAATTGCAGTTTTAATATCATTTAAAAACGGGTGTATTAGCCGGTACTTCTTCCATAGCCAACGAATCAGCATAATAAGTCGATGGCGCGTAGAAGAAGCTCTACAGTAATTTATGAACTTTTTAGGACTAAGTTCTTTTTCGCCAACAGATCTTTTGTAAGAAAACAAGTGACAATTATCCGGCAAGCCATTGCAGTCCACATCAATGATATTCTTCAAAGCTCAAGTTCTAACAAATGTTAAAGTTTTCGGCAAACGGGTACTGATTAAACTTTTACTATGTTTGTGGTATTAATGCTTTAGGTATTCTTATTATCAACCCAGAAAATGATACTAAGCATGAGTTTTACACCCTTTGTTTTTTATACAATATTGGCCTTGGTTATTGTTTCAGCAATGCTTGGCATATCCTGGTTTTTGGGAGAAAGGGGATCCGGCAAAGCAAAAAATCAACCCTACGAGTCAGGCATCAAACCAACGGAAAGTGCCCGTCTTCGGTTTCCATCCAAGTTTTATCTTATCGCAATGTTTTTTGTGCTGTTTGATATAGAAGCGGTTTTTTTATTCTCCTGGGCTATGGCTTTTCG
>CAZTCX010000161.1:0-8471 GCA_964612515.1 uncultured Lentimicrobiaceae bacterium | reverse complement strand
AAATAATATCAGAGCCATCAAAATAAAACCAGATTACAAACAGAACAAGGTAACAAACTATTCCCAAAAACCCATTTGATCGCACAGACCTCTTTATTCATCTTGTTTCTAAACTGGCAGTAAGATTTTTTTGCATCCTAAATCATTTTTAACTTTGGCGGCTTGTAGAATTAATTTTGAAACTATCAACTATGTTAATTGACAACGAAAACAAAAATTACAAAGTCCACGAATGGATTGCCAAATACACTGAAACAGGCAGACTTGATATAGTGACAGGATACTTCACTATTGGGGCACTGGCTTGTTTATCAAGAACAACGAATGCAAAAATTGAGCAATTCAGACTTGTGCTTGGAGACATTGTCAATTTTGATGAAGTTAAAGACAGAGCGCTCGACCTGATGAATGAAAACATTTCGATCGAAGCAGCTTTAAAACTAAGTAACCTGGCCAAAGAAGCTGTCGATTTTTTGAGACAGGAAAATGTATTAGCTAAAACGCTGGAGCCAAATTTTTGTCACGCTAAAGCTTATTTGCATGGTGCAAAAAATGATGATCGACATAATTATTTTATCACAGGCAGCTCAAATTTGACAGAAGCAGGAGTTGGTTTAAAAATAACAAATAATGTCGAACTAAATATTGCCGAAACCGGTAATAATGCGCAATACAATGAATTAGCAACCTGGTTTGAGAGTCTGTGGACTAAACCACAAGCCCATAAGAACAAAACACTAAAAAACGAAAAGGGGAAGCCTTACTCAATCCCTTTTAAGGAATACTTAATCGCAGAAATTGAAAGAATCTTTATTGAGTACACGCCAAGAGAATTGTACTACAAAGTGCTGTTTGAGCTTTTTGGCGAACAGCTTTTAAAAGATCAGGATGACCCTGAGTTTAATCGACAGATTGGGCGGTTACAAAACACAGTTGTGTATCAAACGCTTTATAACTTCCAGCAAAAAGGCGTGCTGAGCCTAATAAGAATGCTTCAAAAGTACAATGGCGCTATCCTTGCCGATGCGGTAGGTTTAGGCAAAACGTGGAGTGCGCTTGCAGTGATGAAATTCTTCCAGTTGCAGGGGCGTGAAGTCATATTACTTTGCCCTAAAAAATTACAGAACAACTGGACACGCTACAGGAAACATCACAATTCCAAATTCGAAAAAGACCAGTTAGATTATTTCGTCAGATACCACACGGATTTGAGGATGGAACTAATGGACAAGGATCAATATAGGCATGAACGTGCGGATACTTTGTTCATCAACGACAAACCCAAGCTTTTTGTAATCGACGAAAGTCATAATCTGCGGAATGATAAAACAAGCCGGTTCAAATTCCTTGTAGAGGAAATTCTAAGATTGAATGAGGATGCTAAAGTATTGATGCTTTCAGCAACCCCAATAAATAACTCACTGATTGACATCCGTAATCAGTTCAAACTTATTGTAAAAGGTAACTCTACTGGCTTTTATGAAACGCTGGGAATTAAACACATAGACTATGCTTTCAGAACAGCGCAAATGGCTTTTAATGAATGGAGAAACGAGGCTCATCCTAAAATAAGCGATTTTATTAAAGTGTTGCCTGACAACTTTTTTAAGCTAACAGATGCGCTCACGGTTGCCAGAACAAGGGCGATGATTATCGGCCAGGAAGCCCAACTTGTATTTCCGGCAAAAGAAAAACCCGATAACCTTTTTGTTACGCCAAATGAGCTGGGAAACTTTGAAAGCTTTGAAGAATTAATCGAGAAGTTTCCACCGATGCTCTGTGGCTACCAACCAGCCTTTTATGCCGAACCAATGGCTGAGAAGAAAAAGCGACAGGGTGCAAAATGGAAAGGCGAAACAACTATATCCATTTTGGATGATGAAATCCAAAGAGACAAGTTTTTGGTAAAAATGATGTACATACTGATGGTTAAGCGACTTGAATCTTCGTGGTATTCATTTTATTCAACGGTTCGGAAAATCGAAGCGCATCATCAAAACGCCTTGAAAAAAATTAAGCTTTATCAGCTAGATAAAAAGAATTCAGTTCTCGTTGACGACCCACAGACATCCCTTTTTGATGAGGATGAATTTGATGAGGATGATATCGAATTTACACTTGGGAAAAAACGCAAAATCAATTTATCCGATATTGATAAAGCAGGCAATCTCGAAAATTATAAAAAAGATTTAAAAAAGGATATTGATGCATTAGACAACATTCTGGCAAATCTGGGGCGATTTGAAAAGCTGATCGAAAAAGAAATAACAATTCCCGGAAACATCAAAAGTGAGGATACCAAACTCGAAGTACTCATTCAAAAAATACAGCAGAAGCGGGTATCCGGTGAAAATAACAACAACCAAAAGGTGGTGATATTTACCGTTTATCGCGATACCGCCGAATATTTGTTTTCACAACTTAAGGCACGGGGTTTTGATAAAATAGGATTGGTAAGTGGCACCGGATCAAAAACAACGGATAGCCATGAAGAACTCAAAAACTTTGAACCCATCCTGGAGCGATTTGCACCGTTTACAAAACTATTCAGAGAAAAAGAGTGGAGATTTGAACCCTCAAGAGAGGAACAAAGCCATCAAGAAAAATACAAAGAATGGATTTCGTGGATTTCAGAAAACGAACCGAAAGTCTATCAACAACTTCAAAACCCGATCGACATTTTAATTGCCACCGATGCGCTGAGCGAAGGGCAAAACCTGCAGGATGCCGATATGGTAATCAATTATGATATTCATTGGAATCCTGTAAGAATCATCCAACGCATGGGCCGTATCGACAGGATTGGCTCTCCAAACCATAAAATCTTTGGAGTCAATTTCTGGCCATCCAACAATATCAATTCCTATCTGAATCTGCAAGGCCGGATTGAACAGCGCATGGCTGCCATGAAGTTGGCAGGTTCTGAGGTTGATCTGGATTTTTCGGATACCTTCAAAGAAATGGCAGAGGATGAAAACCTCGAAAATCGAATGAAAGCACGAATGATGGAGCAGATGCAAGTTTCATGGGACGATATTGAGGTAAACGAACAAGGACTTGGTTTTAATGATTTATCATTTGAAAAATACCGACAGGATTTATTGGAGGAGTACAACGCCAATACTGAAAAATATTCCCGGATGCCAAAAGGTGTTTACACCGGGTTTAAAGCCGTGGCTGAGGCCTGTTCAGAAAACGGGATGATAGCACTACTCGGCTATCCGACCAGGCCGCCCAAGGTGCAAAACCATATTTATCAGAGCTACGATCTTATTTACATAAATGAAAATGGAGAATCGGTTTTACTTAACCAAAAGGATGTTTTGGATGCTTTGGCTGTGCATAAAGATGAGGCCCGTTTTGTTCCTGATGCCATCGACCGTGGCGAAGAAACGGCCATCCAAAACCTTGTAGCTTCCTTTAGAGCATGGCTGAAAAAGCAAGCCATTGAAGAAGAAAAGCAGGAAGATGGAACCATTAAAAAGAAAATGGGCGCCGAAGCCAAGGATATATTGTCAAAAATAAAAACCGGCGACAAAGACGCTTTAAAACGTGTTGGTCAAAATATAAAAGTTACAGACAAGTTTCAGGCAGACAATTTCGATTTGATAACGTGGTTTCTGGTAACCATTTAAATTTTTAAACAAATGGATGTAACCTCCTACGGTAATTGGTTGAAGGAAATTAAAGAGAAAATAAGACATGCTCAGATCAAATCTTCTGTGCAGGTAAACTGTACGCTAATTCAGCTATACTGGGATATCGGCGCCATGATTGCTGCAAAGCAATCTCAGGTAGGCTGGGGTGCTAAAATTATCGATAAGGTAGCTGTTGATCTCAAGCGAGAATTTCCTGACACTTCGGGTTTTTCGCGCACAAACCTTTTTAGCATGCGCAAGTTTTTTCTGTTCTATGCGGAAAAAGAAATAGTCCACCAACTTGGTGGACTTTTGGAAGAAACCAACAAAAGCGCAAACAATCAGGCAGATGCAATTGTCCACCAACCTGGTGGACAATTGGCCACAGAGAATCTATTGTTGCGCATTCCATGGCGCCATCATGTATTGATTTTAAATACATGCGCATCAGTAAACGAAGCTGTTTTTTATATCAAAAAAACAATGCTGAATAACTGGAGCAGAAATATTCTCAGCATACAAATTGAATCTGATCTGTACAATCGGCAAGGAAAATCAATCACAAATTTCGAACTTACATTGCCAAAGCCACAGAGCGATTTGGCAATTGAAACACTAAAAGATCCATACAAATTTGATTTTCTCACATTAGAAGAAAATGTACAGGAACTTGAACTCGAAAAAAGACTTACCGATAATATTACAAAACTGCTGCTTGAGTTGGGAAAAGGATTTGCTTTTGTAGGCCGACAATACCCGTTGAATATCGGGAAGAAAGAACGAAAAATTGATTTATTGTTTTATCACACACGCATGCATTGTTATGTGGTGATAGATTTAAAAACAGGAGAGTTCGAACCCGAATATGCTGGTAAAATGAATTATTATCTTTCCGCTGTTGATGACTTGCTAAAAACAGAGATGGATAATCCCAGCATAGGCATTGTATTGTGTAAAACCAAAGATAACCTGGATGTAGAATACACGCTCCGGGATGTGAAGAAACCGCTCGGAGTGAGCGAATTTACTTTCAACGAATTGCCCGCGAACTTACAAGAAAACTTACCCACTGTAAGTGAAATTGAAAACGAGTTTAAAAAAACTTCAAACGATGTATAATCTCAGTTTTAAATCCATCGAATTCGGTGGGTTTAGAAAAGTACCAATTGAAAACGCACAACTTAAGAAGCTTAAATAAAATGGATTTACGACTATTCGCTCAGCTTGATTTCCTTTCGGCGCTTAAAGCACTCTTTGAAAAACTGAACGTGCCCATGAACTATGTGGCAGATGAACCCACCACCGCCAGAGAAATTCTGAAAGACTCCTACAAAGAGAATGAAACATTTCAATTGGTTAACGATGTCTATTTCGTAGGCATGGTGGACGATGCCGCTTTTGAAGGCAATCAATCGCTTGAAGTGGAGAAGATAAAATCCGATTACGATGGTATTTTAATCTTTGGCGTTACGCTCCACGACCGCCCCGGCGGTTTGCTCCCCACCCGAACGCAACTGGCCGAAATTTCCAGAGCCTTCAACCGCGAGTTTTATTACACGCCCGTGGTGGTAGTTTTCAAATACGGCAACCACGTGGCATTTGCAAACACCGAACGATTGAAGTATAAACAGGAATGGCGCGAAGGCGAAAAAGCCGGGAAGGTGACTTTGCTACGCGACATCAATATTGAAAAGCCGCATTCGGGCCATGAACGCATTCTGGCAGAACTGGAAATTTCTACCACCGGCAACAAAAAAGTGGACACTTTTGCAAAGCTCTATGCCCACTGGCAGGAAGTTTTCAGCGTAAGCCTGCTCAACAAGAAATTCTATCAGGAACTCTCCAACTGGTATTTCTGGGCAACCAGCCAGGTCACATTTCCTGGAGAACCTACGGCAGTAGATGCTGAGCAAAAAAATGCCAAACTTAATGACCTCTTGCAGGAACATAAAGCCACCAACGTAATCCGCATGCTTACACGCTTGCTTTTTGTATGGTTTATCAAAGAGAAAAAACTGATTCCCGAAGCACTTTTTGAGCTGGATACTTTGCAAAAGGATATCCTTAACGAAATTTCACCCTACCACGAAGAGTCCGGCATATTCAAGGAGCGAAACAAAGAAAGCGTCTATTACAAAGCCATTTTGCAAAACCTGTTTTTTGCTACTTTAAATTGCCCTATCGACAGCGATGGCTTCGATAAGCGCAAGCGTGGTTTCCGGAGCGAAAGCTTCGGGACGCACCGCGGCATCGACTACCTGATGCGCTATAAACAATACTTTAAAAATCCCGACACATTTTTAAGCCAGCTCAACGAAGTGGTGCCATTCCTCAATGGAGGCCTCTTTGAATGTCTCGACGACAAATTCAACCACGTTTACATCGATGGATTCTCTGACAACCTGGCCAAAGGCGAACAACTGGTGGTGCCCGATTACCTGTTTTTTGGTGTGGAAGAAGAAGCTGACCTGAGTGATATTGTGGGTATCAGCGACAAAAAATACAAGCAAGCTGCCGTAAAAGGCATCATCAACATCCTGAAGTCGTACAAGTTTACCATTACCGAAAACACGCCCATCGAAGAAGATGTAGCCCTTGACCCCGAATTGTTGGGTAAGGTTTTTGAAAATCTGCTGGCCAGCTATAACCCCGAAACCAAAACAACCGCACGCAAGCAAACCGGCTCTTTCTATACGCCACGCGAAATCGTGAACTACATGGTGGACGAAAGCCTGATTGCTTACCTAAAAAGTGCAATCGCCGACCGCAGCAACATGGACGATGAAACGCTCGACAAAGAACTCCACGTACTCACTTCTTTCGATAGCAAAGTGCCTTTTACCGATAAGCCCGAATTGCAGAAAGAGATTATTATGGCTTTGAGCAATTGCAAAATCCTTGACCCGGCCTGCGGTTCCGGAGCTTTCCCAATGGGGATTTTGCAGAAAATGGTGCATATCCTCCAAAAGTTCGACCCCGACAATCGGGTTTGGAAAGAAGTGCAACTGGCCAAGGCCCGCAAGGAAAGCGAGGCAGCTTTTGAAATTGATGACAAACAAGCCCGCAAAGAACGCCTGCTCGAAATCAACGAAGCTTTCGACCAAAGCATCAACGATGCCGACTATGCCCGTAAGCTATTTTTGATCGAAAATTGCATTTATGGTGTCGATATTCAGCCCATAGCTACCCAAATCTCCAAGCTGCGTTTCTTTATCTCGCTGGTGGTGGAGCAAAAGGTAAACCCCGAAAAAGACAATTTTGGCATCCGCCCGCTACCCAACCTCGAAACCCGGTTTGTGGCCGCCAATACCTTGATAGGTATTGAAAAGCCAGCAGCACAGCTTCGTCTATTCGATACCAGCGAAGTAAAAGCCCTGGAAACGGAGCTTAAAAAAGTGCGCAGCAAACTCTTTGGTGCCCGCAGCAAAGAGACCAAGCTAAAATACCGCCAACGCGACGAAGAGCTGCGCAGTGCCATAGCCACCGAACTGCAAAACAATGGATGGCAAAGGGATACTGCCCAAAAATTGGCCGGTTGGGATCCTTACGACCAAAACGCCTCTTCTCTTTTCTTCGACCCCGAATGGATGTTTGATATTAAAGATGGATTTGATGTGGTGATTGGAAATCCACCATACAAAATTTTAACTAAGAACAATACTGGTGAAAGTGAGCTTGATTTTTATCTTAAGAAATATGAATCGATTCGAAAGTCCTCCTCAAAAAACCTGTACACCTTATTCATTGAAAACGGAGTTCATCTGACAAAAGATGATGCTAATCTTTCCTATATAGTTCCAGAAGGATTATTCACAACAAGAAGTTATTCAGGATGCGTTGAAGTGATGGAAAATTTCGGTTCCGTAACCCAAATAATTACATTCTCTGATTTTGTCTTTGAAAATGCTGTTACTGGAAACGTAATATTTCTATACAAAAAAAAGAAAGGAATTTCTGCTAAATACTTTCATTTTGATAAGGATTATTTACTACGTGAAAAGGTTGAAAATAAAAAAATTGAGATTAATGAAATTAAAAAAGGAACTATACCACTTAAAGATATTTCTATCACATTCAAAGGAATGGTAGTAAAAGATCGAAATGAAGTATTGTCAAGTAAAAAGGATAAAGACATTTTTTTACTCGGGAAAAACATATCAAAGTGGAGAATTAATTCTTGCCAATATACCGATTATGAAAACCTTACAATTATTGGTGGAACAAAAAAACTTGCAAAACATAATGTCTCACCTAGGATCCTTATTCGTAGAACTGGTGACTCATTGTGTTGTGCATATCTGAAAACTCAGGCACTAACAGAAAGTACGCTTTACTCAACCTGGTCAACTAGTTCCAAATTTTCTAATTTATTTCTATTTGGAACTCTTAATTCAAAACTATTAGATCACTATAACAAAATTGAAAACATAACTAATAAACAAGGATTTCCTCAAATTTTAATGACCGACTTAGAGTTACTTCCAATTAAAGAACCAAGTCAAAAGATTTCCAAAATCATAGAATTTCTTGCCCTAATCTTAATTAGTGAAATTAGAAATACAGTTGAATCCGTATTAAATTCAGTTGTCTTCAACCTCTATTTCCCCGACCACATGAAAGAGCGTTGCATTGATGTATTGGAGTTTGTGGAGCAGGACATAGAAAAGGTGATGCAAGGCAGGGAGTTTGAAAAACTGAGCGATTCAGAAAAAGAGAAGGTGATAAAACAATTGCATGCCACCTGGTCTGACCCTACAAACGAAGTAGTAAAGCGCATGGCGCAGTTTAAAGTAAAAAGCCCGGATATTTTAAAGGTGATTTTGGAAAGTTAGA
>CAZTCX010000160.1:7095-8564 GCA_964612515.1 uncultured Lentimicrobiaceae bacterium | reverse complement strand
ATAACATCTGCACCGACTACCGCAACTTCATCACCGGCCTCGATATTCCCGACATCAATTTTATCCCGCTCTCGGCGCTCAAAGGCGACAATGTGGTCGACATCACCGACAGGATGCCATGGTACCACGGGAAAAGCCTGCTCGAATTTCTTGAGACGGTGCATGTGGGCAGCGACCGCAACTTCGACGACCTGCGCTTTCCGGTGCAGTATGTCAACCGCCCCACGCTTACCTTCCGTGGTTTTGCCGGTCGTATCACTTCCGGCATCGTGCGCAAAGGCGACACGCTGATGGCTTTGCCTTCGCGGCAGACCAGCACGGTGGAGCGCATCGTCACCTATGACGGCGAACCTGAGATGGCTTTTCCGCCGCAGTCGGTGACGCTGACCCTTACCGACGAGATAGATATTTCGCGTGGCGAGATGCTCGTGCACACCGACAACCTGCCGCTCATCGGCCGCCACCAGGAAGCCATGTTGGTGTGGATGGACGAGAAGCCGCTCGACACGGCCACACAATATTACATCAAGCACACCACTACCACTACGCGCGCGCGGATTGATGCAATGCGTTACAAAACGGATGTCAATACGCTGGAAAAATCCCAGGCAACACAGCTTACGCTGAATGAGATAGCACGCGTAGCCATTACCACTGCGAAGCCTTTGTTTTTTGATTCCTATAAAAAGAATCATGGCACGGGTTCTTTTGTGCTCATCGACCCGATTACCAACAATACCAGCGCTGTAGGCATGTTCATCGATGCGCGCAAGCCCGACGAATATTCACTACGCATCACCGACGCCGAGATAGAGAAAATAGAGCAGGGAGAGTGTCTCATCACCTCGCAGGAGCGCGACCGGTTTTACGATCAGCATGGTGTCACGATTTGGATTACGGGATTGCATGGCAGCGGCAAGAACAAGTTGGCCTATACACTGGAGCGTCGCCTGTTCGACGAAGGAGCTACCGTAGTGCTGCTCGAAGGTAACACCATCCGCGCCGGGCTGTCCCGCGAACTCGACCATTCCCCTGCCGACCGTGCCGAACATCTGCGGCGGGTGGCCCATGTGGCGCGACTGCTCAACGACCAGGGAATCATCACGCTCTGTTCGTTTATTTCGCCCGACGACAACATTCGCCGACAGGTTGAAAAGATTATTGGTAAGGAGCGGTTTCATCTGGTGTACATGGATGCCGACGTAGATTATGGCCGCGAAAACCGGCCACAACTTTGGGAAAGAGCCGACAGGGGTGAGATAGAAAACATGCCTGGACTTGATGCAAACTACGACATCCCCGAAAATGCGCAACTGGTGATCGACCCACGCGATGATGAAAACGTAGAGCGCATCATGACATACCTAAGGCAGGAAAAAATCTTTCCATTAAAATAAATGGATTTTTTAACTCGATTTTCCACGTTGGGAACCAGTGCTTTGCAGGGTATCGGTGACTATTAACAAAAA
>CAZTCX010000160.1:0-7085 GCA_964612515.1 uncultured Lentimicrobiaceae bacterium | reverse complement strand
TTTATAAAGGTTAGAAATTGTTGAGTAGTTTTGCTACCCGGTTTTGACGGACACATGATAGACGCACTGATAACATCACGTACACGCATTAAGCTGATCACCAGGTTTTTCCTGAATGCCAATGCAAAAGCGCACCTGCGGGGGCTGGCCACCGAATTTGGTGAATCGAGCAATGCCATCAGGCTGGAGCTCAACCGTTTTGAGAAGGCGGGCTTGCTTACTTCCAATCAGGAAGGCATAAAGAAAGTTTTTCAGGCCAACACTGACCATCCGCTCTTCCCCGACATTCACAGCATCCTGCTTAAGCATCTGGGTTTCGATCAGATCATTCAAAAGGTAATTGATGGTCTGGGCGACATACGCAGGGTCTATGTTACGGGTGATTATGCCAATGGAATCGATAGCGGGGCAATAGAGCTCTTATTCGTAGGCAATGCCGTCGATCAGCAATATTTGGCTGAGTTGGTAAAAAAAGCTGAGCGACTCATCAATCGTGTCATCAATTATCTGGTGCACAACGAAACCGAAGAACAAGATTTTTTGTCGGACAAGGAGGACACCGAGTACCTTCTGATTTGGCAGAACGAAGCATAAGTAAAGCCCTTTTTCGGAGCTTTAAGTGATTTTATAAAAATCACAAAACCAGTAGGTTACAAGTAAAATATGTAACTGACCTGGCGAAGCTGTAAGATGATGGCTTCTCCGCCGGCTGGCAGATCGCAATGGCCATGCGTTGCATGGAACAGATAACATCAGCTCCTTAGTGGCAGGTTTCTGCGAGGAGCGGAGCGACTACACAGACTTTTTCAAACTAACACCCATAGCCCCATGCAACAATGCCCAAAATTGTCTCTAATACCGGGAACCTAGTAGAAAGTAACAACAGACCGCCCTGAACAACTCCATGTCAAACTTTGCGTAACACTGTAAAACTAAACAATCATCACTACTGTTCTTATTAAATGGCCAATACTGCATTTTCTGTTCATAATATTCCAATCAGACTAACCGATGAGCGTTGGAGGCACATATCTGTTGGTCATCCAGAAATGGCAGGTTACATTGATCAAATCCTGGACTGTGTTGAAAATCCTGAAATAGTTTATCATGGGAATGAAGATGAATTTCTTGCTGTTAAATCTTTAGATAATGAAAAATTGAAATTCATCGTTGTTGTTTACAAAGAAAGTGGGAATAATGATGGTTTTATTATTACTTCATTCATCACCAATAAATTGGCTTACTTAAAAAATAAACAGGAGTTATGGAAACGACAGAAATAAGTGCACTTAGGAGTATGCTACCCTATTTTATGAAACACAAAAATTTGTGGATTGATTATGATGAGGAAGCCGATGTATTATATGTGCATTTTAAAAAACCAAACCGAGCTGATAATACTGTAATGGAAGATGATAATTTGCTGGTCAGGTACGAAAATGATAAAATGGTGGGCTTAACGCTTTTGCATGCAAGCAAAAGTATGAGCAAAGATAGATAGTGCATATAAAACGCTTACCTATAATTAGCATGGGTTGAGAGTGTGAGGCGGAGAAGCAGACCGTTCCAAACTAACACCAACTGCCTTTGTAAGAATGCCCAAAAAAGGTGAAAGCAAATATTAAAAATATTCGATATGAAAACCATTAAGTACATTGTTTATCGGGAAGGAAAACATTTCGTTTCACAAAGTCTGAATGTGGAGGTATCAAGTTTTGGCAGCACCATCGACGAAGCCACCAAAAACCTAAAGGAGGCGCTCGATCTTTATTTTGAGGATGAGCCGGAAAACTCAAAGTATCATCAAATTCAGGAGGCACTTTTGGGAGAATTCTATATTAACACCTAATGACCAAACTACGCGGCAAGTTGCTGCCAAACTAACAAAATCAGCCCCTTTTATCAATGGAAACATCAGTTTTACAGACAAAGAATGACTCCGAAAAAGCCAAAATATTCAAACAGATTGCTTGGGATTATAAAATATCTCCTGAAGAGCTTGAAGCTGTTTTGCTCGATAATAAAGAAAAAGCCGGACACTATTCCAGAGCCGATATCTTTAAAAAACTTGTGGAGTCTTACCCCTGGTTCACAATACTAACCATACTGCCGGTAGAATCTGTTCAGCAGTTGCTCAGCGACGAACTCATACAAAAATTGCGATCCGCCTCATTAAGGAGCAATTACACCTATGTTAAATCAAGATTACAGCGCATTATACCTGCTGCAGGATAAATTTCTTGCTTGGTGGAAATCTATGCAAATGCCATTCTATCTCACGGGCGGAACGGCACTTGGCAGATATTATCTGAACCATCGCTATAGTGAAGACCTTGATTTTTTCACCAATGCCAATTTGGATTATCCCGTTTTAATAAAAAAAATACGGGATAACATGCCAAAGCACTTCGATGTTGATATCCGGAATGCGCTTTTTACAGATGATTTTACGCGTTTGTTTATTGCCAGCAAGCAACAAAGCCTAAAAGTGGAGTTTGTAAACGATGTCAGCTATTATGCCGGTAAACCATTGGAATGTGATTTTGGCTGAATAGATACACCACGCAACATATTATCAAATAAGCTATCAGCTTTGGTGAGGAGAGATGAGCCGAAGGATATTTACGACATTGTGCACATTGCGCTCAATTACTCATTTAGTTGGGTCAACGTATTTTTGGATGCAAAAGAAAAATGTATTATTAATGAAATTGATGTTGAAAAACGGCTCACATCATTCCCGATCCAATTACTCGAAAATATAAATTGGCTTGAAAATAAGATTGACATGGACAAGTTTTCCTTGCTCAAAAACCAGATTGCTGATGATTTCTTTTTAGGAAGCAACAACTCATTAGGCGTGGGGAAAATCCCTATTGAAGAAGCAAAACCCATTGAATTTTATTAGAACACTGATGCTTCGACTCCGCTCAGCACAAGTGCCACAGATTGAGCAGAAAACCACAGATAAAAAATAAAGTTGCACAGAGTAACTCAGAGTTAAAACACAGTGTAACACTGTGAAAATAAACGAATAACACCTGCCCTGAGCCTGCCGAAGGGAACAACAAACTTGAGTGTCGCGGCCTGCCACGACTCTTCAGGGAAGTTCCGAGCGTTCAGAAAAATTCGGGAAATGCTCCGCGATTCGGAAAATAAATATCAAACAACATAAATTATGTCTTACAAACTAATCCTCAATCTGCCTGAAAATACATTTTCAATAATGAGAAAAAATCCGGAGGAATTCGGCCGGGAATTATTGGAAGCCGCACTCAGCATGTGGTATGAAAAAGGTAAGATATCACAGTCAAAAGCGGCAGAAATAGCTGGAGTATCACGTTTTGAATTTCTTGAAATACTTAAAAAACAGCAGGTTTCGCCATTTCAATATACTGCTGAGGATTTAGACCAGGAAATAGAAATCTGAGAATCATGAAATTTATAATTAACGCAAGTCCCATAATTTTCCTGGCGAAAATTGAATTGATACAGTATCTTCCTGAATTGTTTGAAGATATTATTATTCCAGATGGTGTGTTCAATGAAGTTCTCGCGCATGACGACGAAGCGTCCCGTTGGATTAAAAACCATGGGAAGCAATATATAAGTGTGTTGGATCAGATCCCCGTTAATATTCATGCGTGGGACTTGGGAAGAGGTGAAACAGAAGTTATTGCAAGTGCTTTGAATTTGAAGAATTGTGCAGTTGGACTGGATGATCAAGCCGCCCGCAATTGTGCATTAAGTTATCGACTGAAAATCATTGGAACGATTGGACTAATTTTACGTGCCCAGAAAATTGAAGTCATAAAAGACGGAGAACCCTATCTGAATAAATTGATTAAAAGTGGTTACAGAATTAGTGAATGCGTGTTGCAACATGCATTGTTTCTGATGAGAAAACGTTAAACCCTGGATAGAAGCCCTCTCAACATTTAAACCATCTCAACTCTTCAACCCGTCGAAAGAAACCTCCGCCAAGTGGCCGATTACAGCATGCCGAATGTCTCGGATAAAGTGGTAAGGATTATTCTGAGCTATACCGACTACATCAAACGAACCGTCTGGAGTGAAGGATAGAACACAATAGAACGCTGATGCTTCGACTCCGCTCAGCACAATTGATACAGATTTAACGAATATTAAAAGTATCACAGTGTAACACAGAGTTAAAACACAGTGTAACACAGTACAAGATTTATTCTTCTTTTTAAACTCTGTAAAACTCCCTTTCAAACTCCGTGAAACACTGTGTAACTAACTATAATCCATCGACTGGTTTGTAAAACCGGAGAACTTAAAGAAATACAAGGCGGGGATTAATAATGTTTAGTTTGCTGAACCCAAAGTTGTCCCTGATTGTTATTTTATTGTAAACTTGCATGATAAATTTTGAGTAATTATGGAAAGCACATTAAGTACCAAAGATATCTTAGGCCATATTGAAAAACTTAACTTCAATAATAAAATAGACCTTCTTGCCAGACTTGCCAATATTATTAAGCGGGAACAGAAAGGCAGTACTCCGATTCCTTTAACCAAATTACAAGGATTAGGGAAAGAGCTTTGGAGAAAGACCGATACGGATTCCTATATCAAAGCGGAACGTGAATCATGGGGCTGATAGAGCGGCTGATCCTTAAAGTGTTGTTCATTAACTTGATAACTTTGTTAGAAATTAATTAACTATGGACATTATCCAAATCGAAATAAGAGATAAAAATGCTATCGCAATTCTTAAGGGAATGGAAAAAGCACAAATTATCCGTCTGCTGAAAGGAAAGAATAAGCCGGAAAAAGAAGGTGTTTTCAAGAAAGGAATTTTCTCGAAGGAAAGAGCATTGGAGTTAGCAGGACTTATTGATAAATCAAGGGAAGAATGGGAAGAGAGAGCTATCTGATTGATACGAATATAGCCATTTATTATTTTGGCCTTGTGCTATCCCATGAGTCAATACTATTTTTGGAAGAAATATTCAAAAAATCATATCATATTTCGGTCATTAATCGGATAGAATTATTGGGCAGTGAGAGCCTTAGTAAAAAAGAATATGATGCTTTAGAAGCCTTTACCGACAGAGCTATTGTTTTTGAACTTGAAGAAGCAGTCATTCAGGAAACCATCAGGATTAGGCGGCACTTTAAAATAAAATTGCCCGATGCCATTATCGCTGCGACTTGCCTGATTAATAATTGTTGTCTGATTACTAATAATATTAAAGATTTCAATAAAATCGAAGGACTTCAGACCCATGCATTGGAGTTAGTCTGAAAAGTACTGAATCATTGTGACTGCTTTTCTGCCAGAAGTCGGATCGGCGCAGGCCACGCATTGCATGAGATTACAATGGTGTTTCGCTCCCCGCAATGGCCATACTCCGTATGAGATTGCTTCGCTCGCAATAGCCAAACAAATTCAGCTCCTTAGTGGCAGGTTTCTGCGAGGAGCGCAGCGACGAAGCAGACTGCCGCAAACTAACACACATTCTCATTAGCGTAAGGTTTACAAGAAACCATCGCGCGGCTCGTGAAACGGGAGAATCTGAAAAAGTACAAAGCGGGTGTTGATTGTATGTAATTCAGAAACATATCCCCGGATGAAAACGTTTGAAATATGAAACAGCAATTATGGAAACAATAATTATAAAAACAAAGGATAAATCAGAACTGGCTTTTTTTCTTGAACTGGCCAAAAGGCTTGGCGTTGATGCAAAAACCATTGACGATGTTGAAGATGAAATGCTATTGCGTGCGATGGAAAACAACAAACATACGCCAACTGTTGATAAAAGCCTTGTGATGGACACCATTCAAAACATACTGAACGACCGGTAGAATCTAAAGATAACACTGATGTCTCACGAAACATGGAAATAACGAGTCCGACTCCTTAGTATCAAGTCTCTGCGAGGAGCGCAGCGACGACGCAGATTGCTCCCAAACTAACACCCATAGCCCCTTGCAACAACACCAAAAAATGCCTCTAATACCGGGAACCTGGTAATACAACGGCCTAAAAACTTGAATAATACAGATATAAAAGCATTCATCCGTCAAAACAGCGATTTGTTTTGGTACACCCCCGAAGATAAGAGGGAGAGCATCAGTGATGAAACGTTGCTGGAGACAATATTAAACTATGGCGACTTGAATGCCGTGAAGCAACTGCTCCGCTTATGGGGAATTAATCAAACTGCCGATCGCTTTGAGAAATTAGTAAATGAAAGCGACCGGAAAAAGGGGAATTTTCACGAGCTGACACTCAACTTTTTTAAAGAATTTTTTAAGCGCCATGCACACCAGGATATTTAGTGAGCAGCAAAGCGAACTCCTGCCGCATCTGAAGGTTTTCAACCGAAAGTACTGTATGGTTGACGGTACAGCCATTGCACTTCATCTGGGTCATCGGCGCTCAATTGATTTTGATTTGTTTACAGCAAAACCGATTATTAAACATAGGTTAAAAAAGACGCTTTCCACGTTACCTTTCAAGCAATTCCCTCTTTATGAAGATATTGACCAACTTCACTTGATGACGAACCATGTTAAAGTCACCTTTTTTTATTATCCGTTTGAAGTTGAGCATAATATAAAAATCAAAGATTCATTTAGCTATCCAACGCTACTATCACTCGCAGCCATGAAAGCCTTTGCATTGGGAAGGCGTGCAAAATGGAAGGATTATGTTGATTTGTATTTTATTATTAAAGACCATTACACCATTGATGAAATCAGCGCTGAGGGCAACAGGATTTTCGGGGAGCAATATGCCGAAAAATTATTCAGGCAACAATTGGCCTTTCATAAAGACATCGACTATTCCGAAACTGTTGAGTATTTAGTAGAAGCACCATCTGATGAAGAGATCAGAGAGTTTCTAATTGCGAAAGCTGTTGATTTTGTGTGATTGGAGAAGCAGTTTGCGCAGAGCTGGTTTCGACGAGCTTAACCACAGTAGAAGGATCCTTCATCTGATAAGGCTATAACTTCGCATGAGATTGCTTCGCTACGCTCGCTGTGGCGCTGCGCTCCCCGCAATGACCATACTCCGTATGAGATTGCTTCGCTCGCATTAGCCAAAC
>CAZTCX010000159.1:5183-8573 GCA_964612515.1 uncultured Lentimicrobiaceae bacterium | reverse complement strand
GGGAATGTTCATCGCCAATCAGGCGCTGTTTGTCCACGCGCATAAAATGGCCGACGGTACCATCGTGCAGCACGCGCACCCTTACCACAAATCGGAGAGCGGACAACCATTCCAAACGGAGCTTCTCACTAAAGCCGAGGTTTTCGTTTTACAGAGTCTACAGATGCGTTTGGTTTGTACGCTCTTCGCCCTGGCAGTGATTGGCACACCAAAGCAAGTAATCTCAGTTGCGCTGCCTTCCCTCTTTCGTCCGCTGATATTCGTATCCCTCAACAAAGGGCGGGCGCCTCCCATCGCATAATATTCTTTGGTAAATTTCTGAATTTTACTTTTTCATGGCGGGAATAATTCCGTCATGGGCTGTCGGGCATAATTTGCCTACGTGATAGCCGAATCCATTTTTATTACAGAAATACGATTTGATATTATGAGAAAAATACATCTTGCCCTACTAATATTACTAATAGCACACGCACAAATTATTGTTGCACAAAAAACTAAAACTGATGCCAATATCATTGGCCACGTAGTATGCGACGGCCAGCATATTCCGTTTGCCACCGTAAGCATCAAAGGCACTACCATTGGCACCACTACCGACGAAACCGGCCATTATCACCTTATCCATCTGCCAATAGGCGAACATATAATTGTGGCGCAGGCGCTTGGCTATAAACCACAGGAAAAAACGATTACTGTGGAAGCACACAAAACCAAAGAGCTGAAGTTTGAGCTGGAACAGGATTATCTGGGTCTGGAAGAGGTGGTGATTACAGGTGACCGCAATGCTTCCAACCGGCTGGAATCTTCCACGATTGTAAATACGCTTACGCCCAAGCTTTTTGCTACCACACAATCGGTGACGCTTAGCGAAGGGCTTAATTTCAGCCCCGGTCTGCGCATGGAAAACAACTGCCAGAACTGTGGCTTTTCGCAGGTGCGGATGAACGGAATGGAAGGCCCCTATTCGCAAATTCTTATCAACAGCCGCCCCATCTTCAGCGGGCTTGCCGGCGTGTACGGCCTGGAGCTGATTCCTTCCAACATGATAGAGCGCGTGGAGATAATCCGCGGCGGCGGCTCGGCACTTTATGGCAGCAACGCCATTGCCGGCACCATCAATTTGATATTAAAAGACCCGATAAATAATGCCTATGAGGTGGGGATAAATTCTGCACTGACAGGAATTGGCGTGGCAGGATCGGGCGATCCAGCGCCGGATTTTTCGGCCAACTTTAACACTTCACTCGTGAGTGCCGACAACAAAACAGGCATGGCGTTGTATGGCTTTTATCGCAACAGGGAACCTTTTGATGCCAACAACGACAGCTTCTCGGAAATTGCTTCACTCAAAAACACAACCATCGGTTCACGCGTATATCATCGTTTTGGAACGAAGGCACGGATTTCGGGCGACTTTTTCCACATCAGCGAGAAGCGGCGTGGGGGCGACAGGTTTGAGTATCCGGTGCACGAGGCCTATATTGCCGAAGCGCTTGATCATAATATCACAACCGGTGCGCTTACCTACGAACATTTTGTTGGCAAAAGTGATCTGATTTCCGTTTTTGTTTCAGGGCAGCGCATCGACAGAGAATCCTATTATGGCGCCAACCAGTCGTTGAAAGACTACGGCACGACGCAGGATTTTTCTTATACTTTCGGGGCGCAATACAATGCCCGGTTTGAAAATTCCACAATAGTGGCAGGAATAGAAAACGATGGCGGCTGGCTCACTGATAAAAAGCCCGGCTATGCCGAAGTCGAAAACGCCGTCATCATTGGCGATTCCATTATAACTATTCCACACACCACAACGCTTACCATTGCCGACCAAACTACCAGTACCACCGGCGTATTTGCGCAGTATGAGCTCGATTGGCGCAGATGGAAAGCTTCGGTAGGCGCGCGACTGGATCATTATCAAATCAGCGATGAAGAACAAGCCGGCAGCGGCAAATCAGGAAATGTGCTCAGCCCGCGTGTTACAATGAAATATGATATTAAAAAATTCCTGCAGGCACGCCTGAGTTATTCGCAGGGCTACCGTGCTCCGCAGCTTTACGACGAAGACCTGCACGTAGAAGCTTCCGGCTCACGCCGCGTGATACACCGCAACAGCCCCGATCTGGAACAGGAAACAAGTCATAGTTTTATGGGTTCGCTCGACTTTAACAAACTCGTGGGCACCATCAATATCGGGCTGCTTGTGGAAGGGTTTTACACACAACTCAACGATGCTTTTGTAAACGAGTTTAGTGTTCCAGACCAAAACGGGGAGGTGATTTATACCCGTATGAATGCCGACGACGGCGCCAGTGTGCAGGGTATTAATATAGAACTGAACGTGGTGCCGCTGACGCCATTTTCACTCAAAACCGGCTATACCCTACAAAGCAGCAAGTACGAAAAGCCACAGGAGTTTGACGAGAAAAGATTTCTGCGCACGCCGAATCAATATGGTTACCTTACCCTCGACTTGCAAGCGACCCAAAAGCTGGGCATTTCGGTTTCGGCCAATTACACCGGCAAAATGCTTGTACCATATTTTGGTATAAATATCCCCGACCCGGAAGCCGGCGAATTACGCGAGACACCTACCTTTTTTGATATGGGTGCAAAAGTTCGTTACGACATCAAACTCAACGGCGCCACGCTTCGACTTTTTGCAGGCATCAAAAACATATTCAATGCTTATCAGGACGATTTTGATATTGGTATCGACCGCGACCCGGGCTATATTTATGGCCCCATGACGCCACGCACCATCTATGTGGGACTAAAGATCAGCAACTTCCTCACCTAAAAAAATATCCCCGTATGTCAAAAGACGTATGGGGATTTTTATGATAGTGTGGAAATATTAAGCTTTTATTCTTCTAGTTTTTAATGCCTTAACACTTCCACGGTTTTATCTTTATTTCACCGCAAAGGCGCAACGGCGCTGAGAATTATCAAGAAAATATTCTTTCATTTTTCCTCTGCGTCTCCCCGCCTCCGCGGTTAAACCAAAAATATACCTACCTATTTTCCTCCATCCCCGTCTCCTGATTTCCTTCCCGTTGTAGGGTGCGTATCAGTGTTTTGGTTTTAGAATTATTGATGTATGCAAAAATCAGAATTACCACAAGGATGGCGATGGTGTAATAAACAAATGAAGGGATTGGCACTGGATCGCCGGCGGCGTAGCTGTGCAGCCCCGACAGGTAATAATTCACGCCAAAATAAGTCATCATTACCGAACTAAATCCTACCACGGCCAGCGCATTAAATACGTAGCGCCCCATGATGCCGGGGATAAAGTTGAGATGAATAATCACGGCATACACCAAAATCGTTATCAGCGCCCAGGTTTCTTTGGCATCCCAGCCCCAGTAGCGTCCCCACGAC
>CAZTCX010000159.1:0-5173 GCA_964612515.1 uncultured Lentimicrobiaceae bacterium | reverse complement strand
CGACTCGTTGGCCCAAACGCCGCCCAGGAAAGTTCCGATGGTAAGCATGTACAATCCGATGATGATCGTGGCTTCAGCGGTAAGCGAAATCTCGCGTATGGTCAGGTTGAAACTCACCAGGTTCCTGCGGTTTTGGAAGATCATCATCAGCAGGTTGAAAAGGCCCAGGATCATCCCAAGTCCTAAAAATCCGTAGCTGGAGGTGATGATTGCTACGTGAATGGTGAGCCACACCGACTTGAGGACCGGCGCAAGGTTGGTAACCTCAGGGTTTAGCCAGTTGAGATGCGCCACAAATAAGGTGAGCGATGCCAGCACTGTGGTAGCTGCCAGGGCAATATTGCTTCGGCGCGAAAGCAGGAAGCCGCCCGTCATGGTAGCCCACGCAATAAAGATCATGCTCTCGTAGCCGTTGCTCAGTGGTGCATGGCCGGAGATATACCATCGTGCCGCGATGCCCAGCGTCTGGAAAAGGTACATCACCGCCAATATTCCGATAAGGATATTTTTAAAAGTATTGATTCTCAGCCTGGGTGCCACCAGCTTGGCGAAAAGCACGATTAGGAATATCAATCCTATCAACCCGTAATAGTGGAAAAGGCGCTCAAAAATCTCCACTTTGTTATAAACGAGTTCGATTTTGCGATGCGTGTCAGAGGGGAGTATCTCGCCGGCATATTTGCGTTGATAGGTATCGATGGCATCTACGATATCGTTGGGAGTGGAATAGTCGCCGGTGGTGGTGGCTTCGGCCAACGTTTTGGCGTAAAGCGGAATGACGTTGCGAACAAAGTTGCTGTCGTCGGCAGGAATTCCTGTCACAGCATCGATGGGGGCAAACCACTTGCCGGCGGGATCCGTTGTTTTTGGGAAAAACTTTAGGTAGCTATAGGAATAAATAAGATAGAAAACGTTGATCTTCTCGTCCATCTTCATCACCTCTTTGTCAAATGTGGATTGGTCCATGCCTTTCTTCTGGTAGGCTGCTTCCACCCATTGGCTCATGCGATAGCTGTTGGTTTGTCCGGACTGGAAAAAGTCGGAGAAGCGGGCATATTTTCCGGTAATGCCGAGTTGTTTGCGCAGCTCTTTGTTGGTAGTTTTAAGCATCGGCACCTGTTGCCACAGCGCCGGATCGGATATTATTCCTAATACGATCTGGTCGGAGGTGAGTCCGGCGAAATTGGTACTGCCGGTGAATTTGCGTGTCAACTGCCCGGTGAGTGAGTTCATTGGCTCCAGGCGGTTGCCCGGCCCCAGCACGATAAGTTTACCAAATTCTGTAGCATGATCCTTGTCGATCACGGGAACCTGCACGCCGTTTATGTCGGTCATCTGCTGCGACATGGCTGGCATCGCCACCGTAATCATCAGCATCAAAAGAATTACCTGCAGCAGGTTCATCTTTTTGCGACGTGTTTCGGTGATCTTATTCAGCAGATAATTGAATCTTGTTCGCTTGCTTATCAGTGCCCAAACCATTCCCAGCGCCATCAGAAAATAGCCGATGTAGGTTACGATAGTTCCGAGGCCATCGTGGTTTACAGAAAGCACCGTTCCTTGTTCGTCAGTATCGTACGACGACTGGTAAAAGCGATAGCCACGGTAGTTGAGGATATGATTCATGAAAATGCGAAAATCGAAACGGTTGTCGTGCTCGGCGTCTATCAGCGTCACTTCGCTGGCGTACGACGAGGGGCTGTTGGATCCAGGATAGCGTTCGAGGATAAATTCGTTGAGTTGTAAAGCAAAGGGAATAGGAATGGTGATGGAGCCATAAGCGATTTGTAAAGTCTTACCATCTATCTCAACAGGCTCTGCTTGGCCTTGCACGCCACGGGTTCCCATGACCCAAGTATTTACGGTGTTATTGCCGTCGCTGATGCTCAGTAGTACTGCGTCTTGTCCGGTTTCCTGCTGCATCATGCCGGAGGCTGGCACCGGCCGCAACGCACCGCTGGGTTCAAAGCTGCGCAAAACGAGACTGTTCATGCCCAGTTTATAAAGTTGCATTGGCTGCATCTCGGCATTTTGTCCGGGTTCGATAAATCCACCGATTTCTGAATGCATATTGGTGATAAAAATAGTATCCCAGGCACGAATCATCAGCCGGTTGTCTTCCATCAAAAGCTGCAATCCGTTGCTGAGTGTGTCGGCACTATCGAAACTTATCTGTAGGTCGCCCATTTGCTGTACCTCCCCAGAGTTTATGGTGAGGGTTTCGCGCCGCATGCCATCCATTACAAAAAGCGATACAATAGGATTGCCGCCCTTTACAGGAACGAGTTCGAGACTTGCATTGGCAATATATCCGGTGGTTTTTATTTTAAAATTCCCATCAGGTGTATTCAGCTTAAGATTGGGCGCTTTCATGTTGTAGGAAGACAGAAGAACATGCTGCTGCCCGTAATAGCTCTTGCCGCCGCTTTCGTAGGTGGCCGTGAGGTAGGTGTTGAGGCTGGTGATCTCGCTGCTGGTTTTCCCTTCGCGGATGTGCATCATCCCTTCATAGCTGAAAAACCGCGTGATGCCGGCGCCAACAAAGATTATAAGAAAAGCCAGGTGAAACATAAACAACGCGTACTTCTTGCGGCGCCACGAATGATGAATCACAAGGCTGCCGGCCAAATTAACAGCCAACAGAGCAAGCAATATTTCAAACCAGGTAGCTTCGTAAACGGCTACGCGCGCCGCAATGGTTCCGTAGTCGTTTTCGATAAAGGTGGCAACGGCTGCTGAGAGCGCAAACATGAGCAACAATACCACGGTGAGGTGCATCGAGAATAATGCATCGGTTATCTTTTTCATTAGTTTTAAACAGTTTTATGTAAATCAGTACCAAAATATTTTCGGCGCCAAAGATAACAAACAGAAATAAATATGGTGCACGCCAATGATGCAATTACATTTTGTTGGGGAATGGAGCAATTTAGAAAAGGAATCTGTGGTGGCTTTGACTGGCTGGCTTTGACTGGCTGGCTTTGACTGGCTGGCTTCGACAGGCTGGCTTCGACAGGCTCAGCCACCGGAGCCACCGGAGCCACCGCAGTAGAAGAGAGTATTAAATTTTGAATGTTTAAATAAAAAAAGCGAAGAATTCGGGCATCGAAAATAATAAGGGGAGGTAGGAACGGAAGTTTTGCAACCGATCCCACCTCCCCCCTCGCGCCAGCAGATCAGAAAAGGATGCCCCACATTTGGCGGAGATGAGTCTCTTTAGATTTTTCCAGCTATAGCTGTAATTACATCACAACTTTCGCGGTGTAATTATTTACCCGAACCAGGAAGATGCCGTGTGGAAGCTCGACTTGCTCGACACTGCCGGAAATCCTAACCGTTTTAACCAACGATCCGGTTACTGAATAAATCGTGGCAATTTCTCCCGGCTTTGCATTCTCGATAACCAACCGGTTCATCGCGCTGTAAATTTTACAGTCGGATCTGGTGATTGAATTATCATCAATACCTACCGTCGATTCTTCGATATGATTAAAAAGCTTCCATCTGTTGGCAGTTTGGTAAGCACTCAGCGAACCCATCGGAACATACACGGTAGCCTTGTTATTAAGCTGCATTTCAAAGCCATCATTTGCCAATGCCGGTGGTAGTGGGTTCCGGCTGTGAATCTCGACGATGTTACCACATTCGCCAAAGGCATTACTCTTAATTTGCTGCAGACCCGATCCTAAGATTACTTTTTTCAGCTGGTGCTGATAGAGCTCACTAAACATCCAAAAGGCATTTTCCTCTATTGTTTGCACCGAATTAGGAATGGTGATTTCTTCGATGGAGTAGCAATTTTGGAAGGCTGCGTCTCCGATAACCTTCAGTCCTTCGGGAAGCGTGACGTTTTTTAAGTAATGGCAATCATAAAAAGTTGATCCGGAAAGCGTATTGAGATTGGTGCAATTGCTAAAATCGACCGTTACCAGAGTAGAGCCAGCGAAGCCATCGCCCCTAAAGCAGTCGTAACCCAGGGTGGTCAGCGTGGAAGGCTCCGTAAGCTTTGTAATTCCGGCGTCATAAAAAGCGCTCGAAACGATCTTTGTAAGTCCTTCGGGTAAATTTATTTCTCCCAGGTCAGTGGCGCGCATAAATGCACTATATCCAATTAGCTCCAGGCCGGTTCCCCATTGGATGTTATTAAGGCCATCGCCACCTGTAAATCCATAATCCGAAATTGTTTTTAAGCTATTGGGAATGGTGATGCTGTTCAAATTGCGCGTATTGCTGATGGCGGCGAAACAGATTTTTTCGACCGTTCCGGGAATCACAAAGGCATTGTCCGGCTTGTTGCTGGGGTAAGCTACCAGATTTTTCATGTCTTTGGTATAAAGCACGCCATCCAACGCGGCAAAGTGCTGGTTGTCGGCGGCTACTTCGTAGGCAACCATTTCACGGGTGTTAGAAAATGCCGTGTAATTCATCGAATTATAATTAGGCGTCGGGTCTTCAAAGACTACCGAGGTGGCGGTTCCTATCGTCACAAATTTGACGTTGGAGTTGAAAAAACATTGCCATTCAAAGGTGTGAACCGAATTTGGCAAAATGATATTTTTGATACCAACATACGAGAAGGCAAATTCTGGTAAAGTGCTATTGGGTAGATTGGTTGCCGAAATGTCGAGGTCTTCAAGTTTTCCGATGCCTCCCTGGCTTTCGAGGTATCCTAAATCCTGCAGGAAATTAATGTCTGTTCTGTTAAGGTTCCCGATGACCGTGAGCGAAGTTATCAGATAATAATTGGCAGATCCTCCCACAAGCTGACTGACGGCATTTTCCAGTTGGCCCGGTCCTGTAACGGTTACGGTGTAATGTTCGGCTTTAAGATCGAGTGTGGTATTATATAAAAGCAAAGGCAATGAAAATGAAAGCTGCTTTACGCAAATAGTTTTTAAAAATAGATTTCATGTTTTTACGGTTTTTGATTTTTAAAAAATGACTCAATTTTTCCATTCAAATTTTATTTGACAAAGCTACTAAACAAAAATTCAAGTTTCAATAGAAGAATAGCTATCAATAATAGGTCACTGCAAAAAAGGGGCTATTACATTTACATATCAATAGCTTTTAGATAGCTTAAATTCAACAGCTTAAACAACTATTCTGCCTTGGTCGGAAGTTGTCGTTTCCCGGGATTCCGGAAGGCGGAATTTCAAAAATTGTAGAAAAA
>CAZTCX010000158.1:0-8776 GCA_964612515.1 uncultured Lentimicrobiaceae bacterium | reverse complement strand
CTTTATCTCGACGAAGAAAATTGGTTGGCGCAGGTCGATGGTTTCTTTTTTAATAAAGAAATTTTGAAATTTAAAAATGGAACTACCGAGTCCGCTTTGCAAAAAGATAAGAACAGCTATACCTTTAGGCTTCCGGAAATGACCTTCAAGCTGGATAATGATTTTGGGTTAAAAGAGGTCATCACCGAAAAAAGTGAAGATTTTGATATTGATATGGAATTGGCCAACCAGATGAACATCATTTATCAGGGGGCAGCAGAATTTTTTGCTTATCGCAAAATGGATCACTAACCCTGGCCTTTAGGCCGGGGGTAAAAAAATACCAAAAAACATTAACGGGCTTTAGCCCAAATAAAAAGTTTGTTATGAAGAGTTCATGGAATGAAACTGATGTAATGGTTTTGCGGGCTAAAGCCCGCGGGTTTCTGACCAGGCTTTCTGACCCCGCCCTGAAGGACGGGGTTATTGAAATTCTGCCGATTACCAACTGACCACTAACCCTGGCTTTTAGGCCGATGGGAAAAAAATACAAAAAAACATTAACGGGCTTTAGCCCAAATAAAAAGGAATGATCACATTTACATTAAACAACGAAAAAGTAGCATACAACGGTGATGCCGATGCTATGCTGCTTCCGTTTCTACGTGAGCAGCGGCAGCTCACCGCGCTCAAGGATGGCTGTTCGGGCGAAGGCATCTGTGGAGCCTGCACCGTCGAGATCAACGGCCGCGCTCGCCTGGCTTGCACCACGCGGATGCGCAGTTTGCAGGATGCCGTCGTGCTCACGCCCGAAGGATTTCCACCCGAAATACTTAAAGTAATAGCAACGGCTTTTGTGAACAAAGGCGCCGTACAATGCGGATTTTGTACGCCCGGCTTCATTACGCGGCTCAAAGTTTTGTTGCAGGATAATCCCGCTCCTTCCGTTGCCGAAATACAAAAAGCCATTCGTCCGCATCTCTGCCGATGTACGGGTTATAAAAAAATAGAAGTGGCCGCTTTGCATGCTGCCGAAGTTTTGCGCAGTCATCAGCAAATCGAAATTACCACCACTTCCGGAAGGGTCGGGCAACCGCATCCCAAATATCAGGCGTATGAAGCAGCCGTCGGCGCCAAAAAATTTGTGGACGATTTGCATGTGGATGGGATGCTCCATGCAGCCTTGCGCCTGAGCGACCATCCGCGGGCACGGGTATTAAAAATCGATGTTTCGGAAGCGGAAAAGTTGCTTGGTGTCGTTCGTATTTTTACAGCTACCGATGTGCCGGGGCAGCGCAGCATCGGGCTCATCTTCAACGATTGGCCGCTGATGATAGCTCCCGGCGAAACAACCCATTACATCGGCGACGTGCTTGCAGGAGTAGTTGCCGAATCTGTAGAAATTGCACGGGAAGCTGCCACATTAATAAAAATAGAATATGAAGTGCTCAATCCCATAACGGATCTGCTGCAAGCTGCCGATGCCGAGCGGGTTCACGAGGAGCGTCCCAACTGTTTTGAGATTACAAAAATCAAAATTGGTGATGCAGATGCAATCCTGAAACAATCGGCATACCGGTCGTCCGGAACCTACCGCACCCAGCGCATCGAGCATGCTTTTCTGGAAAAGGAATCGGCGCTCGCAATGCCCGATGGTGAGCAAGGTGTGATGATTTACAGCCAAAGTCAGGGCATCTATGAAGATCAGCGGCAAATAGCTTTATTGTTGGGACTTCCATGCGACAAGGTGCGTGTGGTTTTGGTTCCCAATGGCGGCGGCTTTGGTGGCAAAGAAGATCTTACCGTTCAGGGTCATGCTGCGCTATTTGCGTTTCTACTCAGGCGTCCGGTGGAGCTGACTTTGACGCGGCAGGAGAGCATCCGGCTGCATCCCAAGCGCCATCCGGTAGTAATGGATATTGAGGTGGGCGCTGATAACAGTGGGAAACTTACTGCGGTGCGTCTGCTGGCCACCGGTGATACCGGCGCTTATGCTTCAGTGGGCATGAAGGTGATGGAACGCGTGGCCGGCCATGCCACCGGAGGATATTTCGTTCCCGCCGTGAGCATTGAAGCACGCACCGTTTACACCAACAATATCCCCTCGGGAGCCATGCGTGGCTTCGGTGCCAATCAGGTTTGTTTTGCCATCGAAAGCTGTATCGACGATATTTGTCGCCAGGGTGGCTTCGACCGTTGGCAGTTTCGCTGGGATAATGCTTTGGTGGATGGCCTCACCACCGCCACCGGACAAAAAGTTTTTGGCGTAGGAATCCGTCAGTCGCTGCTGGCCGTAAAGCCGGATTATGATGCTGCTGAATTCAAAGGTTTGGCTTGCGCGATAAAAAACTCAGGCGTGGGCAATGGCATGATCGACGAATCGAAAGTGATTATTGAAATCATTACTGAAAATAAAGTGATTTTGAAACACGGCTGGACAGAGATGGGACAAGGGGTGCACAACATGGCGCTGCAGACGCTTTGCGAAGAAACAGGAATTAACCCCGGCATCATCGAAGTGCAGGTGGACACGGAAGCACAGATTGCTACCGGCATGACCACCTCTTCGCGTGCAACTGCTTTGGTAGGCCGCGCGGTAATTGATGCTGCCACAGCTTTTAAAGCAGATTTAAAATCGAAATCTTTAAAAGAATTAGTGGGTAAAAAATATCGTGGCGCTTTCGTCTGCGACTGGACAACCAAGCCCGACAGCGGTGCGGAAAATCCGGTGATACATTATTCTTATGGTTACGCTGCCCAGCTTTGCGTGCTTGATGCCGAAGGAAACATCGCCAAAATGGTGGCCGCGCACGATGGCGGTAAGGTGATGAACCCGATGCTGTTTGAAGGGCAGATAGAAGGTGGCGTGCACATGGGTTTGGGCTATGCGCTCACCGAAAGTCTGCCCATGAAGGATGGCTTTTTGGTAAGCGACAAGATGCGCGACTTGAAAATTCTTCGGGCACACGAAACACCCGAAATCGTTGTAAAGCCGGTGGAGGTGCCCGATGCCGTGGGTCCGTATGGCGCCAAAGGAATTGGCGAGATCGGACTGGTGCCTACCGCCGCCGCCATTGCCAATGCTTTTACAGCTTTTGATGGCATCCGAAGATGGGAGCTGCCGCTGAAACCCATTCAAAAAACATAAATAATTTGATGTGATAGCGTATCACTAACCCCCGCCTTCAGGCCGGGGATTAAAAAGATATAAAAGATAATGTGGGCTTTAGCCCAAAAATTATGAAAATAAAATGGACTTATTATTAAAAAATGCAACTTACGTCGATTGGCACGACTTGTCGTTTCGACAAACCAACCTGCTGGTAAAAGGCGACAACACCAGCCCTGCAGTAACAATGATCGACGATCTGAAAGCTGCACCTGCCGATGTAGAAACCATCGACTGCCAGGGAATGCTGGTGATGCGCTCCTTTGCCATCGGGCATCATCATGTTTATTCGGCACTTTCGCGTGGTATGAACGCTCCGCCAAAGGCACCGCAGAATTTCCATGAAAATTTGCAATATGTATGGTGGCGTCTCGACAAAGCTTTGGATCGCGATCTTATCCGCGCCAGCGCTTTGGCGACGGCGATGGCCTGCGCCAAGGCTGGTGCTACTTTCGTGATCGATCATCATGCTTCGCCCAACGCCATCGCGGGTTCGCTCGCTACCATCGCCGAAGCATTCGATCAGGTGGGCGTGGGGCATCTGCTTTGTTATGAGATTACCGACCGCGACGGGTTAGATAAAGCAGCAGCCGGTTTACAGGAAACGGCGGACTATCTTTCAAAACATCAAGGTTTGGTTGGCTTGCACGCTTCTTTCACCGTTGGCGATGATACCATGCGCCGTGCAGCCGAGCTTATGCATCAAAGCAGGTCGGGGGTGCATATTCACGTGGCCGAAGACCTGATAGATCAGAAACTGTGTGAGGAGCGCCACCAGAAAAGAGTGGTGCAGCGTCTGGCGGATTTTGGTCTGTTGGAATCGTCAAAAACCATTCTTGCCCATTGCCTGCATCTGGACGAAAGCGAGAAGCGATTGGTGCGCGAATCGCTCGCGTGGGTTGTCGAAAATATCGAAAGCAACCTTAATAATAATGTGGGATTTTTTGATGGGGAAAAGTTGGGAAGCAATATTTTCCTTGGCACCGACGGCATGCACAGCGAGATTCTGCGCAGCGCTCAGACCGCCTATTTTGCCGGAAAGCACAACGATCATCTCAGCATGATCGGCGCCTGGCAGCGACTGAGAAATGTGCATAAATATCTCAACGAAAACAATTTTTCCGGTGACGGCGATAACAATCTGGTGGTGCTCGATTATGACGCAGCTTCTGAAATAAATTCCGGTAACTTTCTCGCACATTTTCTTTTTGGCTTCCGTGAGCGTCATGTGCGGCACGTCGTCGCCAATGGTAAACTCATCGTCCGCGACAGGCAGTTGCAAATGATCGATGAGCAGGAGGTGCTAAAATTTACACGCCAACAATCGTTGAGGCTTTGGGAACGAATGGGAAAATAGCAAATTTCAAAACTCAAATTTTGAGCAAATTCCAAATAAATTCCAAATAAATCCCAAATTCCAAAGATCAAAGCCGTTTCGTTTTGAGTGTTGATTTTTCATTAATGGAATTTATTTGATTTTTGTCCTTTTGATTTTTGGAATTTAAATAAAGGGAATACCACAAATAAACTTTTTATGGATATTGACATTTTACAATACATAGGTTTCGCCGCTTCGATCATCATCGCACTCTCGATGACCATGAACTCGATCCTGAAGTTCAGGTGGATCAACCTGGCGGGAGCGACCACTTTTTCGATCTACGGCTTTCTGATCGGCGCCTATCCGGTGGGGCTGCTTAACGCATTCATCGTTTCGGTGGACGTCTATTATCTGGTGCGCATCTACACCCGAAAGAATTTTTTTGATATTCTTGAGATTAGAAACGACAACCGTTATCTGATGAAGTTTTTGGATTTCCATCAACAGGAGATAGAGAAGTTTTTTCCGGGATTCGTTTACAAACCTGAGATGAATAGCATCAGTTTTTTTGTGCTGCGCGACACGCAGGTGGCTGGTATTTTTCTGGCGCATCGTTTCGAAAATGATACGATGAAAGTGGGGCTTGATTATGTTGTGCCCGAATATCGCGATTATCGCAACGGAAAATTTCTTTATACCGGTTTGCAGGGAAGTTTTATCAATGCCGGTTTTCGCCGCGCCATTGCCGACGGCATCAGCCCCAAGCATGAGAAATACCTGCGTAGGGTAGGATTTACAAAAGCAGCCGATGGTACCTACGTAAAAGAATTCCCCCAGGGAATTTTGTAGAGGCGTCCCTTGTGGGTGCCTTCGACCAAGGTGCCCCCAACGGATGCCCTGGCCATTAATTAATAAAAAATGGATATTTTAATAAAAAACGGAACCGTCGTCAACGCCGATAGCAGCTTTAAAGCTGATGTGGCGGTGCATCAGGGAAAGATTGTAGCTGTTGGCGAATTTGTGGAAGGGGCGGAAACAGCTTCAAAAGTCATCAATGCCAATGGCTGTCTGATTTTTCCCGGAGGTATCGACCCGCACGTTCACATGCAGCTTCCTACGCCTGCCGGACCATCGAGCGACGATTTTCTTTCGGGAAGCCGCGCTGCGCTGATAGGTGGCACCACCACGCTCATCGATTTTGTGACGCCTGCTCCCGGTGATTTACTTCCGGCAGCTCTCGCCTTGCGTCAGGCTGAATCACGAGCTGCCTTGACAAATACTTTTCTCCACGTCAGCCCAACAGCCTGGCGCAGCACCATGCCCGACGAAATGTCGGAATGTATCGAAAAATTCCAAACACGCTCCTTCAAATGCTACCTGGCCTACCTCGACACCATCGGTCTGCACACAGAAGCGCTGGAAAAAGTGATGCGGGAAGCTGCCCGCCTTGGAGCTACCGTGTTGGTGCATTGCGAAGAGGGAAAAGAAGTGGCACGCTTGCGCGAAAAATATGCGAAAAGCGATTTGCCTGTTGCCGTAGCGCATTACTGCTCGCGTCCGCCGGAGCTGGAAGCGCAGGCGGTTGGCAATGCCATCCAGCTTGCACAAAAGACCGGATGCACTTTATACATCGTGCATGTTTCGGCGGCAGAGTCGCTGGAAATAATAGCAAAAGCGCAGGCTGCCGGACAAAAAGTTTATGCCGAAACCTGTCCGCACTACCTGCTTCTCGACGAGCAGAAATATCACCAGCCTTTCGAGCAGGCTGCACCATATATTATTAGTCCGCCATTGCGCCAAGCAGAACACCAACAAGCCTTGTGGAAAGCGGTGGCCGACGGAACCATCCAAACCATTGGCTCCGACCATTGTCCGTTTACTTTGAAACAAAAAATGGAAGGGAAAGACGATTTACGTAAAATTCCAAATGGCGCAGGAGGTGTCGAACACCGCCTGGCGTTACTTTATACTTATGGTGTCCTTACCGGTAAAATCAGCCTCAATCGTTTCGTAGAATTAACCTCAACCAATGCGGCTCGCATTTTCGGACTTTATCCTTCCAAAGGAATTCTGGCTCCCGGAGCCGATGCGGATATCGTTGTCTGGAATCCGGAGAAAACCAGCATCATTAGCAGCCGAACGCATCACCAGCATTGCGACAGCAACATCTACGAAGGAATGGCCACGAAAGGAGAAGCGAAATATGTGGTGCTTGGTGGGAAAGTGGTTGTGGGGGAAGAAATGAGCGATGAGAAATGAGCGATGAGAAATGAGCGATGAGAAATGAGAGTAACATTAAAGACTCAATAAAATATTGTTTCTAAGCCCCAACGGGGCGGAATCATAAGCTTGAAACGTGACGCCCGGAATCGTTGCGCTTTATTTTTTGAATTTATTTTCTCACCGCTCACCGCTCATTTCTCATTGTTTCCCGCTCACCTTAATATTTCACCCGCCACCGTTGCGATTCCACAATCTTTTGCAACACCTGCACCGGATTCTCAAAACGGTTGGCAAGCATCATGGCAGCGATGATGTAGGGTTTGTAGCCAGCCTGCTGATAGGTTGTTATGCGCCAATGCTCGAAAGTGTCGGCAGCTACTTCGCCCTGCGCACACGAAATTCCCGAAATATCGGCCGGCAGACAATGCATATAAAGTCCCTGGCCGCTGCGTGTATGCTGCGCCATTTCGTTGTCGTATTCCCAATTTTTAAATTCCGCATTGTGTTGGAGGCATTCCTTTTCGAGTTGCGCCAGGCCGACGGTATCTTTCTGATGCAGCAGGCCGGTGCGTTGTTGCATTACGCTGATAGGCGCCCAGCTTTTGGGATAGACAATGTCGGCATCTTGCATGGCTTTTTCCATCGAGTTGCCGACGACGAAAGTGCCGCCGCTTTCGGCTGCGTTCTTTTTTGCAACGTCGATTACTTCAGGCAGCAACTCATATCCTTTGGGATGTGCCAGCTCCACGTGCATGCCAAAGCGCGTCATCAGTGCGATGATTCCCTGCGGCACCGACAGCGGTTTGCCGTAACTCGGTGAGTATGCCCAGCTCATCACTATTTTTTTTCCACGTAAATCATCCAATGAGCCAAAATGATTTTTCAGGTGCAGCAGGTCGGCCATGGTTTGGGTGGGATGATCGAGGTCGCACTGCAGGTTGATAACTCCCGGCCTTACGGGCAGCACACCACGGGCAGCGCCATCGTCGAGTGCTTCGCCAACCTGGCGCATGTATTTGTTGCCTTCGCCCAGGTACATGTCGTCGCGGATGCCGATGAAATCCGTCAGAAACGAAATCATGTTGGCCGTTTCGCGCACTGTTTCGCCATGCGCAATTTGCGATTTTGTCTCATCCATATCCTGCACGGCCAACCCCAGCAGGTTAGCTGCCGAAGCGTACGAAAACCGCGTACGCGTGGAGTTGTCGCGAAAAATAGAGACGGCTAACCCGGTGTCGAAGAGCCGGGGCGAAATGTTTTCGGCACGCATATTCTTTAGTATGTCGGCAATCAGCAGTGTTGCCAGCAGGTCGTCGTGCGATTTTTCCCAGGTGAGCAGGAAATCCTTTTGGTATAAATGGCTTTTCAGATTGGCCAGTTGATTGATTTGTTGCTGAAGATTCATAAAAAGCTGAGTTTAAAAATATTATTAACTACTTGGTGACTGGTGAACTAAAGCACCAAAAGACAAATTTCAAATAAATCTTAAAAAACAAAATCCAAACACCCAATAGGCTCTGGTACTTGAGATTTAGTTTGTGATTTGTTTGATTTTTAAAATTTGAAATTTACTCTTCATTCATTTCGGCGGCAAAGCCGGCATAAAAGGCGGAGGCTTTTACCAGGTCGTCGATGCGTACTTTTTCGTTGGGTGCATGTGCCAGCACCTCGTTGCCGGGGCCGAAGCCAATCACCGGTATGCCGTAAACTCCCATGATCGTGACGCCGTTGGTGGAGAAAGTCCATTTATCCACTTTTGGCTTTTCGCCAAAAAGCTGCTCGTAGGCGCGCACCCCGGTTTTTATTACCGGATGTTTCTCGTCGATTTTCCAGGTGGGATAATATTTCTGCATGCCATATTCCAGCCCTGTCCAGGCCTTTTCGGAATATTCCAGCACTTCCACGCGGGCATCCAAACCTTTTATCAGCTCCTCCACTTCTTTCACAGCCGAATCCATCGTTTCACCGGCGGTAAGCCTCCGGTCAAGATGGATGCGTGCATAATCGGCCACTGCGCAAAGGGATGGACTTTGGCTGGTGATTTCGGAAATGGTAACGCTGCCTTTGCCCAGGAAGTCATCTTT
>CAZTCX010000157.1:0-8812 GCA_964612515.1 uncultured Lentimicrobiaceae bacterium | reverse complement strand
CATGATAGGTCAGGGCGTCTTTTCTGAATAATGCATCCATAAATTCTTTGATAATTTCGTTTGGAAAGTAGATTGTTTGCACAAATTTACAATTAACCTGAAGAACTTTATTTTTTCTCCTTGTTTTCATCCGTTTAAATATCTGATGCTGATTCTATGCTGCTGTTAATCAGGCTTCAGATTACTAATTAGAAACTTTATAAATTGCAAGAGAAGAGCCAAGAGCATGGCGCATGGCGCAGAGAGCGAGGAGAGAAGGATGCATGGGGTCAGGAGCTTTCACTCTTGATATCTCCTCGTTACAATTTGAGCGAACGATGCTTTGTTCTATGCGCTTTGCGCCTTGCACCCTGCAGAACCTACTAATTATTACTTTTGTACCCACACCACATCTCCTCAACATTCAAAGATTATGATAGAATTTATTGAAGGCAGACTTACCGAAAAGAACCCGGCTTTTATCGTCATCGAAAATAACGGCATGGGCTACCTGATGCACATTTCATTACAAACCTTTTCTAATGTAAAAGACCTGGAACAGGTGCGACTGTATGCACACCAGACTTTTCGTGTAGAAGCCACCACGCCAGTGGGAATAGTGCTTTACGGATTTTTCCAGAAGGAGGAGCGGCAATTGTTCAGGTTGCTGATCTCCGTGTCGGGAGTGGGCAACAGCACAGCGCTTTTGATGCTTTCGTCGCTCTCGCCCGACAAAATTATCACTGCCATTGCGCAAGGCGATCTGGCCGCGCTGCGCACTGTAAAGGGCATTGGCAACAAAACGGCTCAACGTATTATCATCGACCTTCAGGATAAGATTGGCAAAGAAACCACGGCTATTGAATTTTTAGGAACAGCGCACAATACCCGTAAGGATGAGGCGTTAATTGGACTTACTACGCTGGGATTTAGCAAAGCGACGGCTACAAAGGCTTTGGAGAAACTGCTAAGCAAAAATCCTGACCTGTCGGTGGAGCAACTGATAAAGGATGCGTTAAAAATTTTGTGATAATTATCGGGCTTCGGAAAACCAGCCAAAATGAGTCGGGGACAAATCTTTTCAGCATACACACCATCATCGCGTACGCCAGGAGAGGAATGCTCAGCCAGCGGGAGTTCCAGTCCATTTTTTACGCGTGCGTTGACCCAATAACAAAACCAGTTAAAAGGCTTTTTTTTGAGACAGAAAACAACATACTTACTGATCTTTTCACTCTTTACAATCCTTTATTTCACTGGCTTTGGCAACCCCACGGTCAAGCTAAAGAACGGATTTTCGCTGATGGCTCCTCCCGACAGCACGCTCTCCGGCGACAGCATTCAATTGATCTATCCCTTTCGCGACAACACCATCAACGCAACGGATGTTCCCCCAAAATCACCACTTTATCTACATGAGCCTTCCAACATCACCAACCAAACAGAATACGACCCGGTAACCAACGAATATGTTGTGCGTCGCAAGATGGGCCAGCTTAACTACCGCACGCCCTACAGCATGACGCTCGACGACTATATGAAATACGACCTGGATCGCTCTATCGACAACTACTGGAGAGAACGGGCAGGAGCCACCGGACCCAATGCCCGTGGCGAGGGAATCATCCCACAAATCTATATTGGTGGGGAAGCCTTTGAGGCCATCTTCGGCTCCAACACCATCGACATTCGTCCGCAGGGTTCCGCCGAACTCACTTTCGGCGTCCTGGCCAACAACCGCGACGACCCAACCCTTAGCGTTCGGCAACGTAATGTGGTGAACTTCGACTTCAGACAAAACATCCAGATGAGCGTGCTTGCCAAAATTGGCGACAAGATCGAGTTTCAAACCAACTACAACACGGAGGCTACCTTTGAATTTGAAAACAAGCTCAACCTGAAATACGAAGGTAAGGAAGACGAAATCATTCAGCTCATAGAAGCAGGAAACGTAACCCTGCCGCTCAACAGCACGCTGATCACAGGAAGTCAGGCGCTGTTTGGTATCAAAACACAACTCAAATTTGGACGTGCCACCGTAACAGCCGTTTATTCCGAACAAAAAAGTGAAACCAGCAACATCACCGTGCAGGGAGGCGGACAAACCAACTCCTTTACGCTGAAGGCTGACCAATACGAAGAGAATAAGCACTTTTTGCTGGCGCAATATTTTGTAGATAACTACGACAGCGCGCTCACAGAGCTGCCCGTGATTCGCTCCAATGTGAACATCACCAAAATAGAAGTTTGGGTTACAAACATTGGCGCAGCCGTTACCGAAAACCGTAATATCATTGCTTTTCAGGACTTGGGAGAACGAAATCCCTACGCCGATGACCTCATTCCGGGCCCAAGTTTCTTTCCCGACATGTACCGCTCCAACAACCTGGTGGACCTGCTATTGCAATACAAAACGCAGGTAAGGGATATCAACACCGTTTCGACATTGCTCGAGGGGCCTCCTTTTTATTATGATGCCGGAATGGATTTCGTTAAAGTGGAAAGTGCGAGGAAGCTTTCGCAAAATGAATATAGCTTCAACAGCAAGCTGGGGTTTCTTTCGCTCAACACCACCCTCAATAGCGACCAGACGCTGGCCGTTGCCTATCAGTATAATGTGATTGGCGACACAACTATTTATCAGGTAGGTGAATTCTCCGACGAAGGCATCAGCCCGCCTAACACGCTTGTAGTAAAGCTGCTCAAAAGCACAACGCTCAACACCCGCATGCCCATCTGGAATCTTATGATGAAAAACGTTTATGCCATTGGAGCCTATCAGGTGCAAGCCCAGGATTTCATTCTCAACATTCTCTATTCGGGCAACGACAATGGCGTTCCTACCAGCTATCTGGTGGACGGCGGCAATGCCAGCGGCATCCCACTCATTCGGGTATTAAATTTTGACAACCTCGACCCGCAGCTCAATCCGCCCCACGACGGCATTTTCGACTTTATTAATGGAGCGGCAACCAATGGGGGTACCATCCAGGCTTCCAACGGGCGTGTGTATTTTACAATGTTGCAGCCTTTCGGTAACTACCTGCGCGCCAAAATCGGAAACCAGGAAATTGCCGACCGCTACGCCTACGACTCCTTGTACACCCTCACCAAAAATGGGGCACAGCAATATCCTGAAAAGAACAAATTCCTGTTGGATGGATTTTATAAATCCTCTTCCGGGTCAGAAATTTCGCTTAATGCCATCAACGTTCCGCAAGGCTCCGTAAGGGTTACTGCCGGCGGCGTGCCACTTAGCGAAAATGTTGACTATACGGTTGATTACACCCTGGGGCGCGTCAACATCATCAACGAAGGCGTACTCAACTCCGGAACGCCCATCAACATTTCGATGGAAAGCCAGTCGTTTTTTAATATTCAAACAAAACGACTGATGGGTACACACATCGATTATCGTGTAAATGAAGATTTCAATATTGGTGGTACCATCCTCAACCTTACCGAACGTCCGCTTACGCAAAAAGTAAACTATGGTGACGACCCCATCTCCAATACCATCTGGGGGATGGATTTTGCTTATCAAACCAAATCGCGGTTTATCACCAAAATGGTGGACGCGCTGCCATTTATCAAAACTAAAAAGGAATCGCGTGTGACGATTGATGGTGAGTTTGCACATTTTATCCCCGGTCACAGCAAGGCCATTGGCCGAAGCGGCACCTCCTACATCGACGATTTTGAGGCCAGCAAATCAACCATCGACCTGAAGCAGCCACAATGGTGGAGTATTGCCAGTACCCCGGAAAAGCAAACCGAGAGTGGTCTCTTTCCGGAAGCTGCCACTGGAACCGGACGGATGTATGGATACAACCGCGCCATGCTGGGCTGGTATGTTATCGACCCGCTGTTCTACGAAAAAACCGGTACCGCACGCCCACCTAACGTGGACCTGAACGAGCTTTCGAATGATCTGGTGCGCCAGGTACTCGAGCGGGAAGTGTTTCCAAATAAAGACGTTATCAACGGCATTCCTACCAATATTCCCGTTCTCAACCTGTCATTTTATCCCAACGAGCGCGGCCCATACAACTACGACGTAGAAGGAGTGCCGGGGGTTTCGGCAGGGATGAACCAGGATGGAACATTAAAAGACCCTGAAAGTCGCTGGGGCGGTATTATGCGCGAAATTACATCCACCGACTTCGAAGCTACCAACGTGGAATATATCGAATTTTGGATGATGGACCCCTTCACCGCCGGGCAAACCTCTGACGGAGCTTTGTATTTTAACCTGGGCGACATTTCTGAAGACATTCTGCGCGACTCGCGAAAATCTTATGAACAAGGCCTTCCGCCAACTGCTGTGGTAGAAAACGTAGATACCACCATCTGGGGACGTGTGCCTACCATTCAGGCACTGGTGCCAAACTTTAGCAACGTGCCGGGCGCCCGTGAGTTTCAGGACGTGGGTCTGGATGGCTTACGCGATGAGGATGAACGGACTTTTTTCGACGACATCTACCTGCAGCGCATTATTGCCTTGCATGGTGACAATTCAGAGGCTTTTCAAATGGCCCTCGCTGACCCTTCCAACGACAACTACCGCTATTTCAGAGGCGCCGACCTCGACCAGGACCCGATATACAGCAGTATTCTGGAACGTTACAAACAATACAACGGCATGGAAGGCAACTCACCCGAACAGGGCGACAATACCGGAGGAAACTCCACTATTGCCACCAACCTGCCCGATGTGGAAGACATCAACCGCGACAACACCCTTAGCGAATCGGAACGTTATTTTCAATACAAAGTAATACTCGACCCCAACGGCATGCAGGTGGGGCAGAACTATATTACTGATATCCGCCTGGCTCAGGGCATTCCTCTGCCCAACAACCAGATTGGCGAAGTAAAATGGTATCAGTTTAAAATCCCCGTTCGCGATCCTGATAAGATTGTGGGCGGCATTCAGGATTTCCAAAGCATCCGCTTCATGCGTATGTTTATGAAGGGTTTTGACGCGCCTACAGTACTGCGTTTTGCTACGCTGGAACTGGTTCGCGGCGACTGGCGGCGCTACCGCTACGACCTACTTTCGCCAGGCGAATATGTGCCCAACGACATCCAAAGTGAAACTGCTTTTGATATCCTTTCGGTAAATATCGAAGAAAATGGTAGCCGGCAGCCAGTTCCCTACGTTATCCCTCCCGGCATCGAGCGCGAAATAAATCTTGGAACCACCAACCTGCAAAAACTCAACGAGCAGTCGATGGTGCTTCGCGTATGCAACCTGTTGGACGGCGATGCACGTGGTGCTTACAAAACCTCCGATTTCGACTTCCGTCAATATGGGAAACTGCAAATGTTCGTTCATGCCGAAAAGCTACTCGCAGACCAGGATCTCAATTATGGCGACCTCACCGTATTTCTACGTATTGGCGCCGACCTCACCCAGAACTATTACGAATACGAGATACCGCTTACTTTTACGCCCTGGTACACTTCCAAGAACGATCCCGAAGCTATCTGGCCCAAAGCAAACAGCTTCGACATCGACCTTGTGCGACTGGTGGATTTCAAACTACAGCGTAACGTACAGATGCGGGCAGGCGACGCAGGCGTTTCGCTCACCGTTCCATATTATGGCTTCGATGGCCCCAACAAAGTAACTGTATTGGGAAGCCCCAGCATCAGCGATGTGAAAGCCATCATGATTGGCGTGCGCAATCCCAAGAAAACTTCCACCTCAAGCAGTGATGATGGCCTGAGCAAATGCGCGGAAATATGGGTAAACGAGTTGCGCCTCACCGATTTCAACGACGAAGGTGGCCTGGCAGCTACCGCACGTATAAAAACCGATCTGGCTGACCTCGGTAACATTGCAGTTTCTGGACTTTACAGTACACCAGGCTACGGGAGCATTGAGAAAAAAATGTCAGAACGCTCACAGGAATTTATCAAAAACTTCGATATTTCTACCAACCTGGAGCTTGGCAAATTCTTCCCCGAAAAATTTGGAATCCGTATCCCGATGCACTTCGACTATTCGGAATCGCATATCACGCCCAAATACAACCAACTCGACCCCGACATTATCCTAAAAAAGGATTTGAACACTTACAATCCTTCTGCACGTGACTCGATAAAAGCCATGAATGAAGAATTTATCATGCGCAAAAATCTTAACTTCATCAACATGCGCAAGGATCGTGTAGGCGCCACCAGTAAGAGCCATTTCTACGATGTCGAAAACCTCGACTTCACCTTTTCTTATGCGGAAACTTTTGCCCGAAATATTGACATCGAATACGATTCGAAAAAAATCTACCAGGGAGGCATAGGTTATAATTTTAACAATAATCCCAAGAACTACAAGCCTTTTGGCAGCATGAAGCTATTCAAGAACAAGGCCTTTGCGCTGATAAAGGATTTTAACTTCTACCTTCTGCCCAAACTCTTCTCTGTGCGCACCGACATGAACCGTGAATACGGCGAACGCCTGCTACGTAACAAGAGCGAGTATGAAGTGCTTATTGAGCCAACCTACATGAAAAAGTGGGATTGGCGCCGGAATTTTGATTTGCGATGGGATCTTGCCTCCTCACTACGATTTGATTACAAAGCCAATGTGCTGGCGTACATCGACGAGTTGCCCGGGTCGCTCGATAAAGGTGAGCCCGACTACGACGTGAAACGCACACAGATTCGCGAACAAATTCTCGACCTGGGAACAAAGAATACCTTCACGCAAAATCTGAATGTAACCTACACCCTGCCGATCAACAAAATACCTTTGCTCGATTGGGTAACTGCCACGGCGCGTTATCAGACCAACTACAAGTGGCAGGCATCCCCCGTTTCGCTGCAGGAACGTCTGGGCAACCAGATAGAAAATGCCAACACCATCCAGCTTAATGGAAACGTATCGCTGGACAAACTTTACAACAAGTTGCCTTTCCTGGCCAAAGTAAACCAAAGTGGAGGCGCGCAGCGCAGCCAGAGGGCAGCGCCGCGGCAACCTGACCAGAAAGCACAAAGCATGCAACCGGACACCACAAAGCCCAAGAAGGATTATGTGAAAATTGTTGGCAATGGTTTCCTTAAAATACTCATGAGCTTCAAACGTGCGTCGCTATCCTACACCGAAGGCAATGGCATCTATATGCCCGGCTTTATACCGGAGCCATCACTTATTGGCAACAACTGGGATTTGAATGCCCCCGGGCTTGGCTTCGTATTTGGCAGCCAGGCCGATATTCGTGGCGAAGCTGTGCGCAATGGCTGGCTCACCACCGACACATTACTCAACTCGGCCTACGTTACCAAATACAACAACCAGCTCAACTTCAGGGGAACCATTGAGCCGTTTCAGGATTTTAAAGTAGAACTGAGTGCCGACCGAACCTACAGTCTCAGCCATCAGGAATATTTTAAATCTGATGCCAATGGCGACTTCGCCTCATTCTCCCCCGTAGAACAGGGTAGTTTTAGCATGTCGTTTATATCGTGGGGTACAGCCTGGGCAAAAGATAACGACAAAGATCAAAACCCAAACTTCATTCAGCTAAAAGAGAACAGGCAGGATATTGCCTTCCGTCTGGCAGCAGAAAACCCCAACTACAACGGGCAAACCTTCATCGACAGCATCACCGGTCAGGTATATCCTGATGGTTACGGCCCCACGCAACAGGACGTGCTGCTCTATTCATTTTTGTCAGCCTATTCGGGTAAGTCAGCAAGCGGCTACAGCCTCAATCCTATGCCCGACATACCGATGCTAAACTGGCGCGTTACCTACAACGGGTTGTCGCGGATAGAGCCTTTCAAGAAATTCCTGCGCAACCTTACCATCACCCACGGCTATCGCAGCAACTACTCCATCAACTCGTTCCTGTCGGTGATAGACTACCGCGAAATAGACAACTTCCCGTCAGCAAAATACAGGAGTAACGATAATTACATTCCGGAATACCAGTATGCGCAGGTGAGCATCATCGAGCAATTCAATCCACTCATCGCTTTCGACATGACATGGATCAATAGTCTGATGACTAAATTTGAAATTAAGAAATCGCGCAACCTGTCGATGACTTTCGTCAACAATCAGCTCACCGAGGTGAGCACACAGGAATTTGTTGTCGGAATGGGATATCGTTTTAAAGATGTGAAATTCTCTATACGCAGCATGGGAACCGGTGGAGGCAAGCAAAATGTAAAAAGCGACCTGAACGTTCGCGCCGACTTCTCCATCCGCAACAACAAAACCATCCTGCGTCGGATTGACGAAGAGATCAACCAGGTGTCGTCGGGACAACAGGTGATTTCTATCAACACCTCAGCCGATTATATGGTGAACCAGCGGTTGAACATCCGGCTCTTCTTCGACAAGGTTATTAATAATCCATACGTATCGTCGCAATACCGCAACTCCACCACCAATGGCGGCATTAGCCTGCGTTTTACGCTGGCGCAATAGATCCCAATCTCACTTAAGAATCTGAATCCACGGAAGGCAAAGATGGGCTATAGAAAATTCATGAACTTTACGTAACTACCGAAACACTGGCCGCAGCAGTGGATGGTTTTGGATGAAGAGATAAAAACCTCTTTCTATTCAAAACCTTGCAACGCGGATTTGTATTTCTCCAGTTTTTGCTGATGGGTAAGGCTGTTGTTATAATCTGTGATTGCATTGAGCCAGTCGCCGTACATAGCGTTGGGGAAAACGATGAAGCGACTGCCAAAAGCATCTTGCAGGCTGTCGGTGACTTCGGCGCGGCGGTGGCTGCTTTGTGCTCCGTCGAAAGCTGAAGCAAAATCCGCCAGATTATCACCAAATAACATAACGATTTGATAATCGTCGAGCACC
>CAZTCX010000156.1:0-8939 GCA_964612515.1 uncultured Lentimicrobiaceae bacterium | reverse complement strand
TATTATGAAAATGTGCTGGGGCTGAAATGTTATGCTGTGGAAGAGGTTGCTGATCAAAAAGTAAAAACTGCCTTCTTCATGGTAGGACAAACCAAGATAGAGCTGCTCGAATCCACCGACCCGGAAGGACCCATCGGTAAATTCCTTGCCAACAAAGGCCAGGGTGTTCACCATCTGGCTTTTGCCATGGACGACGTGGATGAAGCATTGAAACAAGCCGAGGAAAAAGGCGTTCGCCTCATCGACAAGCAGCCGCGGAAAGGCGCCGAAGGCATGCGAATCGGGTTTTTGCATCCCAAATCAACCCACGGAGTGCTTACCGAATTTTGTGGTAAATAACCCAAAGAGGCAATCCAAAAGGAATTAAGAAATTAGTACAAAATAAAATCAGGAGTATTGTGAATAATCAGGATAAATTGCAGCAGCTCATCGACTTGCGCGTTAAAGCACGCGAAGCCGGTGGTGAAAAACGTATCGCAGCCCAACACGCCAAAGGTAAATACACCGCACGCGAACGCATCGAGATGATTCTTGACGAAGGTAGCTTTGAGGAGTACGACATGTTTGTAACGCACCGTACCACCGACTTTGGCATGGCCGAGCAGGTTTACCTTTCCGATGGTGTAATCACCGGCCACGGTACCATCGACGGACGAATCGTTTTCATTTTCTCACAGGATTTTACCGTTTTTGGTGGCTCATTGTCAGAAACCTTTGCGCTGAAAATTTGCAAAGTGATGGATCAGGCAATGAAAGTGGGCGCTCCCCTCATTGGCATCAACGACTCTGGCGGTGCCCGTATTCAGGAAGGCGTGAGAAGTCTGGCAGGTTATGCCGAAATCTTTCAGCGCAATATTATGGCTTCGGGAGTTATCCCACAGATTTCTGCCGTTTTTGGTCCCTGCGCCGGTGGAGCTGTCTATTCACCAGCCCTCACCGACTGTATCATCATGAGCGACAAAACCAGCTACATGTTTGTAACAGGCCCCAAAGTAGCCAAAACCGTTACCGGCGAAACCATAACCGAGGAAGACCTTGGCGGCGCTACAGTGCATGCTACCAAATCGGGTGTGGCTCACTTTAGAGCTGACGACGAAGACGAAGGAATCCTGCTGATTCGCAAGACTCTGGAGTACCTGCCGCAGAATAATCTGGAAGAACCTATTGTTACCGAATGTAGCGATCCGATAGACCGCAGGGACGACAGGCTCAACGAAATTATCCCCGACAGCCCCAACATACCTTACGACGTCAAGGATATCATTTACATCATCGTTGACGATAGTGAATTCCTGGAGTTTCATCGTCATTTTGCTAAAAATATAGTGGTAGGATTTGCCAAATTCAACGGTCAGCCGGTGGGTATTGTAGCCAATCAGCCCAATTTCCTCGCCGGTGTTCTGGATATTGATGCATCGCGCAAAGCTGCTCGTTTTGTAAGGCTGTGCGACTCTTTCAATGTTCCCATTATTACTTTGGTTGACGTTCCGGGATTTTTGCCGGGTAGCGGCCAGGAATATGGCGGTATCATTATTCACGGCGCAAAGTTGTTGTTCGCATACGGCGAAGCCACCGTTCCAAAAATTACCATCACCCTGCGTAAATCTTATGGTGGCGCCCACGATGTAATGGGCAGCAAGCAATTGCGCGCCGACATCAACTACGCCTGGCCTTCCGCAGAAATTGCCGTGATGGGTGCCAAAGGTGCTGTAGAAGTTCTCGAGGGTCGCAAGATCCGTGAGATTACTGATCCGGCGGAAGCTGCTAAATATGCTCAAAAGAAAGAGGACGAGTATCGCGAAAAATTTGCCAACCCATACGAAGCTGCCCGCTATGGCTACATCGATGATGTGATAGAGCCACGCAACACACGGTTCCGTATCATTCGCGCATTGCAGGTTTTGGCAAACAAAAAGGAAGGGCTTCCTCCCAAAAAGCACAGCAATATCCCTTTGTAATTATTTATCAAAACTTTGATTGCTATGATAATTAATGAGATCACAGTAGATTTCTCAACGATCAATTCTTTCACTACTTCGGTAGCGATAGTAGGATATGTTGTCGTATTCCTGGTATTGGTGTTACTGACTTTCGTCTATAACCTTATCCCTAAGATTATTGCGCTGGACGCACGTCGACGGATGAAAAAACAAGGCAAATGCGATGATTGCGAAATAGCCGATACCGAAGGCGACGTTACAGCAGCCATCACACTGGCGCTTTACATGCACCTCAGTGAGCTGCACGACGAAGAGAGTAACGTCATTACCATCCGCCGCGTTTCCAAACAGTATTCGCCATGGAGTTCAAAAATTTATGCTACCAACCCTTTTGTAAGATATAATTAAAGATGAAAAAATTTAAGTTTAAAATAAAAGGCCACGACTACGATGTCGAAATCCTGAACTTCGATGAAGATCTCGCACGTATCGATGTAAATGGAACCACCTACGATGTGGAAGTGCAGCGCACTTACAAACAGCCCAAAACGCCAAAGCTGGTGCGTCAGGAAGTGCAAGCCCGCCGGCAGGACAGCAAGATCAAAAAGACCATTACCAAAACTGCTGGTCACGACGTGAAATGTCCGCTGCCTGGCGAAATCAAGCAGGTATTTGTGAAAAATGGCGATGAGGTAAAACTTGGTGATAAGCTGATAATGTATGAGGCCATGAAAATGGAAAATACCGTAGCAGCCGAAAAGGATGGCACCATTCAAAACATATTAGTACAAGCAGGTGATACCGTGCTGCAGGATGCCAAGATTATGGAAATAGTATAGTGGCGTGCCATTAGAGCTTATTTTCTAATTTATTAAAAGACAAAAATCAAGCACAGCGATGAAAAGACTTCTTACCGTTTTTGGGATTATTGCAATCATTGCAACCATATCGATGGCATTTCCCAAAACCGCTTTTACAGATACGCAAAAAGACACTACCGAAATTTCGCAACCAGCACCAAAAACTGTTGATGACGGCCAAATAGACGTTGAGGCAGCAGCCGGAGGCCTGAAGAAATTTTTCATGTACACTGGTTTTGCCAACGTTACCTCCGGCCACCTGATTATGCTGGTGGTAGGATTGATTTTCATTTTTCTGGCCATCCGTTTCGATTACGAACCACTGCTGCTAATTCCCATTGGCACTGGTATCCTCATAGGAAACATTCCATTCCTGCTCAATTCCGGTCTACAGCTTGGAATTTATGAGTCGGGTAGCGTGATGAATTATCTTTATTTTGGTGTTACCGCAGGTATTTATCCGCCGCTGATCTTCCTGGGCATTGGTGCTATGACCGATTTCTCGTCGCTTATCTCCAATCCCAAGCTCATGCTTTTGGGAGCAGCAGCTCAGTTAGGTATTTTTGCTACATTCCTCGGCGCACTTGTACTTGGTTTCCATCCTGCCGAAGCCGGTGCTATTGGAATCATCGGTGGTGCCGACGGCCCAACCGCTATCTTCCTTTCATCCAAACTGGCCAACGGTGTCAACATCCTTTCCGACGGTACTACGGTTAAAAACCTCATTGGTCCTATCGCCATCGCAGCATATTCCTATATGGCTTTGGTGCCGGTAATTCAGCCTCCGATCATGCATTTGCTCACCACCAAAAAAGAACGGCAAATCAAGATGAAGTCGCCACGTGCTGTTTCCAAACTTGAAAAAATTCTTTTCCCGATCATCGGATTGCTGTTTACTGCTTACATATCGCCAAGTTCATTGCCACTGTTGGGGATGCTCTTCTTTGGCAACCTGCTCAAAGAAAGCGGCGTTACCAAGCGTCTGGCTGATACCGCCCGCAACGCACTCATCGACATCGTTACCATCGTACTTGGCTTGACTGTGGGCGCTTCCACGCAGGCCGATATTTTCCTCACCAACGAATCGATACTTATTTTTATATTGGGTGCTGCTTCGTTTATGATAGCTACCGCAGGAGGATTGCTCTTTGCAAAAATCATGAACCTATTCCTTAGCGACGAGAAGAAAATTAACCCGCTCATTGGCGCTGCCGGTGTTTCGGCGGTTCCCGATAGCGCGCGCGTGGCGCATGTGGAAGGTCTCAAGGCCAATCCCAACAACCACTTGCTGATGCACGCTATGGCTCCCAACGTTGCCGGTGTTATTGGTTCGGCAGTGGCGGCAGGTATCCTGCTCAGCTATCTATTGTAAAAATGTGTTTTCATTTTTGATAATTGAAACCGGCTCACAGTACATGAGCCGGTTTTTTTTGTGATTAAAAATCATTGTTGAATATTTGAATAGTAGCAGAGCCAAACGCTTCTTTTTTGCCTCACCCCCGGCCCCTCTCCAATTGGAGAGTGGAGCGCTTTTGCCGGGCTTTATGGGAGTTCACTAAGCCGGGCGCTTCGTTTGAGTTTTCCCGCTGAGCCATGAAAGTGAGCTACCTTCTCCGTGTCGGGGAAGGGTCGGGGATGGGGCATTAGCGACGAAAGATATGAAACTATCAATACAAAAATTAGCACCTAAATAATTACGTTTTTTTTATGATTAAAAAAGGAATGCCGAATACTGTTTTAAAGCAGAACTTTATTTGCGTCAGGACGTGGGAGCCTAAGCCGCGGAACGCACAATTTATGAACATTAAAAGTGTGTGGCTCATTGCACAAATCAAGAGTGAGAAGTAGCCGGGCGGATCGTTTATAAAGCGCATTTCAATGCTGTGTGCCAATTCTGGATGTATTTCACAGGATGACGATTTCCCGACAGGTATTTAGAACCAATAAAAATTAATTCAAAATTTTGTCAGACCACAAATAATGCGGAAATTGCAGGCTTTAAAAACTTACTTTTGGTTCAATTCATAAAAAAACTCAAGCGAAAAATGGATCTAAAAAAACTATTTATACTGTCATTGTTGCTGACAGCAATGATGTGGAGTTATGGTCAAAAGTCTCCGTCGAAATTCGGGAAAATCTCTGATAAGGAAATGGAGGCTACCGTTTGTCCCATCGATACGGGTGCCCATGCCTATTTTATTTTCGATTTTGGAATAACACATTTCCAATATGCCGCCACTAACGTCCGCGCGGAAGAAATGAGGGGACAACAAAAGGGCTTTCAGATGTTCTTCGAGCGGCATTACAGGATAAAAATTCTTGATGACAACGCATTTGATTGGGCTGATATCGAGATTCCCCTTTATCACTCCGAAGGCGACAAAGAGCAAGTTGTACAGTTTAAAGCAGCCACCTATAATCAAAACGGGAAAAAAATTGATGAGGTCAAACTCAGCTCTAAGGATTTGATTTCTGAAGTAAAAAATGAAAATTGGAATGTTGCGAAATGCGCCTTGCCGCAAGTTAAAGCAGGATCGGTGATTGAGGTGAATTACACGGTAAAATCCGATTTTTTGTACAACCTCCAAAGCTGGCAATTTCAGCATACGATCCCTACGCTGTTTTCGGAATATTATCTTGTGGTACCTGAATATTTTTATTATAACCAGGCACAGCGCGGCTATTTTCATGTGGATTTAAAAACCGGATCAAAGCGTAACTCCGTCACCATCAATTATACTGAGGTGCATACGACCAGGGCAACTCTGAAAGGTGTGGACAAGAGCCAGCAAACCATCAATTATGAAGAAAACACTTTCGATTATGTGGCAAAAGATATTCCCGCTTTTCCAGTGGAAGCCTATCTTACCACCGCGCAAAATTATATCTCGAAGGTCGATTTTGAGTTGGCCTGGACAAAATATCCAAATCAAACTGAGACACATTATACTACAAGCTGGGACAAGATCAACCACAATCTTTTAACCCACGGCAATTTTGGGATGCAGCTAAAGCGGGAAAGACTTTTAAAAGATGAAGTAGCAACAATACAATCGCAAAACCTCGACACACTCGCGATGATGAGAAGTGCTTTCGAGCTCATCAAAAAGAAATTTATATGGAACGGAACAAACAGCAAATATGCAAGCAGCACCTTGCGCGATGCCTATAAATCGGGTGCGGGCAATTGTGCCGACATCAACCTTACGCTGGTGATGCTCTTGCGCGAGCTTGGGCTGGAAGCTTATCCGGTTCTCTTGAGTACGCGCACCAACGGCATGATCCACCCTTCACACCCATCAGTAAGTAGTTTTAACTATGTGATTGCTATGGTAACTGACGGGCAAAATACCTACCTGATGGATGCAACCGAGCCACTCTCCGAAATTAATATGTTGCCCACACGCTGTTTGAATAATGAAGGATGGATTGTGGATGAAAACAAATCGGGGTGGATTGATTTGCAAAATGGCGACTTTGGCAAGTCGGCTTCTTACGACCTCGTCCTGGATGAGGAAGGAAATTTTAAAGGTGAACTAAAATATTCATACAACAACTACAGTGCTTACCAGGAGCGATTGAGTGCCTCACGCGAAACTGACAACGAAACGTACCCAAAGCAAAAGTTTGAAAACATCAGTGGCCTCACCATTAACAACAGCCAAATCACCGGAATGGATAGTTTATATACCAACATTGAAACAGTACTGGATGTTGAAATTGCAGGGAAACTCGAAAATGCCGGAGACCTGTACTTCTTCGAACCCATGTTTTTGGATGGCTGGAAAAAAAACCCATTTGTTATTGAAAACCGCGAATACCCGGTTGAATTCGAATATCCCATGATTGATATGCAAAGCATTTCCATCCTTATTCCGGAGAGCTACGTGGTGGAGGAATTGCCACAGCCCACCATTGTAAAGCTTGAAGACGGCTCGGCAAAGTTTATGTACAACATCAGCCAGTTAGGCAACAAATTGCAGATTACCTCAGTGTTTTCGATCAGCAAGGTTTTCTTTCTGCCCGATGAATATCCCTTCCTCAAGCAAATTTTCGATTTGGTAGTTGACAAGCATAAAGAACAAATTGTCCTTAAAAAGATATAGGTAGCATGGCGCAGCGAGTGCTCTTATTTTTAATCCTGATTCCTGCTTTTTTCGGTGCCAGTGCACAGGATTTTAGTTTGGCCGCCATGCTCATTCCCGATACCCTGCTACAAAATGCTGACGCGGTAATCCGCTTTCATCATACCGAAATTAATCGTCTTTCGGCAGGCAAAGCGGTGATGAAGGTTCATTTTGCAACCACCGTTTTAAACAAAAACGGTCGCACCGAAGCATGGCTTGCCCTATACTACGACAACAACCGCAGCATAAAATCCTTAAGCGGGAAGTTTTACAATGCCCTGGGGCTGGAGATCGACAAAGTGAAAAAGGAAGATATCACCGATTTTGCCAGCTATCCTGATTTTACCTTTTACAGCGATAGCCGTGTAAAACTTGTCAAACCCATCCGAAAGCAATATCCTTACACCGCAGAATTCGAATACGAAATTGTAATAAATGGCTTGGTAGGTTTTGATATGTGGATGCCCGTAAGCGGGCCAGGCCTTGCGTTAGAACAGGCAGATTTAACGGTACTTTTCGGTGAAGAAATTCCAGTTTCCTATAAAACCAGAAATGGAGATTTCGATTTTGTGGAGCAGCAAGATGGTACAAAGAAATCGTACCGTTGGTCTTTACAAACTTTGCCGGCCTATAAAACAGAACCATTTCTGCCGCCCAAAAGAGATTTCCTGCCCTGGATTATGTTGTCGCCTGTATCCTTCGAATATGCGCGTACCCGTGGTAATTTTGAAAACTGGCAGCAATATGGCGTTTGGGTAAATGAACTGATAACAGGAAGGGAGGAAATTCCAAAAGATACCCGCACTAAAATACTTGACTTGATAAAAGAAGACAGCAATGCCAAAAGCAGCATCCGTACAATTTATCAATACATGCAGCGAAATACACGCTATGTAAACATTTCGATGGGCATCGGCGGATTTCAGCCGATGAAAGCCGGGGATGTTGACAAAAACGGATATGGAGATTGTAAAGCACTTTCCAATTACACCAAGGCACTGCTGAAGGTGGCGGGAATAGAATCGTTTTATGCCGAAATTGGCAATGGCAAGGAACGGGGTGAGCTGTTTCCCGGCTTTCCATCCATCAATCAAACCAACCATGTAATATTGTGCGTGCCTTTGGAAAACGACACCATCTGGCTTGAATGTACCAACCAGCAAATTCCTTGTGGCTATATCGGCAATGGCAATACAAACCGTAAGGCCGTTTTGGTAAGCGATAAGGGTGGCCAACTGGTGAATACTCCCCGATATTCGGAAGCAGATAATCTTTCCGTCACCACTGCATATGCTATAATTGGAGATGATGGTGATTTGACCTGTGATGTCCGCTTCAGCTACCACGGTTTGTCATGCGCAACGATTTTTTATCCCATGAATATTTCTGCCAAAGAGCAAAATGACTGGCTGTTGGAAAATCTGCAGCCCGATCAGGTATTTATTAAAAGCTATGATTTTTCGGATACAATAATTGAGAGCTACCAAAACAGCCTTGCGGTGAGCATTACTACTCCGCGCTATGCAACTTCCGTTGGGAAACGACTGATGATAGCACCCAATATTTTTAATAAATATACCTCGGCAATTACAAAAAGACCAACGCGGGTAAACGACATCTATGTTGATCACGGATATTCAGAAATCGACAGTTTAAAAATTGCTTTGCCCGAAGCATACCGTTTGGAATATATGCCCGAACACTGTGTTGGTTCCTGCATGCTGGGAAGCTACGAAATCAGCTTCGACACAATTCAGGGAAGTCTGACAATGAATCGTAAGCTTGTGATAAAAGGCGGGACTTTTTCAAAAGACCACTATGACGAAATTTCCGGTTTTTTTAAAACCATCGATGATGGCGACCACCAAAAAGTAGTGATGATCAAAAGATAGTTCCCGGTTTACAGGCTTAAAAGTTATGACCTACGGTGAATACGTTCACCAAAAGTTATGACCTACGGTGAATACGTTCACCAAAAGTACTGAAATGCTCATCTGAGGATCATGATTTAT
>CAZTCX010000155.1:0-8941 GCA_964612515.1 uncultured Lentimicrobiaceae bacterium | reverse complement strand
GGAGAATTTATCCAGGACAAACAGATTAACCTTGGGATTGATAACAGGGAACTATTTAGAGAGCCTGGTTATGACTCGCTAAAAATGTCGTTTCAGGGCAACTGGGCATTAGGAACTCCAGAGGATGTTAAGTCAAGCATTACCGGCGACACTCTTTTTATTATTGCAGGAGGTGGTGTTGTAATTGTGGATATTACAGATCCTGCATCTCCACAAACAATTTCAGAAGTACATGCCCGCGCACTCGTCGATTTTTTGTATTACGACACTGAAACCAAATACCTTTATTTGGCTGCATATTTTTCAGGCTTTGAAATTTGGGATTTATCTGATATGACCAACCCCAACAGGCTTTCGCGCACACCAACTGATGCCTTGCCAAGGGGAGGGATTTATGCCCATGCCGGATACCTCTACGTAATCACATATTCATCGGGTATGAACATCTATAATATCTCCGATCCTGTGCATCCTGAATATATTTCTACCACTGCTATCACAGGTAACTGTAGAGGCTATTTTGCTGAAGATAATTTTATTTATGTGCTTACCAGTAATGCTATTCGCCTGTTCGATATTACCAATCCTGTGGCACCCGTTCTACGCAGCAGTTATGCGTGTTCACCAAATGGTATGTTGGTAAGTGATGGGCGCGGATACATTGCAGACGAAACCGGGTTGAAGATTATTGATGTAACAAACCCTGACAACTTAGCATTGATTGGAAGTTTATCCATTCCCGGGGCATGTTATGATGTGACTGTCATTGATGATTACGCTTATGTTGCAAACAACTGGTACGGCGGAACGGAAGGTGGAGTTTATGCCATTAATATCAACGATCCGACAAATCCAATACAGACGGATTTTTACGACAGCTATTTTAATGCCATCACAGGAATCTCCGATCACATTATCTGCACCAACAGTGAAGGTTTCACCATCTTTGATGTCTCTACACCAGGTCAAATTGTTTACCTTTATGAAACAAGTATGCCAGGGTTTATGACAGATATTGCTATAAAGGACGGTTATGCGTACACAGGCAGCAATGGAATCAGAATATTTGATATGGCAGATCATAGCCGCCCTCAGCAGGTAGCATTTATAGAGAGTAACGCCATGCTGATAGACTTTACCGGAGATATGGCAGTTTGTATTCCAGAAAGTATGGGTTCCGGCAACCAATTAAAACTCCTGGATGTTTCTGATCCGGCCAATCCTTTTGAAATAGGCCACTATAACAATTTACTCCTTACACAAGAAGCCATTATTCATGGAAATTATGTTTATGTTGCCGGCTGGTGGGATGGCGTGACAATACTCAATATTACTGATCCTTCAAGCCCATCATTCGTTAAAAAAGTTCACAACTGGAAAAACGGAGCTATTCCTGGCGAGGAGTTTTGTTATGCCAGTGATATTAGTGTTCAGGGAAACTACCTCTACATAATCGACTACAAACCCTTTGAAAATGAAGACACAAAAGGTTTGTATATTTATGATATTTCAGATCCTGAAAACCCGGTTTTTATTTCCCGATATGTTCAAATGTCAGGGCATGCCTGGAGAATCAAGGTAAAACATAACTACGCATATTTGGCTGATGGGGAAGGAGGACTTGAAGTGATAGATATTACTGATCCAGCGACACCATTTATTGCCGCTTATTTGCCATTGATGGATGTTGCGTACAATCTTGACGTAAGCAACGGGTATGTTTATGCTGCTTGCTATATTTTGGGTGGCGTTCAGGCAATTGACATATCCAACCCAGAAGACCCTTCAGTAGCCGGGTATTATTACAGATCCGGATTGTTTGCATTGAATGTTACTGCTGATGACCATGATATTTATATTGCCGATGGAAGTGCAGGGTTTCAGGTTTACAGGCATGATGTAATTTTTACCGGTTTTGAGGATGCCTCTTCGGTCAATGATGAGCTTACTGTTTTTCCAAATCCAACGGATGGCATAACAACATTAAGCCTGGAATCAGCCACTGAGGGCTCGCTTTTTGATCAAACTGGCAGATTTATCAAACAAATAAATTTGACAAAAGGTAGTAATAAACTCAATTTATCAAATCAACCCAAAGGCATCTACTTTTTAAAACTTAAAATTAATGGGCAAATCGTGGTAAAAAAAATTGTGATGACTGATTGATTTTATACTTTGGATTAATCCTTGTAATTGCTGATTTTTACATCCGATCACCTGCCATAAAAGAAAAAAGCCGGTACTTGAATCAAGTACCGGCTTTTTAAATACTATTTGTGCTATGTTTAGGGTCTGCTGAAAAATCTTCATATCTTTTCCAGGTTGTAAGTTCAGCTTACATTTGTTGGAACAACAACAACTAAAAAAGCATACATCTGTGCCCGATTATGTGTCAGCCCGAACCAACTAACATTGGAAGGATTTGAAACTCGATTTGAGCAGTCGCCCATTAACCCAACACTTTTTTAAAATGGAACAAGGCAAACTTTCTCAATTCGAAAAGACAACCCAAATTGATCAAAATGGCTACATTTTTATCCAGCCACTTTGTGACTTCCTTTCTCATTATAATGATAGCGCGCATTCGCTCGCAAAACAAAAAAGCCCGGCAATTACACCGGGCTTTTGATTTGTTAATGCAACACCACCTTTTTGGTAAAGCTGAGATCGCGTGTAGTGATTTTAATAATATAAATCCCTTTCGGGTAGGATGAAAGGCTTATCCGGCCTTCCCCGGAGAGATTTGCCTGTTAACCCTGAAATCGGAGGATGCCCCGTTGGAGGTGGAGCCCCATTGGGCAGCGGTGTTGAGATAATGCTTGCAGTAGCCCTAGTCTATGGATCAAAAAAAATATGGTTTTTAAGTCGGCAGGATAAATTACAGAATTTTGAATAAAAAGAAATTACAGCCGCTAATTAAGTAGACAGCCGTGAGTCCTAAGACTAACGAAGGGTCTCTTGGCATAGTCATTCCTATGGGGCAAACCATCCCTCATTTTGCGGGACGTTTCTTTAATTTGCATTCTCTACCTCAGAGATATCTAAAAAGGCACTACATGCTGAAAAATTTATTACACTAAACCGAAAACGCAAAATAAATCCGTGTTGAGCGGGATATCGTCACACTACAGTGTGGCTACCTCAACATTGGAAAACAGGGAGTTAGAGTAAAATCCAACTCCCTGTTCTGTTATTAATAGCCAAGAAATAGATCCTCCCGCTGAAAAGCGGGAAGGACATCCTGCTGTGAATCAACTGTCGATTAGTTTGGTTTAAGTGGACAGCAATTCTATTTTAATCAAAAAAATACGCTTGATTGATTTTGGACTTGATAGAATCCCCCCGCCCTTATTCCACCAACACCTTCCTCACACTGCTTCCTCTTTCGGTGATTACTTTGAATAAATAAATTCCACGCTCCAAATTGGAAATATCCACATTAAGCCTGTGTGCATCAGCGTGGGTTTCAAAAACAACCTGACCCATTTGGTTGAAGACAAGCAGGTGCTGAATGACTGATTCCGAATGGATGTTGATGTAATTACTTGCAGGGTTGGGGAAGATTATAACAGAATTTTCAGTGAGGGCTTTGTTTTCAATTCCTGTTAGAATGGAAATATCCATCATCTCACTTTGAAGAATATTTTTGTTGCTGTCGTCCTGCACAAATACGATTACGGCGAGGTCGTTCGGCTCTTCCATAAAGGTCTGCCCCATGTTGTAGCTTTCGGTAATTGCTACGGCATTCCCAACACTCAGGGCTTCCAACGTGGTTCCGCCTGCATTGGGCAGCATCTTTAGCATCACATTGTTAAATTCCGTTTCGCCATTGGTGGCGGCATTGCCGTGGGTAGTTTTTTCGACAATTGCGATGTGTGCTTTCAGGCCGGCAGCTAAATCTTCTGTGACATTAATATTAGCATAAATGGTAACATTCCCGTCGGGGTCGATATAAGCCGCTACAATATCAATTGCCATTGTTGTTGGCAAACCAATATAGGAATCGTAAACGGCCTGGGTCATGCCTGCCACCCATTGCGAATTTGAGTTGATGTATAATTTTGGAGCTGCGCTGTTGCCGTAATAATTTGTCCTGACGCTACATTCGGGCGTATAGTAAGGGTCGCCGGCACCCGGCCAGTTCACCTGGTATTTTATCAGGCTATGCGTTATCGGGTTAGCCGCCAACACGGCATCCAGAGCCGGGTTCTGAAGGGCACATGGGCCGCAGGTTGAACTTGTAAACTCTTCGTAAAGCGGTTGTTTAAAAATGACGTTTTCGAGTATCTCCATATTTGACGTTGCCAGGTCGTTATCCGGATTTTCATCACCTGCCAGGTTAGTTGTCAGGTTTACGGTATAGGTTCCTACTATTGCACTCCAGCGCGGAAAGGTGAGCACTTTGCGCTCAAAAGAAGGAAGGTCGGCAACAGACATGGTCTCGGTATAAACTACAGTGGATGTCGCGTCGATGATTTCTACCATAGCATCAAACGAAATTGTTTCTGAACCCATATTGGTAAGCACGGCCAGCGGCGCGATTTTGTCGGTGTAGCCGGCCAATGAAGGAACCAGAATGTTGGTAGCCTCTGCATCATACGCAAGGCTTTCGTTGAGCATGATATTATCGAGATGCCAGGAGATAATCTTCGATGAATTGCCGCTGAACGTAAATGCAATCTGGAAACTGTAGGAGCCAAGATCGTCATTATCGATGGCAACAAAAACCGTTTCGGGGCTGATAGACCCATCGACGTCCACAGACCACACCTCATTCCAGTTGGTACCATCGGCGGTGGTTTCGACCAAAAGCGTGTAGCCGCTGCTATAGTCGTACACAAATTGGTTGAATTGTAGTATTACCATTTCACCAGGTGTTGTAGCAATTATGGGAGTGACCAGTTTGGAGTTTCCTGTGAAACCGGGCAATCCGGTGAATACAGCTTCAGGAGCTACACCTCCGGCAAAACTGCTTGCGCCTGCAGCCCAGTTTTGGCCATCTCCAGAGGTTGACCATCCGGAAGGAGGAAACGTTCCTGTGGAAAAATCTTCTGAAAAGATCAAACTTCTGGAATTCAGTGCATGTTTCGGATTTTCATTGCTAATGCTATTGGTTTCGCTGGGTGGCGCTTGTTTTTTATCTTGCGAAAACGCAATGAAGGATGACATTAAGAAAAGGATAACGATGAGTGTGTTAATGGTTGATATTTTCATAAAAAATAGTTTTAATGTTTGGTATTAAAGTCAGTCAGCGATTACCAATGATAAACTTAACTTTTATTTCAATAGTATCTCATCCGAAATTTGGGCGCTGTGAGTAACGACTGCGCACAAATCGGCCTTGTTTCTATTCAAGGCGAACCGGTGGGAATATCTGAAAATTCCGTGGATGGCTTTTCCTTTTATTCAAACCAGTCCACGGACATCGCTAATCTGAAATCGGCCGAAAACATCGAAACCGTCAGTATTTACGATCTTTTAGGCCAGCGGGTAATCGAAACCCGCGTTAATGGCACCGATTCACAACTGGATGTTTCTATGCTAAGCAAAGGAACCTACATTATGAAAGCGGATGTGAACGGTGAATTGAAAACTTACAAGCTTATCAAAAACTAAGAATAGAAGATTGTTGAATAAAAAAAGCCATCCCGATTTTGGTTGGGATGGCTTTTTTTTTGTTTCAGATAAGGCAAGAAATTTCAAGGTCTGAATGATGTCTATCCATCATCTGACGATCGTCTATTTAAAGGTTTTCACCTTCGACCTTACCTCGATCAATGTTAATTTTGCAGAATCAATATCTAATTTCAATTCGTCAATCTTAGGACTCAACGTTGCCACAACGGATTGCTGCGTTGACATCAAACCAGAATAATAATTTATCGTCTTTTCATTTTCTGAAATTTTGCTTTCTAAATCAGATTTAGAGGTGTCCAGCGACTTCTTTTTTGCATCGTCTTCTGTTGTATTTATTTTCGCGGCAGTTGCACTCTTCTCTTTTTGAATACTGGAGTTGCTCTTGTTTAATTTGGCGGTTTCTTTCTCGCTCTTTTTAAGGGACTTTTCTGCTTTAGCTTTCTCTTTGGTCAAAACCTTTAGACTTTTATTTTTCCCTTTAATATACTTTGGCAGATAGTCATTGTAGTAATTGTACACAAACAAATTAACGAATTCTTCCAGTTTCTTAAATTCCGTTTCATACTGTGCCGAATTCATATAAACATCATATCCAAGCTTGTAGGCTACATTCAGAGATATTTCATTGTCCTTATTATAAATGTAGGTCAACAAATCGCCTCTTTTATCTGTAATCTGATTGACTGCGGTTTCTTTTACAGTCAGAACGCCATTGTCATCGGACATCTTTTCGTCGATGTGTTTTTTAATAAACGACTTCCACGATTTTTTAATGTTGTTTAAATCGCCTTTCAGCATGGTGTTCGCAACATCAACGGATGCGCCGTTAATCAGGATGTTTTCCTCTTTAAAATTAAGCAAAGAGTTTTGAGCTGTTACTTGACCGAATGTCAATAATACCAAAGCGAAAATTAAAAGTGTTCTCATATTTTTTATGTTTAAAGTTATTAATTCGTATTACAAAGCTCCCTTAACCATGAGGTCGGGGTTTTGTTTACATCTGTTTGAAAACAAATTTGAAACTTGTTTTCTCTACTTGAAGAAACTCCCTTTCTTTTCAAATCTCCCAATTTACTTTCATCTTTTTTCCTCATACTTATTATTTTTTATTGCAGCAAAATTACTCTTTTTTCGAATTTCCAATCCTTTGAACCAATTCATTCATTTCGCTATTAATGTTTAATATTTGAAAATTGTCAGACATTTTTATTTTTTCAATTCATAAATTTTATACCAATAGAAAAACGCTTCGGGGTTGGACTTTTTGAGTTTGTTCAACTTGTTATTGAGCGGTTCGTCAATTTGCCAATCTTTTAGTTGAAGTGGATTTTCAAACTTAGCAATCTTTTTTGCATTGAGATGTATCAATATAGAAAGATAAGCCGCCTTTGAAGCGTGAGCAATTGCTTTTTCAATATGATAACTTTCAGAAAAAATAAAACGGCTGATTCGCCCAATGCCGTTTTGCAATTCTTCAAAATCGCCTTTGCCATCTGTTCCTCTGCTTACAATACAAAGAGCCGTTTGGTAAATATCTTCCAATACATCGTTTTCGTTTATTCCTTCGGAATTGCGATAATCAATTTCGGTTTTTGCAAAACGATAAAACGTAGTTTTAATGGTATCCAAATCGGTTGCCGTATCAAACAAATTTCCGATGTCATAAAGTTGCTTGATAATTTCCATACTCATACTGCCGCCTTTTTTGAAATATGGAATACCTGTGGTATTGGGTGCAAAAGCCGTGAGTTTATCGCCCAAAATATCTTCCAAACTTGGCATATTTACGCTCAATGGTTTATCAATGTGTGGCACAAAGTCCGATTGAATTGGCAATGAAATGAGGTTTACATAATTAACTTCTTCAAAAAGGATGTCCAACAATACATATTCTTCGTCTTTATTGGTTTTATGCAAAGGCGTGTAGAAAAATTTGTAATGCTCTTTTTTGATTTTTGAAGATGTGCTTCGGTGTTGTAGCTCTTTCCTTAAAAATCCTTGTTCTTTTATGATTGCATCTAAAACGCTTTCCAAATCTTTGTTCCGATAGCTATCGGCATCATTCGGCAGAATAATGTCAATATCAATAGAAAGTCGTTTGGCTGAATTGAAATGCAACATTAAAGCTGTTCCGCCTTTGAAAACAAAGGACAGTTTTTGTTTTGCCAGGCCCTCCAACAGCAACAACGCACGGATAGCTTTCTCTGCAAGGATTTTGTCCACATTGCGGTGTTGCTTCGACACTTGTTTAAGCCACTGGCTTGATATTTCGTTTAAGTTTATCATTCTATAATACGGCAGCTGCTCTTCATTGCTGCCATAAATCTGTAAAGGTATTTACATATTGGTTCAGTTCTTCTTTCTTTCGTCTCCTGTCGGCATAGCGTAGCATTTTGCTTTGGTTAATGGTGTATTTGATAAATGCTTCTTTAAAAATAGTCCTCTTTTCAGCACCTTGTTGAGCCGAAAAAATCACGTCATCACAAAAAATATCCACCAACATTTTTTCTATGGTTACCGTTTCAACTTCGTTTATGTTTTGCGTTGGTGCTTCCGAAATAAGTGGCTTTATAACAAATACTTCTTTTTCGTTCACTATGTATTTTTCAAAAATATCGTTAGTTGGCTCAATAAAAACTGATTTTTTTATTTCTCTCAAAAAATAGAATGCCGAATTAGTTGTTTCTTTATCTGTTTCCACCAATAAAAAAAATCTGTTGGGTTGGTGTTGCATAAATTCGTTTAAAACGGAAGTGTTCCAAACGCAAAAATTGGCATAAGGAAATTCTGCTTTCAGCTTTTTGAAAATAGATTTTGTTACCGATGAAATTTCGGGAATATATTTTCTACCTTCACCAAGTCTGAATTTTCCTCTGCCTATGCGTTGCAAAATGCCCTCTTGAACCAAAGTGTAAACACGCCAATTTACCGTTGTCGGTTTTATGTCCTTTTCGAATTGTTCGTAAAAGTCAACAATATCCTTCGTTTCAAAAACAGCGTTGCTTTTGAAATGGTGTTTAATTCTGTCGGTATGTAGTTTATCTGTTGCGATGATTTTTTAAATTTTAAGCAAAGATACAAAAAACTATGAAACGGCAGCAATGTTGATAAATTGCCAAAAATTAGAATTGCTTGGACTAGGGAAACAGCTCTTTTGATTTTGCTAAAGCATTGGCATTTTGTCATTCATTTTTCAGTTCGTTTATTGTCGGTCGTGTTGTCTTTTAGGGTGAGGCTTAACGGTTTGAGGCTAAGAGATGGTGGCGGCTTCCATTGCTCCTCAAAAGTAAAACCACATTTCAAA
>CAZTCX010000154.1:0-8994 GCA_964612515.1 uncultured Lentimicrobiaceae bacterium | reverse complement strand
GAAGAATCTGTTCAATGGAAATTATGTTTACCGGACAACAATGATTAAAAGTAAGGCTTTTCATTCTTCAATTTGATGTTAACATTCCAAATCATTAATCTCAATGAGAGGGCTATTTTTCCCCGGGCTATCAGGTATTTAACCTGATAACTTCTTCCTTATCAAAAAGAAACCGGCGGAGCAAAAGCCCCGCCGGTTAAGGAATTGTTTATGGAAAGGGTCTATTTCATTTTTAGGATTTTACCTTTTTGCACCACACCAGTGTCCATACGGGTGAGGGTAACAAAGTAAATCCCATCTTCGAGGCGGCTCAAGTCTATCTCCATGCCTCCCGTTACGAAATCTATCGCGTAGTTCTCGACAAGACGTCCGCTGATATCGAAAAGCTGCAATTTGCTTTCGGTTTGTGTATCGTTCACCACCTCTACAAAAGCTATGTCCTTGACAGGGTTGGGGAAGATGCGCAGGAAGCTTCCGGCGTCGTCGATGCGGCGTGTTTCGCCAACAGCCTCTATGGCTTTGAGTTCAGGTTCTTCAACCCACTGATCACGATATCCGGCCAGATTGTTAAGCAGAGTTATGGCCGCATTGGACACGGTGGTTTTGGTCTGTACAATAGCTTCGAGCGCGCTGATGACCTCAGGAGTTACATTGCTCCAGTCGTCGATGATGCTGAGCTGGGTTTCTGCCACGAATTTGAAGTTAGCTTTGGTTTCATCCTCTGGTATAAAATTGCCGAGACTTGCTGTAGCGGCTTCCCTGTCGGCTATTTGCAGATAATATTGATACCTGAGCAATTGCTTTTGATTATCACTCAGCGGTGTGTTTGCCAAAAGCTCCTCAAGCAATGCCTGATCGGGATTGGACACTGAAGCCAGGATCAGCGCAGCTTGTTCAAAGTCGTTCCAGCCATCGGAAAGCATGTTTTGATAATTCTGCATCAAAACGAATCCGTTGCCGGAAGGAATCATTGGCGCAAGCGTTGCATTCAGATTTTCACAATTATAATTAACATTGAGATTGCCCTGTGAAGGCATATTGAAAATCTGATGGCCACATGAAGCGGTGGAATGATACGGACGATTGCTGGTGATCTGCACCTGCGGGAAAGCAATGTTGAACATCCCGAAGTTGTCGGCTACCGTTATGGTCAGGTTGCTGTTGATGTCGATGGCAGTGTTTTTATTACTCCACAGCGTGTTAAGCCCCGGATTGGCAAAAGTGCCAATATTGCCTGAATGATTTCTCACATCGATACCGATGCTGTAGTAATTGTAAAGGAAGTTGTTGCGCACCAGCGGAAGTGGCGACGCACTGGAACCCGTCATCAAACCTTGCAGGCTAATAGAAACATTACAATCGGTGATGCAGTTGCTGGTGATCTCGCTGCGGTTGGTCATACCATAACCGGCAATACCAATACTTGAAGTCAGATCGCGCATCCGGATTTGGTTGCAGGTAACATAACCTTTGCTGTTCTTCTGTTCCGAAACATAGATGCCCGCGGTGGCCGTGTTTTCAACGTTGTTGTTGCTGATCTGATAGTTGGGAGAGCTTTGGTTGATGATACCATAAGAGAATCCGTCGATGTTGTTGCCATAGATATTCAGATTGTTAGTCTGGATAGCATAAATAGCTGAGAAGCTCTGGAATTGATGGAAGTTGTTGCGGAGTTCGTTATTAATAATTTCAATCACCGGCCCCTGATTACTTACAGCGTAAACCGAGGCAAAGTTGCCCATGACTTGCAGGTTTACTTCAATCTCATTGTTTTCGATGCTGGTGTAAAAACTCTGACCTTGCAAATAAAACGACATGGAGATATCTGTAAAGGTGTTTTCAGAAAACACACCCCCGCTACCAATTTGATAAACCCCATACGTGCGCGGCCAGTCGGTGGCTTTGCTGTTGATAAACTCATTGTGCGAGGACTGCTCCATCATTTTGGAGTTGAGCGTATAAATCCCATAGGTACTAAAGTTATTCACGAAGGAATATTTAGTGCGGCAAGCAAAGTCCGGGAAGAACTGTTCAGTTACGAATCTGTTGCCACTGATGGGATGATTGAACTTTTTGTTGTTATCAACACGAATGCCGTAGTTGCAGTTAGAGAAAAGATTGTTGGAAACCACGCCATCCGAGCTTCTGGTAAAGTACAACGCTACCTCAGCATTTTTGAAGGTACATTCGTTGATGATGTTATCGAATTTTCCAGGAGCCCAAAAGAGGAGGCCTCTCCAGGTCTTGTCGATGTCGCATGGGCGATACACCGAGTTGTTGCTGCGCAGATAGCCACCGTTGATAAACTCTATTCCGGCACATTCGCCAAATACTACATCCACATTGGTTACATCCAGCACCACTCCGTTCACTGTCACCATCACACCATCATCGATGTAATATTTACCATCCCAAACTTTATCAGTAAGATAGGTGATATTGTTGGTAATATGAATGTAGGATGAATCAATAGCAGCCAAACAGCACGATTCGTTCAAGGCCCCTATATGGATATCAAAGGTCTTGGTGCATTTGCCAGTGGCATCCGAGAGTAGAAATATATACATTCCTGGTAAGAGTCCCGGTGTGGTAAAGGGTACGCCCGGAGTAACAGTCCAGGATTGCACCGGCAGAGGCGCCATCTGCGTAAGCGTAAATGGAGCTACTGTTGATGCGATGTTGAGCAGGAAGCTAAAGGAACCATCAGCCAATTGCGGACAGGAGGCATCCGTGGTTTTCAACCAGTCGAAGATCATGTTACAACACAGGTCATCTTTCAGGCAAAATATTGCTGTAGTATCAATGCATCCATAGCTGTTCTGAACTACTGCCTTGATTTGCTGATAACCTGATCCACTGGCCGGATAGTAAAGGTTTTCACCTGATCCCACATAATTTCCATTGGCATACCAGTCGATAACTGGGTAAGCCTGTGGGTAAGTGTTATTAGGCCACAGTGCATTGAGTGGTAATGGTAGGTACAGATGCAGCGTATCATGGTCGCATATTGAGGCACAACCGATCGGGAACAGACTCAGGTCGGGCTTTGGAAATATCAGCCCGGCAGGGACAGTGGCCTGGCACCCATTCGTCAGGTCGGTGATCGTGAGGCTGTAAAAACCTGGTGCCTGCACTGTTATCACCGGCGTGGTAGCTCCATTGTTCCATTGGTAGCTGTATTTGGTAATATCTAACAGGCTTGGTGTTAATGTTACAGGACTTCCTTCGCAGAGGTTCAGTTGAGTTACCGAGAATGTAGGTGCTTCATAAATAGAAGCACACAGTGTATCGTAGTTGACGCACCCGGTAGTCAGGTCAGTAACTTTCACAATAAACTCATAGTTCGCTGGTAATACGGCAGGGGCAGTCAATGTAGCGTAAGTGTAGGATAATCCTTGCGGCGAGAAGGTGGCCACTGGCGGATTACAACTCCATTGGTAGTTATAGTTGGGGTTGGGAATCGTCCACAATGAGAATCCTACCGACTGTCCAGGGAGTGCACACATGCGTTTGTCGCCATCAATTTTTGCTTTAGGCAATGGATACATGTACATGTAAATCTTATTGCTTTTGCCAAAGCAGCCAAAGTTGTTTTGGGCTATCACATAATAACTTCCATGGCTGGTGGCTGTGTATTGAGAAGCATTGGCACCATAAATAGGTTGTTTGTTTTTATACCATTGGTAAGATGTCATGCCTGGGCAGGCATAAAGTATTTCCCCGTCGCCCGGGCAGATCATCGTATCAGCAACAGATATTGGACATATCGGTGAAGGATTAATGATGACCGGTTTGGTGATGGTGGCAACACATCCGTACTGATCGGTTATGGTGAGAGTTACATTATAGGTGGCAGGGGCAGGCAATCCATAAATATGACTGGTGGTGCCCTGATAAGAAGTGAAGCCATCGCCAAATTGCCAGTAATAACTATAGGCTATATTTAGAGGATTTGCTGTAAAGTTCACCTCTTTGTTATCGCAGGCAGGCGCCGTAGAACTAAAGTTTGCATTGGGCAAAAGAATGGAAATACTCTGGCTCCAAACGGATACACATCCCGTCGAGGACGTTACGGTGAGTGTTATGGTATATGTACCCGAAGTCGAAACTGTCATGGTTTGGTCGAGAGGGCCAGGACCCGGAGTAAAGGAAACGGTTCCAGGTCCTGTTGCAAACCACGACGAGGTGAAGGTATTCGGCGGAATTGCTTGCGACAGATTGAGAAGGATTACCTGCGAGCAAGTAACGTAGGGCAAGAAATAGGCTGAAACATCGCACAGGGTGGTGTCGCCGCCTTGCCATACCGAACAATCTCTTATGACAACATTAATGATGTTGCTTTTGGAAGTACAGCCATTAAGTGTAACCTCTACATAATAAGTATAGGTTCCCGGCAAAATTAAAGAGCCTATATTGATATTAATCGCCTGAGTGGTAGCCAACGGCACGTTATTTTTGTACCATTGATACGAATAGCCGGCTCCTGATGGTGTAGAGAGTGTGAGTATCTGGGTGCTGCCCAGGCAAAATACTGGTAGCATATTGTAGGATGCAATGGCTGTGGGTGGCGCCGTTACGGTCACTGATTTTGAAAAACTTCCGGTGCAGGTTACAACTTTAAGCACTGGTGATGCCGAAGGGCCGTGCCACTTGATGGTAACGTTGGGAGTGCCTTGTCCGGCAACGATGCTTCCCTGGCTTGGGAGAACAATAGACCACTCAAAATCGCCGCCAGGGTTGGAGCCTCCTGCCGAATAATTGACTACATCATCAGCGCAAGCAGTCGCAGGCCCTGTGATCGTAGGTGATAAGAAAGGATAGATATTGATAACCTTCGTCAGAGATGTACAAGAATCGCCAGGTGTGATTTCTATCGTCTGGTAAACGCTCAGTTGCCAGGGGCCGGTGCCACTAAAGCTGGCAACTATCGAATCGTTGTCGGCACCCATAGTAGAAGGGATATTACCGCTGCCCATCGACACTTTCCACGTAAATGGGCTGCCGGTAGTGTTGGATGAAATACTGTAGGTGTAATTCTCGCCGGGGCAAATACTGTCGTTGCCAACGATGTTGTTGAGTATGGGTTTGGCTATTACCTCCACAATCTTATAGGCAGCGCTGTTGCAGAATGCTGCGGTATTGAAGGGGGTGGCTATTACTGTGTAAGTTCCGGGGATATTCCAGGTTATGCTGGCTGAGTTGCCTGCCGGAGCCACTGTGGCGCCCAGCGGATTTATTACTGACCAGGATGCGTTTCCATTGGCAAAATAAACTTTGGTATCGCCTTCGCAAACAGTTTCTTCTCCTGATACAATCTTAAATTCCGGCAAAACAGTTACCGTAATTACACTGCTACCACTGCATCCTGCCAGGGGATTGTTGTAGATGCATTTTACCTGATAAGTTGCGGCATCATTGAACGAAATATTCACTGTAGCGGTATTCTTGTCTTGCAGATTGAACTGATAGCTACCACCTGACACATACCAATTGTAGTAAGTACCTGGCAATACCGGAAGCGAAAACGAGCCGGAAGCATACTGACAAAGTAGAGCAGGCCCCGTGATGGGGAAATTTGGATAAAGCACAGGTACGTTTATCGTTGTGGTGCCGGCGCAGGGAGCCAAGCTGCAGCCAGGTGTGGTTAGACTAACGGTGGTAGGAACGGTATAGGTGGCATCCCATTGCACGGTGATACATCGGGTGCCAGCGCCCGCAATGATGGTCCCCCCCGTGACGCTCCATTGGTAAACAGTGCAGCTATCTACGGCGCAAAAGTCGGATGTTTCATCAGGGCAAACGGTACCAAAGCAACAATCGGTGTTGATTTCGGGTCCCTTGCCGGGAAGTACCACAACAGTATAGGTAGCGGTGTCGGAGCAGCCGCAGGGAACCAGCAACTCAAATTGTAAATCGCTTCCTACTACCCATTGTCCTGCACCCATGTCGGTTGCTGTCAGCGTAACAGTATATGTTCCGGGGTTTGCATAAGCATGACCAATAGGATTTACTAGGGAAGTGGAGGTGGTACCATCACCAAAATCCCAGTGATAGGCGCTCCCACCCAACGATTGATTGGTAAAATAGACCGGGTCGCCGGTGCAAACCGTGTCTCTGTCGGCTGTGATATCAGCTTTCGGACCATCAATCAGGCAAACCTGTTGGGTTATAGAATCGATGCAGAAGCCGGTGTTTATTACCACCTTGATGGTTCCGGTGGTAGAATTGCCCCAAAGGATGGCTTTTGGATTACCAGAGTTGCTAACCATAGTGCCACCGGTTACCGTCCAGGTATAGGTGTAAGCCAGAATGTTAGGATAAACAGTGTAAACGTGTACGCTCTCCTTACACGCAGCAAGCCCTTTGGCTCCTAATGTCGGGTCGCCCTGACAGGCACCCTCAGGCGGACAGATTTCCACGGCATCCTTTAACTCAAATTCCGGACAACACGATTGCGCTTCCAGATTTTGCCAGGGAGATAAAAATAGTGTAAAGATAATGATAAGCATCACTAACCCACCACGGTAGGTTCCGGTTGCTTTTGTTCTGTGAATCGTAGTTTCTCTTTTCATAAACAAATAGATTTAATTGTTAATAATTAAAACAGTACAACAATGCGTAAATACGTTCAAAAAAAATGGCTGAATAGTGAGGAGCGATGGTATAGTTCAGTCAGATTGTAGCGGGCATGTCAATTGAAATGCCACAAATAAGTTGATACTTGTATCTGAAAAGATTAGGGTTTTTAAAGTATTAATGACCAACAGGTTAGCTGGAAATAATATTATATTTTTTTAATAGGAGGGTTTTGTGATGCAAATTAAGGATAGGGTGTTTTCACCCAAATGGGTGAAAACACTGGGTGAAAATCGGCTAGGGGAGGAAAATTATTTCCAAAATAGTTGATCAGTCACCCCGTGAATGTTCCCAAAACCTGAAACAGCTATTTTAAACTTTTTGGGAAACGTATGGGATTATTCACGGGGTGAGTTACCTATTTTCAAAATCAGTCACGCCGTGAATTTTGCTTAAACCTGAAACAGCTATTTTAAACTTTTTGGGAACCGAATGGGATTATTCACGGGGTGGCTTTCCAATTTCCACAATTAGTTACCCCGTGAATGCATCTTAAACTTGAAATAGCTATTTTAACTTTTTGGGAAACGTATGGGATTATTCACGGGGTGATTTTCAAATTCCGTGATAAGTCGCACCGTGATGCTACCAGAGCCTGAAAAAGATAAGTATGGTTTCGGAAAAATAAAGTTACAGGCTCCCGACAGCCCAAAGAAATTTTATTGGATGTGATTTTACAACTTATTTATTTCCTTGTAACCCGGCAAATTCTTCTATCCGTATAGATAGCGCTTGATTTTTTGGGTTGCGGTTTTCTGGAAAGGGTCGCGGTGCTCAACCATCAGGTGGATGCGCGAAACTTTGTTGACTTTACTGTTGATGTATTGATGCAGCTCGCGGGTGAGTTCTTCGGCGGCTTTGTCGGCAAGCGCAGTAATCTCTTCAATTTTATCATCCATCCTTTGTGAAATGTCGGCCTTTACTTCTTTCATTTTTAGCTCCAGCTCCTCACGATTATAATGAACCATAGCCACCAACTTCCCTTTTTGCTCTACCACCAATGATTCGGATACATGGCGGAAGTTGTTGATGAGTGTTTCAATCTCTTCGGGATAGATGTTTTCGCCATTAGCACCAAGGATCATATTTTTGAGACGTCCTTTGTGGCTGAGATATCCGTCGCTGTCGAACACGCCCAGGTCGCCGGTTTTGAACCAGCCATCTTCTGAAAATACTTCGCTGGTCCGCTCGGGATTTTTATAATATCCCAGCATTACGTTTGGCCCTTTGGCCCATATCTCGCCTTCGCCGGTACGTGGATTTGGATTGTCAATCTTCAATTCACACTGAACTACTGAAGGTCCAATCGCTTGCAGCCGTGTGTTTTGTGGGTTCGAGCCGGCAAGCAGCGGAGCCGTTTCGGTAAGTCCGTAACCAATGGCGTACGGAAACCGGGCTTCACGCAAAAACCGCTCGACGGTAGCATCGAGCTTGGCGCCACCGATACCGAAAAATTTAAGTCTTCCGCCAAATTTTTTCATCAATTTACGTCCTGCCAGGCCATGAATCAGCCGCCGGGTAGGGGCAAACTTCGCGAGCTGCCGCGTAACCACTTTTTTTTGAATCTCAGGAAGGATACTCGTTTTGTAAACTTTTTCGATAATCAAGGGCACCGTAAGCATGATGTCGGGGCGGACAATCTGCATGGCCGGCACCAAAACGCTGGCGGTGGGGGGCTTGCGCAGGTAACTCACATTGGCACCTTTCATAATGGGCAGCACCAGGCCAATGGTATTTTCGTAAGTATGCGACAGCGGCAGTACACTCAGGAATTTATCGCCTGGCAAAATTGGCTGTACAGCGTCGCTCTGAATGGCATTGATGATTACATTTTTTTGCGAAAGCATAACACCCTTCGGCTCGCCGGTGGTGCCGGAAGTATAAAGCAGTATGCTCAGCTCGTCTTCGGTGGGGGAATAGGTTTGGGCAGGTTTTTTATTAATACCAAAAACTGCTTTAGATTCATTATTAATCAAACTAAAATCATCCAGACGAATCACTTTGCCATCGAAAGGAGTTTCTAATGTTTCAATTTTATATTGGAGGTTTTCCGATACAAAAATGGCTTCCAGGCCGGAATGGTCTATAATGTTGGAAATTTCGTGGGTGCTAAAATCTGGCAACAATGGAACGGTGATAATTCCCATTCGCTGTAGCGCAAAAAAAGCGATGCCCCACTGGGGCATATTTTGACTCAGGATGGCCACTTTGTTGCCAGGCGTAATCTGGATTTCTTCGAGAAAAGCCGTCAGCGCATCTAGATGTTGACCAAGATCGTGATAAGTAAGGGGAGTTTCGCCTGCATAACCCAAAGCAGGCATTTTGTTGTATTTGCTGACAACCTCAGGCAGAATGCTA
>CAZTCX010000153.1:0-9040 GCA_964612515.1 uncultured Lentimicrobiaceae bacterium | reverse complement strand
TTTGAATGAAAGCCCCAACGGGGCGAAATCATTAGCACGGGGCGCAGCCCTGTGAATAGAGTTGGCGTGATGATTAAAAGCCTAAAAGCCCCAACGGGGCGAAATCAAAAACGGATTGATTTTCCAACATTTGGACGAGGTTGTGGTGGCGGCGGTGGCTGAGCGTAGTCGAAGCCAGCTTGTCGAAGCCCTCGTCTTTTCTGTTTTCATAGGCTATGCCTTTTGAAATTTAGCAAATCATTTGAATAGGAAAGCGGGCGCAGCCAGCAAAAATAAATACGATTAGGTAAAGCCTAAGCTGAACCGTCGGATGTTTGGGTTTTTTAAAAATCAATGAGATCGTAAGGAACATTGATCGTAAACCCCAACTCGTAAAGATACCCGCATCGGCGAGGCAGGGATTGGAGCGGTACCCCGGCGCAGCGGCGGCTGATGTTTTTGTTGGCGGGCGGAGGCTGACGAAGGAAGCCCACGCACCGCCTACAAAAACACAGCCGCTGCAAGGCGGGTAAAGCGGAAAGCCCGCCCGGCCTCCCAAATCAAAAAAGAAATTAGAAATTAGAGGTTAAAAGAAAACTGACAGGTGGCAATTTAGGTTTTGGAAATCTAACCGGAAATATGAAAGGATGGGATTTAGAGATTCTCCGTCCCTATTTATTCCGCTCTACGGTAAAACGCACCAATTGCTCAAAGGAGCGGCGCATGGGTGTGTCGGGGAAGGTGAAAAGCAAATCAAAGGCTTTCTGCTGGTATTCGAGCATGCGCTGGCGGGCATAGTCGATGCCGCCGCTGTGGTTCACTTTTTCGATCACATCGTTTACCTTGTCGGGATTGTTGTTGTGGCGTTTCACCACGTGGATTACCTCACGCTTTTCGCTGCTGCGGCTGTGGTTGAGCATGTAAATCAGCGGCAGCGTCATTTTCTGTTCTTTGATGTCGACACCGTTGGGTTTGCCGGTGGAAATGTCGGCAGTATAGTCGAACAAGTCGTCTTTGATTTGAAAAGCAATGCCCACATATTCGCCAATGCGGTGCATCTTTTGAATAGTTTCGGTGTCGGCGCCAACGGATTGTGCTCCGGCAGCACAGCAGGAAGCGATGAGCGAAGCCGTCTTTTTGCGGATGATCTCAAAGTAAATCTCTTCCTGGATGTCGAGACGACGTGCCTTTTCTATCTGCAGCAGCTCCCCTTCGCTCATTTCGCGCGTGGCCGAGGAGACGATTCTGAGCAGCTCAAACTCGTCGTTTTCCAGCGCAAGCAAAAGTCCGCGTGAAAGCAGATAGTCGCCTACCAGCACGGCAATTTTGTTTTTCCATAAAGCATTGAGTGAAAAAAATCCACGGCGCATGTTGGAGTCGTCCACCACGTCGTCGTGCACCAGGGTGGCGGTGTGCAGCAGTTCGATGAGCGATGCCGCACGATAGGTCGATTCGCTGATGGTGCCGCAGATGCCTGCCGAAAAAAATACAAACATCGGCCGCATCTGTTTGCCTTTGCGGCGGATGATGTAACCCGTAATCTTGTCGAGCAGCGCTACATTGCTCTTCATCGACTTGCGGAACCTCTGCTCGAAAAGCGTCAGGTGATCATTGATGGGGGCTTTGATTTCTTTCAGATCAGACATTTCACGATTTTAGTTTTCAAAAGTATATGTTTTCGCTGAGAAGCTGTTTATTTGTGATGGCAATAACATTCGGGTATCTCTTTTGTTGTCCCCACTGTTAGCCAATTGTAACAAGTAAACAGCAAGCCATGCCGACTTTTCTTTTTAATGAACTCATATTTGGACCGGTGCGTAGCCGGCGTCTGGGCCTTTCGCTGGGCATCAACCTTTTGCCCGTCAACCGCAAGATGTGTACGTTCGATTGTATCTATTGTGAATGCGGCTGGACACCCGACGACGACGATGCGCCTATGGTGCTACCCACCCGCAGCGAGGTAGCCGAAGCGCTCGAAGAGAAACTGATAAAGATGAAAGCTGGCGGTAAAATACCCGACAGCATCACTTTTGCCGGCAACGGCGAGCCGACCCTGCACCCGGCATTTCCTGGAATTGTAGAAGATGCGCTGAAGCTCCGCAACCTACACTTTCCACACGCTGAGGTGACGGTACTTTCCAACGCAAGCACATTGCATAAACCGGAAATTTTTAATGCGCTCAGCCACATCGACAATAACATCCTGAAGCTTGATGCCGGCCTGGAAGCCACTTTTCAAAAGATCAACAAACCACGTTCGCCACAGCTTACGCTGGATAGCATCGTGCAAAATCTGATGCGCTTTCGCCAAAAGGTGATCATACAAACTTTGTTCGTCCGCGGTGAGATTGATGGCGAAAAAATAGATAACACCAAACCGGCCGAGCTGCACGCCTGGCTGGGGCATATCAAACAGATTCAGCCGCGTTACGTTATGCTTTATCCCATTGATCGCGCTACACCCACCAATGGGCTGGAGGTTGTTGACAAGGAGGATTTGCACAAAATCGGTGACATGCTGCGCGCCATACGCGTCAAATACAGCGTTTATTGATGGTTTGTCTTTTGTAAAAAAACAGGGTTGATGAAACAATTGTATGAATACGATATTAAAATCCTGCTGGCTTTGGAGCGCGCCATCGCCGGAAAGGAGGATTTTCTATACTGGCTGCTCAACAATGGCTACCCCGAGCTGGCCGCACTTTCCAACGCTATCCGTGGAAGCGGCGATGCCATCCGCTGGCTCATCAGCAATGGCTATAATCATTACGCTGCTTTCGATGCCGCCTCTGTGGATGACGATCGCGCCATGCTGTGGCTCCGGCAGCAAAAGTTCGATTTCTACGTAAAGCTGGCACTGGCCGCCCGCAACGACCAGGAAGCTATCGCCTGGTTTCGCAGCCAACAGTTGGAGATTTTTGTCCGCATCGCCGAACAGATACGGTACTTTTCAGAAGGCCAAACCTTCGATCATCACAAGATGCCTTTCTGATTATTGAGTCCAGTCTAAATACCCCAATACCACTGATTTTTAGTCCTTTTTACCCCTAACCCTAAAGGGAGAAGTACTAAAAATCAGTAGTTTGGGAAAGTCCCCTTTAGGGGATTTAGGGGTTTCGTAGCTTTTTAGACTGGTCTCATTATTTGCAATCAGATTTAATAACGGATTTTAATGCGCGAGCTGATGTTGTTGTCGAGCACGTCGGCCAGCGTGTTGGTGGTGGTAATGGTCATTTGGTCTTTAGAAACGGAATATTTGGCGTTGCTGCTGATGTTGCGCATAGGTTTTGGGACGTGGTAGATGGAGGTGATGTCGATAAATTCAGCTATAGCTTTATCGGGCATTTCGTCGCTGGCTTCTTTTACAAGCAAACGCAGCCATCCGGTAGTGTTGGTGCGTACAAAACTGCTGCCTCGGGTTTTGTAGATCGCAGGCTGCCAACAGGTTTTTCTGGCACCCGCCGCAGCATACAAGGCATGGTTTAATGCACGGCTGTCGGCGAAGTCGAACGAAAGTTCCAGCGCACCATTGCGGCCTTTCTTAATAAAATTGACCTTGCTAATGCCCGGCTGAGAACGCAGGATAGAAGCTACACCACGCGCTTCCTGCTCCAGATCGTCCATAAACGACAGATCGACGAAGCGCCCCAGCAGCGTCATCAGCGGGTTGCCGCCGCCGGCATCCAGCCGCAGCGACACACTGCCCGAGTGGTCGGCATGCACCGTAACTTCTTCGACGATATTGATGCAACTTTGCAGCAGCAGGCTTATCGCTATTACTGCAACCAGCCAACTCTTTTTCAATAATTTTTGCATAAGCAAATAGTCAGATTAAAAAGGAGATTAACGGCGCATGCAGGCAAAGATTACTTGTCAGGAAATTTTTGCGGAGTAGCATCAGCCGATACGATTGTTTCAATATAAAAGCCCCGGCAGGGTTTGAAATCCTGTCGGGGTTTTGGTTTGTCTTTAATCAAAACTTCTGCTTCTGCACTTTTACGGTAGTTATTTGTTGGCCGTGGTTGTAGAGGGTGAGCAGGTAGGTTCCGTTTCGCAGGGTGGTGCCGTAGTCGTTGTCGCCTTTCCATATCAGGTGGTAGTCGCCGCGGGGCATGGAGGCGTCGAGCAGGGTTTTTACGCGCTGTCCGTTCAAGTCGGTTATCACTATCTGCACGTGGCCTTGTTTTTCCATCTGGAAATCGACAAAAGCATGCACATAAAACGGGTTGGGATACACCGAAAGCTTGTAAGAATCCTGTTGTAGCCCGTACTCCTGCACTGCTACGCCGGTATCTTGGTATTCGTAGGCACCCATATCTATGCGGTTGCCCGAGATGCGCGGACGCCCGGCCAGGTCGGTGGCGGGCAGGTGCACGGTGTCCATATTGTGCATGTAGAGCACGTATTTGCCCTCCTCCTCTTTTATGTAGGGAGGGCTCATGCCTGATTCGTACATAGGGGTGCCGCTGTTGCGGCAGGGTGAGTCGTACTGCAGGTAGTAGGCGGTATCGCCGGTGCCCACCCACCGGGGGTCTTCGTCCATATTTCCCTCCAGCCAGTTTAGGTTATGTTGGTTGTTCCAGTTTTTGATGGCAGCCTCACCTCCCTCAAAGTTGGAATAGGAAATATTGGCTGTTGCCGGACGATCTGCAGGTAACGGATTTCCCATGCTAAACTCTTTGAGCGAATCACCATACATGATGGTGTTGTAAAAGTTCACCACGGACCCATTATCCACATTTGCTGCAAAACTTTCTTCTCCACGGCAAATGTTGTTACTGAAAGTCGCGTTTACAAGATTAACTTTTGCTCTCTTGTCAATAGCGATGCCTGCTATAGTTCCATATCCCCAATTAGGATTAGGAATTCGGAGATTATCTGTGATTAACAAGTTACAAATGGAACCTGTAAATAGGTCATTAATATATAAACTTCCTGATATTATCACACCTTTTCCTTCACCACCGGATTGCATTGGATTGTCATCTGGCTTGAAATTTCTGATGGAAATATTTTTGCATTTAAAGGTTTTTTTTGGATATAAGAAATTTGACATAGCCAAAACGGAGCCACCCTTTAAATTATCAATGTTAATATTTTTAAGAAGCAAATTGTCAGGGTTTTCAAAAGCTATTCCAGAATAGCCATAAAATGTACAATGATCAATATCTATATTTTCTAAAGAAACATTGGTACTCTGGGTATAGTACATACAGGCTGTGACTACATTTTTCAGATTACTATTGTAGCTATTTTGAAAGGAGATGTTTTGGATGCTGAATTTATCTAATGATCCGCTACCCATAATAAAAAAATATGAAGAATCAGCGTCAAAGATTGTGTTGTCTTTGCTTTCGCCAATTAATGATATGTAGCTCCTGACGTTAAAAGGAAACTGTTCCTGATTGGTGGAGGGAGAATAGACACCATCGAGCAGGTGGATGGTAAGTGGATTGGTGCTGTCAGAAGCAATTAGCTTGCAGGCAAACGATGCCGTTTTGAGGGCAGTTGCGGGCGTAAGGCCATCGTTGGCATCATCGCCGGTGGCAGGATCAACATACAAATCCTGATTTACCGGCGTTAATTTTCCATGATCAACGGATATGTTAATATCATTATTTGGGAAATTAAAGACGTCATAAGAGTATATAAAATGGTAATCAGGATTTAAGACGGTACAGGTGTCCAGAATGATATCCATTGGCCCGCTATGACTCAACTTAGCTATATCAGCACCGATTGCCCCATAATTTAAATACACACTATTTTTTTCTACGTCGTCAAAGTATATTTCCGATCCGTATCTGTTATAAATCCCTCCGCCTGATCCGTAGGTACGATTATTTTTGATGATATTACCCGACAAAAACAATTTGCTAAACATCACATAAATTCCCGCCCCTGCTGTAGCAACATTATTGCAAATAACATTTGACTTTAGGTAAACATCATGAGCCTGATATATTCGTATTCCTCCCCCAACAAACGTGTTGCAACAGCCGCTACCATTTGTTAACGTAAATCCTGCTATTACTATATCAGACTGACTAACTTCATCAATATTTATACAGCTTCCTGTTTGATTCCCATTAATTATTGTACTGCTGATATATGAACGGTCTTGGGTTAACAAAAATAAACTTGCAAGTGTTAAATCAATTGGCCTGTTAAGATGTAAATTCTCATAATAAATGCCGGGATAAACGAGTACAGTATCGCCGGATGTAGCTGCCAAACAGGCTTCCTGAATTACCGTGAAATCGCCGGTGCCATCCTGTTTTACGCTAAGGATAGTGGCAGAAAGAAATGCTGGCATCAACAGAAATAATATCAGAACGGATAGTAAGATTCCGGTAGATTCGATGTTTAAGAGGATTTTTGGATATGAACGATGACACTTTTTATCGCCAACTGTAAGTTTTGATGATTCCATAATATGTTTTTTTTAAGATTGTTGTTTTTCTCATGTAACAAATGTAAAAGTAAAGAAAGCCATGCCGGCCGGTGCAAAAGCAGACCGGCATGGCTGTTGATTTTGTTTTTCAAATCATTTATCAAGTTTATCGAATCAGCACTATCTTGCCGGATGTCTGCTGCCGGCCATCTATGCTCAGGCTGTAGAAGTAAACTCCATTAACGGCATCCGATCCATTATCGTGAGCACCATACCATTTGGTATGGTAAAGCCCTTTGGGCATATCGTTGTCGAGCAAGTTGGCTATCGTTCGTCCGTTGATATCACGGATCATTAGCGTAACCTTAGCCATCTCTTCCATCCTGATGGTAAAAGTAGTTTCACCGGTAGAAGGATTTGGGGAACAGCTTACTTCGACCCGTCTGTCAGGCGCCACAGCATGAGCTGCCGATTTAAGTGAGACAGCATGGTACGGGGCGTTTTCCCCTTTGTACAGCGTTCGGTTTTCATATTTTTTATCCACAGGATTGAACACCGCATAACTGCCCGGACCCGCCGGAGCCGATTTAAAACCGCTCCAGGTCTCGAAGCTAAGCGGTGTTCCCTCCGGTACGCCTCCCAGGTATGCGCTTACTTGTGTAAGCGTATCGCCGGGTTCGCGCACGGCAGCGCCCCTCACCTCGCCATTGGCCAACACCGCAATTTCCTGAATGTCGCTTTCTGCATCCATTTCGACAAAGAGAGGCAGGTAGTTGGCCTGCTCCTCATAGGCAAAATATTCAGGAACCAGCAAGTCCATCTCTTCGGCTGCCTGCTCAGGTTGGTTCCACACCAGTGGAGGGCACTCTCCAACTACATCAATTATTACCATATCGCCGTATTGGATAGGCATTACCCTGCCCTTATACCGCCATTCGGGATCGCTATTGGTACGTATCATGGCCCAGTATTGTGCCTGAATTCGGGTAACATACGGCAGTACATCGGCAGGTATGGCATCCAAAGGCATTTGTGCATCTTCGATGAAGTAGCCAACCCAATTAGAACTATTAGGATTTAGGTTAATAGGTGTCTCAGGATCAAGTATTGCACCATAGAGTTTCATTTCTGGTGCGGGAGCATCACCAATAATATCGAGGTGTAGTATGTAACCTCGAGAGCTTATAACCTCGTTTAATGTACCATACCAACCGTTCTCATTCCAATAAAGTTCGTTTCCTGAAGATTCAATTAAATGTAAGTACACATTGGGAAAATAATTAATCCGCTCAAGCAATGGTATAGCAGGTGCCGGGTTATTGTACGCTCTTTCAAGGCGGGGGAAGGAGAGCCAGTTATAGCCTGCTTTCAGGCCAAGCCGATCGGTGTAGGCGCTGATGACCGAGACATTAGAGAAATCGCCGTTAGGCCAGTAGATTTTGTTCTTCTTAGTGTGCAGTACAGGATTGTACTTTTCACCTAACCTTTCGATGGTGTATGGGCGATTGAAATAGTTGCCCGTGGTGAGATAATCCAATTCTGCATCATCCAACCCTTCGGCTACTCCAATGGCCAGTTGTGGTGTTCCACTGAGGTTTTCGGCCAACAGATTGTAATAATAGCGCTCGTTGAGGCGGTTGAAAGCAAGTGTGGGAAGCACCTCATCAAGCGTGCCATAAGTGTAATCATCGCCAGCCAAATCGATGATCACCTTGTAATTATCTGCAGAGTAGGATCGTGAGCAGGTGAGCCAAACCTTGTTACGATAGTAATCAACCTCCATATTTACGATTCCGAAAAGTTGGACAGTGGTATAGTTTATTTCCTCTTTGATGGTAAAATCGGCAGGCTCAATTACATAAAATTTGGGAAGCATCAGATTGACCAGATAAACCAAATCTTCCTCATGATTGTATGCCAGATCAACACCCGTTAGTATAGTGTATTCGTAAATCTGCTTGATAGAAGAAGTATTCAGATCAACTACCACAATCTTGGTGTAGCCGCCACTTAACAGCAAATAGGCTTCATTGGCATTTGAATTATAAACGATGTCTTTGCATTTGTAACTGGCAATTGCACCGGATAGCGTAAGCGTGGTGTAGGAATAATCAGCCGGATTGACAAGATAGATTTTATCGTACGCTTTGCAAATTAATTTGTCACCGGTATCAAAAATCTCTTCGATAGGTTGTAAGTTTCCGGCAAATGAAATGGTTTGTACCAATAGATTTGATTGTCCATCTACAACAAAAATTTCCCTGCCGTCTTTTGAAGCAACAAACACCTTGTTGACTTGCTCATTATAAATGGCTCTGATAAGATCCTCGCCAAGGGGCACTATATCTATCACCTCATCGGTAATGGCATCCACAATGGCAAGTCCCGAATCCTCATACTTTATGCGGCTGTTCAAAAAATAAGCTTTTTTGTTTTGTGGATTGAAGCAGCCGGTGCTGGTTTTGAAAGCAGTCTGGTTCATCAACTGTAGGCTGCAATCTGTTGCATGCCGGCTGTAGGTACCTTCGATGGGGCTGGCAGCATACACCAGGGCTGTAGCATGTCTCTCGTTGACTAATACATCGTAGGCGTCGCACCCTTTCAGATTATCCATCCCGTAAAGGCTATGATCTCGCAGGTTGAGCCGGGCAAGAGAATTCCCGGCGA
>CAZTCX010000152.1:0-9132 GCA_964612515.1 uncultured Lentimicrobiaceae bacterium | reverse complement strand
ATTGGCAGAAGGTGAAACTGAAGTTATTTGATTTTATCCGGGTTTTTGGCATTATTGAAAAGATAAACGATATGAACTGAATCGTTGCTAAACTCGTAAAAGATGGTGGTTTGCCTACTTAAAACGGCTTTCCTTAAACGAGGCTGAACTCCTGAAACAGGAAATAGGTTAGGATTTTGAGAGATTAAATTCAGTTGCCGGGAAAGTTTTGTTTTAAAATTATTTACGTCCCTCTGTGTCCAGCGGTTCACAATGTAATCAAGGATTTCTTCCAAATTCCTTACTGCCTCCTCTGACCAGATAACCGGATGTTTATAGGCCATAACGCTGTTTTACTACTTCATGCGCTATCGTTCTGCCTTCGTCAATATCTTTTAATCCACGCTCGATTCCGGAGATTTGTTCGCTGCTAAGGCTGCTCCACCAATCATTTTCCTCTTTCATCGAGTCTTTGATGATTTTTAAATAATGGATGGTTTCGTTGCTTTGGAGTTTTGTCAGCCACTCAATCAATTCCAACTTAATAGCTTCTTGTGTCATCTCGAATAAATTTTAGTTACAAAAATACAGAAAATTATGTGTAGCAAGCGACGCTCCCGCAACTTGTTTCTAATTCTGATTTTCAAACTTATTATTTAGAGGGGTTCTCCTGCCACTTACAAAAACCAAAAATCTCAATTGTCTGATTACTTTCATCAACTTTAAAAACCACGATATATCCTTTAAAAATCAAATCTCTTACATCAGCTCGATTAAAAAAGATGGATCGGCGGTATGAATAAGGACTTTTTGGGATTTCTTTAATACGATTAAGAATATCGGTTTTGAAGTTTCTCGCAGCAGTGGGTTTATCTTTAGCAATAAATTCAACCTGCTCACTCAACCGATCTCTGAAAATGGTTGTGATTTTAATCTTCATACTTTCGAATGGATTTTTCAAGATGCTTTTCCAATTCATCAATATTTATGTAATCAGGCTGCCCGCTTTCCATTGCCACCAATTCGTTTTCCAGATATTCTTGAACAGAGAGGAATTCGTTGTTCTCGCTCAGTATCTCAATTTCATCACTACTGAACCGACGCAAAAACCACATCAGGTTACCGATGATTTTATCACTTACTTTTAAACGAATTGTTTGCATAGCTAAATATTTTTGACAAAAATAAAGAAAATGTACGCCACCTTTATTAAAGTGGCTTGAATTTAATGCTTTCGGAGTTTGGACGCGGCTGTGCCTTGTCTGCATTATTTTTTACAGGCTTTGCCTGTTTTGAGAAACAGAAAAGCAGGCAGAGCCTGTAAAAACAGAAACAGCTTAATCCCGAGCTAAAGCAGTGATCTCCTTTTCCCAATACTCCCAAATCATTACCATTGCCAGGGTGTCGAGCTCGCAATATTTTAGCAAAGCTTTTTGGACTTCCTGGCTTTCGAGGTCACTCATTTCAGTAAATTGCATGCGGGAATAAGCGGTCATGGCAGCGCCACCATCAGCCAGGTGTTCATCAGTTATCAACTGGTCAAGCGCTTCTGTATTCACTCCATCGAACAAAGGCGGCAATTGTTCGTACGGACTGATTGCCCTTCCATCCATATCTATTTTTATCCAAATCTGATTTTTGAAATTCAGGCTTTTCATCCCGCCAACGGCGCCATAGATGGGCTGTGAATATTTATTTTTGAGATAGTTGCTCGAATTCAATACGGCGGGGAGAACCGCCTTGAGCGAAATGGAGCCACCCATCCGCGGGTCGTAATAATATTGCTTCACCATCTGAAACAAATCCACCATATCCCGCGCTCCCGTCCAGCTTTCTGCCGAAGATTTGGTGCTATGCGTGATGGTTTTGATCCACTCCATCAGCTCAGCCTTGTCTTTCACTTCATTGACATCTGCATCGGACAGTTGCCGGTGAATCATGTTGAGGTAGGTATTTTCGTGGTTGTGGTATCTGAAGATGGTGCCATCGTCCTGCTCCAGTTCGGCCTTCAGATGCCGCACAAATTCAAAATTCGGAAACGCCCCTTTTTTGGTGTTCAGGTACTCGCCGGCATGTTCTATCCTTCCATCCGCGTAAGCGATATGATGCGAATACTGAAATGCAACGCCCTCGTAAGGTCGCATGCCTTTGTGGAAGGGAATGGCCACAGCAGTGGTTTCGAAGTCGATAAAATGAAGCGGATATTTCCAGGTTTTCATTTCAGATTTTAATCCTGCGACATCAATTTCAGGCGCCAAATCGTTGTTCACAGCTTTTTGTATCTGCAGCCATTGGCGCTCTTTGGGCGACATTCCATTGCCGCAATATGGGCGGTCACTGAGATCATCTTCGGTAACGTCTTCCATAAATATTTTGCCCTGTTCAATCATATTGTCTTTCCGCCGGAAGTTCCAAATATCAAGCATCGTGGGTTTATCGAAATCACTGTCGGCAAGGCGAAAGCTTTCTTTCCAGCACTCTTTAAAGCCGTTTTTCGATCCCGACTTTTCCTCTTCCGCGCTGCATCTGAATTCACAACCCTTGCATATCCCGCCAATAATGGGTTTGATCTTTTCATCGCGTGCATAGTGATCGGCCAGGTAAAACACCCATTCTTCAAAAGAGCGCACGCGCGTTGGCGAGAAATCGTTTTGGTTGTAAATGCTGGCAAGAATTTCATCCACTTGCACATTGATCAATATCTCCGCACCCAAATCGGCTTTTGTAAGTCCGGCTTTGCACACACAGCTCGTCCGGTCATTATTTTTTACCAACAGGAAATTCTGATTTAATCCTTCCACGGTAGCCACACTTTTCTTATTGGCCAGGCACAAGTACGAACGTATATTAAAATGTGGAAAAGCCTTCGTCATCACCAGCTTCTGAAACGCAACATCATAAACATAAGGTTTCCATCCCGAAGCCAGTGCTCCTCTTGTACCTACAAAATCAGATGAGTCGTCGCCATCAAACGACTTGGCTTTTACCTCAATCAGGTCGATGGTATTTCCATCTTTCACCAGCACATCCACGCGTATCAGTAGGTTTTGAAACTTTATGGTAGCTTCGTAAATGATCACTTTCTCCTGGCTGAGCAGCCGGAGGGTTTCGTTCACCATATCATCGTACGGGCCATAAGGGATTTCGATGCCTCCCGGATGATACATCTTTGCCAGTTCACCTACCTGGAATCCGCCCTCGGCCAATGCTTCAAGAAAAGCGTCGTCGATACGCTGGTCGGGATATTCCTTTTTGTTGGTATAAAAAAGTTTGGTTTCACAATCCAGCGCCAGCTTAAAGCGGGACTTGGTGAGGTAGCGGGGGTTTTTCATAGCGTTTTTTTTATCTTAAAATACCACAGGTTTTCATTTATCAATTACAATCTCCCGGTTTAGCATGTGCTCCGGTGCGCCGGATATTAAACCCGTTCATTTATCATTTGTACGACTTCAAAGATGCTCTCTCGCATTACACGGAAATTTTCTTCAAAATCGGGATGGATGATCTCTTCGGCGAGGTCTTCGAGCAAGCCCAGCCGAATGGTAAGCAAAGCGACCAATGCGGCCACCTCTTCCTGTTTCGTGGTTGACGCTGCTAAAAGATCGGGAATTAGGGCTGAGGTTTTGTCCAGCATCTGTTTGAATTCTTTTGATTTGATCATTTTTTTTAGCGTTTTATTTGATGATTTACAATTATTGCCGATTAGTTCTACACTGATTTTATCACTTCCTTTTAATCGAAATGCTTGCATGGCGCATGTTTTCCGCAAAGCTATTGAAATTATGGGTTTGCTCGTTTTCATTTCTCAGCTTCCCAGCCGCTTATTGTCAAAAGAGCATCACCGTTTTCGATGTAATAATCGATGGGCATCATCTGGTTTGTCCTGCTTTTCATCTCTATGAGCGATTCCAGATATTTCATTTTGGATAGCACCGATGCCAGATGAATTTGTTGAACCAGACCCATTCTGCGCGGTATCTGGCTTTTTTCGGTTTTGACTTCGTTTAGCATGCTGATTAATTCATCTAAATCGGAGTCGTTAAAATCTGTCCTGAATTTTTCGAACTTCTCTTCCAGCGCCTTTAGTTTTGCCTGGTGAGATTCGTGGCTTTGATGAAAATACCACGACTCGCGTTCAGGATTTTCGAGCCGCTGCTTCAATTTACCATAGTCGATGATGATGCTAATGAGATCGGAGCTTGGTTTAACGATTACATTAATCAGGTCTTCTGCGTGAATTGCCATTTTTGATGAAGTTTTTTAAATGAAAATTTAGTTTCATTGTGTTTATACCGGACGCTGAAATTTAGAGCCTTTCTCTCTTTCTGCAATCTCTCTTGCTGCAATCTGCTCTTTCCGGATCCTGTTTATTTCTCTTTGTTTTGCAGCAGATTTTTTAATAGCCTCCATATCGACGGAGAAATCATCCTCAACGTCCTGAAAATTGAAATTAAAGAATGTATAATCGGAATCTTTTACAAAAGTGGTATCCGATCCTTTTACAAAAACGGTATCCTTTTTCACCATCTCTTCAATTGCTTCCTGGCTCATGCCCTCAACATCTTCGCTCAGGAAAATGACGCTGTTAGCGCGGTAGATGTCCTGCTGCCAGATTTGATACAGCGCGTCGATGCCGTTGATGGAGTGCAGGATCGAAAATAGGATTGCCGTATCCGGCCCAACAGGCACTGCTTTGAGTTTTTCCTCCTTTTTCAGCTTTGTTTCCAGATAATCTACCACCGTTTTCCAGTCGGGGAACTTAGGGGTGGCGAAGTAAATATGCTCGCCCTGAAATTCGGTTACTCCCCGTTTGTTGCGGTCGTCGATGATGAAATGGCCTTTGAGCAGGTTTTTGTGATGCGACAGGATCAGGCGCTTGTAAGCAACTTTTCCGAGGTGTTTTTTCACCCACAGCAGTTTGTCGCTCCATGCAGAAGGATTTTCCCAGGGCGCCGTGCTCAGGATGTAGGTGTCGAATTTCTCACTCAGCCGCTCATAAGCTTCGATGGCTCCTGGCAAGGGTTCCATCAGCCCGAATATGCCGGGGGCATTGTCTATTTCCTCATGATGTCTGGTTTCGATTTCTTCGGGCAACCGGTCGATTCCGCTCTGGAAGTCAACCAGCACGCCATCCATGTCGATGTAAAGGGTTTTTTTGTCCATTTTTTGTCTTTTTATTAATTTGTTTTCAATATTTGAACTGTGTAAAGTTAGCTAATATCAGGGAATCATCTGGCAACTTGTTTCTGAAAAATATCCCGTAGGGATGCGATGTGGGTAGAAATTACGCAGCGAACCGATATTCCGTCCCGTACGGGACGGCATTTTACCATCGTCGTTTTTCTACCCGTATCTTGTGCCCAAAGGCACAATTCTACTCCAGTTTTCATCAATATATCTAAACAGCTACTATTCATTATTTAAAATCCAAGTTTTGTTTTCGTCGTCAGACCAAGTTCTTCCCGGCAAAAAGCGCCAACTTGTTGAAGGTTCGGAAGGCTGCCCTCGAGTAGTTCGTGGATGTTGCACTTCTTTGCAATATTGGCCATCTGGCCCCCTGTGAGCTTGAATTGCTCACAGAGTTGCCCGATGGCGCGGAGGGAAAGGAAGGGGATTTTTTCCTGCATAATTTGAATGCGGGTATTCAGTTCAGGGATTTCAAATTTCACTTTATACAAAAACCGGCGGTCGAAAGCTTTGTCGAGGTTGTCGGTGAGGTTGGTGGTGGCGATCATCAGACCCTCGAAATCTTCCATTTCCTGCAGGATAATATTTTGCATGGCATTGAGCGTTTGCGAAACGCCCGACTCCATGCGGGTGGTTCTTTTGCCAAAGATGCCGTCGGCTTCATTGAAGAGCAATATCGGATAATCCCTGCTGCCCTCCTGCAACCGGCGATAATTTTCGAACACGCCCTTGATAAGTTTTTCTGATTCGCCAAACCACATGCTCTTGGTCTGACTGATTTCTACCGGCAAAATACTACGACCGGTTTCACGTGCAAGCTGATACACACTTTCTGTTTTTCCGGTTCCCGGATCGCCATACAAAAGCACGGTGAACCCGGCTTTCATGTTCTTCGATTTCATCCGCTCTGCGATTTTCCGGAAATTTTCTTTTTCAAAAAGTCCTTGTATAGATAGCATTTGCTGCTTTTCGCCAGGATTTAAAAACAGCTTAACAGGCTTTATTTTCTCAGGCAGAATTTCGGATTTCACCTTTTTCGATTTCAACGAAAATTGTTCAGCGTCGGTTCCCAGCAGGTATTCCAGACCCTTGTCGGTGATGTTCAAATCATTTTCGTTGCGAAACATACCAGGCGTAGTTTCAATCAGGCCACGCTTGAGCAACGAACTTTTTCCATTTAAGAAGCTCCTTCTTACACTCAACTGAAAATGTTTGTCATTTTCCATAAAGCCACAGGCTTCTGATACCGGAATGTCCTCTTCACCATTTAGTAGCTTGTAAGCAACAAAAATCAGAATCAGGATTTCGTATTCTTTCATTTCCGAGGTGAGAATTTTTTTGGCAATAGCCAGCCGCTTATTCTCTTTGCAAATGGCAATCATGTCGTCCTTCAGATTCTCATACCCATCCACATTATTAGCAGCTTCTTCCATGCAGGTATAAACGCTGACCAGAAAATCGATACTGTCTTTTATCTTGTTTAAGTTTCCCGACAGCCTCTTTTTCAGAACTCCATCGAAAACGCTCTGATGAACATAATAGGAAAAGTTACCAGCTCTCGAAGAAAACGGACCTCTGGTGTCCTCTTGTCTGATGAGCTTTTTCTTGGTGAGCTGGTCTAAATCGCGTTTGTATTTCAGCAAACGCATAACAGGAACATCAAAATGGCTGGCAATGTCGGAAAGGTCGGCACTGCCACGTTCGAGCGATAGATAAAAGATGATTGCGAAAAGCAAAGCCTGGTTGTGGGTGCAATTCAAAAAATCAGTCAGCGGCTTTACATTGGTCGCAAGCGATTTGAGCTTCTTGCCCGAAAGCGCTGATTCTTTCGATTTTTGGACAATCTGTTCGATTTGGTCTGTAAAATTCATTGGCAACAAGATTTTAGGTTAATTTTGGAAACACAAAATTAGAACAGGCCTACACCGTGTATTTGTGTACTAAAAAAAAGATTTTCTATGCCTAAAAATAAGAACGCAATTATCCGATACAAGATCATCAACCAACTGCTGACGAATGGAAAATCGGCCACCAAAAAAGAGATAGCCGATGCTTGCCAGGAAAAACTCGGAATGTCGGTCAGCCTCCGCACCGTCGAAAATGATATCTACGCCATGCGTTACAGCGAAGGGCTTAATTATCGTGCGCCGATTGAATACTGCCATCAAAAGGCCGGATACATTTATGCCGACCACGATTATTCTATCGACCGCATTCCGGTGAATGATGAAGATCTTAATAAGCTGAGATTTGCTGCAAGCCTTCTGAACCAATATGGCAAGGTAAAAGCTTTTAAGGCGTTTAGCGGAGCCATCGACAAGGTTATCCGCCTGATCAACTACCATAAAATGCAGGCAAATAACCACACCATCGACTTTATAGAATTTGAGAAAAACCCTCCCACACAAGGGATGGAATACATCGACCAATTGATCCCGATCATTCGCGACAAGCGGGTGATATCAATAAAACACCACTCCTTTTGGCAAGATGAAGTTCAGATGTTTACCGTTCATCCTTATTGTCTTAAAGAATATAAATTCCGGTGGTACCTGGTGGGATATTGCGAGGAGCGTGACGCCATCAGAATCTTCGGGCTGGAGAGAATTCGGGCAATCGAGAGCTTGCCGTTGCACACTTTTACCCACAGGCTTTTCAATCCGGAGCTCTATTTTGAAAGTTTCATCGGTGTCAATGTCCCGGAGGGGGAACCTGAGCGCATAGTGCTGCGATTTAAAAACAACATCGGGAAATACATCCTCACCCAGCCCATCCACAGCAGTCAGAAATTGCTGCAGAATGGCGGAGATACGCATGATTTCGAATATCTGCTTTCGATAAATCATGAGTTTATCGGTATCATTTTAGGCTGGGGCCCAAATGTGGAAGTGATGGAGCCAGCGTCTTTCAGGGAGCGTGTAAAGGGAGTTCTGCAAAAAAACCTGAGCGCTTACGCGGAATAATCTTTTCACTTTGAAGAATACGTTTTACTGACAAAGAATTCGCATTTACTTTTGCTAAAATTTATAAAAACATGATACAACTGAATGGAATATTTCCTCCGCTGCCCACCTCCTTCGACAAGGACGAAAACCTGGCATTGGATAAGATGAGAAGCAACATCGCCAAATTGAGCGCTTTCGATTTGCGTGGCTTTTTGATATTAGGCTCCAACGGTGAGCTGGTGCATTTGTCCGATGCCGAAAAAATCCAATTGTATGAAATGGGACGGGAAGCCATTGCTTTTGACAAACTCATGATCGCCGGAACCGGTGGGCAGTCAACGCGCCAAACCATCATGCTCACCCGGGCAGCAGCAAAAGCCGGTGCTGATGCCGTTTTGGTTTTAAATCCATTTTATTTCAAAGGACTGATGAAGCCGGAAGCCCTCAAGCAACATTATTTCGCTGTCGCGGATGCTTCGGAAGTTCCCGTTATTGTTTATAACATGCCCGCCAATTCGGGGATGGACATGGAAGCAGAAACGATACTGATGCTTTCGGAACATCCAAACATTATTGCATTGAAAGATTCGGGTGGGAATGTGGCAAAAATGGGCGCCATTCTTAAGCGGGTCAAGCCCGAATTTCAGATTCTGGCCGGATCGGCGGGATTCCTGGTTCCGGCCATGAGCGTGGGAGCCTGTGGCGGTATTCTGGCATCTGCCAATATTGCACCCGCACAATGTATTGCCATGCACAAAGCTTTTCTGGCTGGTGATATGACCGAGGCAAGCCGGCTGCAAATCGACATTATTCCTGTAAACAATGCCGTTACAAAAAAGTGGGGCGTTCCGGCTTTGAAAGAAGCCATGGATTATATCGGCCTTTATGGCGGACCGGCGCGCAAGCCCATCCTCCCAATTGATGCAGCAACAAAGGCAGCGTTATTAAAAATTTTAGATGAATATAAAATCAAGGCTTGAAGAAATGAAGAGGCTGTCAGATCATCTTCATTTAGACCCCT
>CAZTCX010000151.1:0-9201 GCA_964612515.1 uncultured Lentimicrobiaceae bacterium | reverse complement strand
AAAATACTGGCGAAAGACGCATCGTCCATTTTGACCTCGACAGCTTTTTCGTGTCGGTGGAGCGGCTGATCAACAGCAGGCTGAACGGTAAGCCCGTCATCATCGGCAGCCTTTCCGACCGGGGCGTCGTGGCCAGCTGCAGCTACGAGGCACGGCGTTTTGGTGTGCGTTCGGCCATGCCCATGAAGCTGGCTTTGAATCTGTGCAGCCAGGCCACGGTGGTGCGCGGCGACATGGAGAACTACAGCAAGTACTCGCGCCTGGTCACCGACGTAATTGCTGAGCAGGCGCCGGTTTATGAAAAGGCTTCCATCGACGAGCATTACCTCGACCTGACGGGGCTGGAGCGTTTTTTTGGTGCGATGAAGTGGGCGCACGAGCTTCGGGCACGCATCATAAGCGAAACGGGGCTGCCTATCTCGCTGGGCTTGTCGGTAAACAAAACCGTGTCGAAGATAGCCACCGGCGAAGCCAAGCCCAACGGTGAGCTGCAGGTGGAGCAGCCACGGGTGCGTCCTTTTCTGGAACCTTTGTCCATACGGAAAATCCCGATGATAGGCCTCAAGACTTACCAGGTGTTGCGCTCGATGGGCGTGGCCGACATCCGCACGCTGAGCCTGATACCGCCCGAGATGATGGAGAAACTCATGGGAAAAAATGGCCTCGATATCTGGAAGAAAGCCAACGGCATCGACACCACTCCCGTGGTGCCTTACTCCGAGCGCAAATCCATCAGCACCGAAACTACCTTTGAGCAGGACACCATCGACGTGCAGCACCTGCGCGAAGTACTGAGCACGATGGTCGAAAAAATTGCTTTTCAGATGCGCAAGAAAGAGAAGCTCACCGGCTGCGTCACCGTAAAAATCCGCTACGCTAATTTCGACACCCACACCTTGCAAAAAACCATCACCTACACCTCGTTCGATCATGTGCTCACGCGCGTAGTGCTTGAACTCTTCGGGCGGCTCTACCAGCGGCGCATGCTCATCCGCCTTGTAGGAGTGCGCTTCAGCCAACTGGTGAGCGGCGTGCAGCAACTCGACCTCTTTGACGACACGCCCGAGATGGTGAGCCTCTACCAGGCGCTCGATCGCATTCGCAAACGCTACGGCATCACGGCAGTAACCAAAGCCATTTCGCTGGCGCCAAATGCGGAGTGATATTTCTAATAAATGTTCCTAAGTCCCGGAAATAGTTGCCGGGGTGTCGGGTTGCCAATATTGGAATTTACTTGTGATTCGTCTCCTGAATTTTAGGCTGCAATTGAATTATGGCTCGTAATTAACAAATAATTAACATAGTCTCTCCGTAATTTCAAATCCTTAACTAATTTATAATTGTTTTAAACAATAATTTTGGACTGTTATTCACGAGTTAGTGTAATTGGATTATTAATTAAAAACAAATAAAGCACATGATGGAAGTTATCGCAATTACCGGAGCCATATTAAGTCAGGCCAATAAACTGATGGAAAATCCGGCAGTAGGCAAAGCAGTAGATGGAGTAGTGACCTGGATCGGCAACATGCTGGGCAAAAAATCAGCTACCGACAAACTGGAGCAAATACAGCAGCCGGACAATCATACCGAGGAAGCCGTAACCGAGGCAGTAAATAGCATCAAAGCCAATCTGGAATTTATGCTTGAAGACAACAAGGACCTGCAAGCGCAGTTGGCCGAAAAAGTTGCCGAAGTGCAAAAGGTGATGCAACAGGAAGGGATGCAACTCATCACCAAAACCAACACCATGACGGTGACGGGCGACGGTAACATTTCGCTGCAAGACCTCAGTTCACAGGGAAACATCAGCATAGGCCGATAGATTATGACGATGAACACCAGCAATATTTCGGGCGACAGAAATGTGGTTTTGCAGGACATTACCGCACGCGATGTTATTATTAATATCGCCAACGATCTGCCTCCCGATGTAAAGCTAAAGAAGCAAAGCCTCAAGGCGATGGTGGACAAGATGGTGGAAGAGCTGTCGCAGCTTAGTGCGCAGCATGCCGCCGATCCTGCGCCAACTGGTGAGTTTGAACCACCCGACGACCCGGTGTATGCATCCGTAAAATGGCGCAAACTTATGCAGGCTTTGCAGCACGATGGCTGTGTGTTGTTTATTGGCCCCGAGATTTCGGTGGATGACCAGGGAAAGTCGTTGCACCGCTCCTTTTATAAAGAGCTGACAGAGGATTTTGATGACATCGAATACATCGAAAATGAAGGCTTTTTTACGCCAGAGGCCGACGAAGAAATTCTTTACGATGTGCTGGATTACTACAGCAAAGTGTTTCCCGGTAAAAACCAATCCGGCCGCAAGCTTCTCGAACAGCTCGTACAGGTTCCATTTAATTTGATTATCTCGCTTTGTCCCGACGACACCATCCAGCAAATCTATAATGACTACGACCTGGATCATCTTTTTTTGGCGCACGATGGTACCCGCCAGCAGGTGGACGAGGTTGAGGTTCCCATTATTTATAACATACTTGGCAATGCCGCCAGCAACGGACGATACATCTTTACTCACGAAAATTTTTATCAATATCTAAGCAAAGTCTCGATTCCTGCCGGCATCAAAAAACGTATTCAGGATGCCACACATTTGCTTTTTATAGGTTTTGATTTTGATAAATGGTACAACCGTCTGCTGCTTTTTATTCTCGATTTTGAGCAAAAGAAAGGCGGCGGATCCCGGATGATTGTTGGCAACAAAACCATCCGGCGGGACATAGAGCTTTTTATCGAAAAGCAATTCAATATCACTTTCGTGGATAATGCCTTTGCTTCTTTTGTGCAATGGCTTACCCAAAATGCAGCGCAGGAAGGCATTTTGCGCAATCTTGAACAGACATTTTTACAAAGTAATTTCCGGAAACTTAAAACCATTAGCAACAAAATAAGTGATGAGGATAAACTCGAAGAGCTGGCTCTGATCGAAGCGCAAGCCACGAGTGTCGGCCAAAAGATAGCGCAATTTAAAAAGCACACAAAAGCATAATATGGCAACACCACGATATCCGGGAGCTACACCTTTCAACAGCAGGCAGAGCAGAATATTTTACGGCCGCGACAGAGACATCGACCGTTTGCTGACGCTCATCCGCGTGGAGAAAAAAGTGCTGTTGTATTCGCGCTCCGGGCTGGGCAAGACTTCACTTCTCGAAGCGGGCATCATTCCGAGGTTGCCAAAGGAATATATTCCCGTAAATATCCGTTTTTTCGCTTCTGTTAAAGGCGCCCTTAGCCCGGTGGAGCGCGTGGTGGAGGCATTGCAAAAGGCCACCGTCGATTTTAAAACACTCCCTGCTTCAGTGCTCGATGAACTCACAAAGGAGGTCGCCAGCCAGCATTCGTTGTGGTATTGGTTCAAAAAATTGCAACTATCCGGATTTGCTGTCGATTCCGAAAGTGATGAAGAGAAAGTTTTTTTTCTGGTATTCGATCAGTTTGAAGAGCTGTTTACCTATCCCGATAAGGAAGTCCAGGATTTTAAAAATCAGTTTTACGACGTTACCGAGCGACGTATTCCCGACGCAGTGGCCGCGGCTATAGCGCACACGCGCGAAAGCAAGCCCGACCTGTTGAACCGGCAAATCATAAGCGGTCTGCACCATCCGCTGAATGTTAAGACCGTCATGGCCATCCGCTCCGACCGCCTCAGTTTGCTCAATCATCTCTCCGACAAAATTCCTGACATCCAGCAGGTATTTTGTGTTATTGAGCCACTCGATCATCAGCAGGCAAGTGACGCTATCGTTAAGCCCGCCCTCGATCCTTCGCCCTCACTGAGTTCTAAGCCTTTTACCTATCATCCTGCAGCGCTCGAGAAGATCATTTTTAAGCTTACCGATGAAGGCACCGAACCTATCGAAACCACCCAATTGCAGATAGTGTGTCACCGCATCGAAGAAATTGCGATGCAAAAACAGGCTGATGCAAAGGATGGTCAGCCGGTAGAAATAAGGGAAGAAGATTTGCCGGAATTTAAAAACATATTTCTTAATTTTTATAATGATTCCACAGGCAAACTCACGCCCGAAGAGCAGCCCGATGCCCGGCGCCTTATCGAAGATGAGCTGATTCGTAACCGCCAGCGAATCTCATTGGATGAGGAGATTTGTAAGGATTATATCACCGAGGCGTCGCTTAAAACGTTGGTGGATACGCACCTGCTGCGAGCTGAGCGCAATAGTTTCGATCGGTTCAGCTATGAGATAAGTCACGACACGCTGGTGGAGCCAATTCTGGAATCGCAGAAAGCTTATCTGCAGGAGCAGGAGCGCATTCGCCTGGAAGAGCAGCGGCAGCGGGAGTTGAAAGAACTTCGCGAAAAGCAGGAAGCTGCTGCCCTTGCACAGGAGGCGAAAATGGCCGAAATGCAGAAGGAGCAAAGGCGCAAAGAGCTGGAGCGGCTTCGCAAGATGCGTCTGCAACGCAGGGTGATAATTGTTGTGAGCATTTCACTTTTGATTTCATTGGCATTGGGATATTGGGGTTTCGTTAATTTTTGCGATGCAGCCCGTCAGCGCGATATTGCCCAGGGCAAAGAGCAGGAGGCCATAAGAAACCTGATTGCTTTTAAAAATGCCCAATACAACACCTTTGTCAGCAATGCCACACGCATGGTCAAGCAGGCGGATTATGATAAGGCGGTCGAATCTTTTGAAGAGGCCAAGAAATGGCTACATGCAGAGGTATCTGCTCCGATAAGGAAGGATACAGTGGCATGCAATATTTTTACGATGATCTTTTCGGGTGCCGATAATACCGATCCTGATAGTGAAACCGAAATGCAAGCCGCGCGTACCACAGCATTGGTCGACAGTGTGAAGCTGTTCAATGCGTTGGAAGACAGTATCAAAAATTGCCATGATTTGGCCTCACAATCATCAGCCATTCAACAGTTATTGGCTGAAGCTAATTCTAATTTTATACAGAAAAAATTCATCGTCTCACTTGAGCTGCTCCGGGAGGCTCACCAGAAAGACCCCAATCGTGCGGCTACAATCGAAAGATTCGACGACGTGAAAAATGAGGCCATCAGAGCTTACCAGAAAGACATAAAGTTTTATCAGGAGATGAACGATCAGGCGGAGCTTGACAGAGCCACCCGACTGCTGGAAGAAATAAGGGCTATTAAAATGTAATAAGCATGAACACGAAAAAAAACATCCTTTTGATTTGTTCGCTGCTGGCCATGCTTTTGGTAAATGCACAGACCGACAACTTCGAGCGGAACTTCGAGAAGGCGCGTCAATTGCTGAATGCCGACCCGCCCGATTTCATCAAGTCTTTTCAGTATTTCGATAAGGCTTACGAATGGGCTACCAGCCCCGGCAGAGAAGACTCGGCCATTTATTGGAAAGATCATTGCCGCGAGGCAATCCGGCTTCAACAGACCAATTTGAAGTTGGCCAATGAACAGAAAGCCTCCATCATTGGTGCATTTTATTTTTACGATGGCAGGTTAGCACTGGCTTATAAAGACAATAAGTATGGATTTATCAATACTTCGGGGAAAGCGGTGATTGGTTACAAATACGACGAGGCCCGGCCTTTTGATAATTATGGCCTGGCGCGCGCACGTATTGGTAATAGGCTGTTTCTGGTGGACACTATTGGTAATAATTATCAGCTTGCTGATGGATTTGGCACCCTCACCTCCGATACCCGCTCATTGGATATCAGTGGCAAACAACTCAAAGAGCTGCCGGATGTCGTATTGCATGCCGCAAAACTTAATGTTTTAATAGCATCCGACAACGATCTTCAGATAATTCCGGCAGGTTTTGATACCCTTCGTGCGCTGAAATTTCTCATCCTGAAGCAAAACAAAATTCGTAAGATTGACGCCGACCTGGCACAACTTACAAACTTGAAATTACTCGATCTGAGCGACAACCGCCTGGAGCAAATGCCCGACAGCATTGGCAAGCTTACGCATCTTAATAATCTATACCTGAGCAATAATTTTATAAAAATAATACCGCCACAGTTTGGACAACTTACCGCATTGCATGCATTAGATCTGGGTAATAATCTGATCGAAAATTTTGATGATACTCTTACGACTTTGCAAGGTTTGTGGCAGTTGCGGCTCCAGCACAACCAGCTCAAGCGTTTTCCCGAGGTTATCCTGGAGTTTTGTCATCTTCGGGAACTCAGTCTGGCCGGAAACCACATCAGCAAATTGCCGGTCAATATTGGCGTTTTGGAGCAATTGCAGTGGCTCGACGTTTCAGAAACTGAGCTAACCGTATTGCCCGAAGAAATAGCCGGACTCGCGCATCTTCAGGCGCTTACCGTTAGCGGAAATGTTTTGGAGAATCTGCCGGAGCAAATTGGTAACCTTGCACAGCTCACCCTTCTCGACATCAGTCAAAACCACCTCAGCCAGTTGCCCGATAGCTTGAGCCTGTTGGCTAATCTGCTTTCGCTGGATGTTTCCAACAACCGGCTTACCGATTTTCCTGAGTCAATTTTAGCACTTAATAATATTACAATGCTTCGGTTGGGTCATAATAATATCAAAAACCTACCGGATAGCATTACAACGTTGAGCCAGCTTAACATGCTCGATGTAAGCTATAATCAATTATCATCGCTACCCGACGAACTCAACCGGCTCATCAGGCTTAACGAATTATTTATTAATAACAACAACCTTTCTGCATTGCCCGATAGCATCGGCCATTTGTATTTTCTCGACGAACTGGATGCCGGCAACAACAAAATTGCAGCACTGCCTCCTGATTTTGGCCGCCTCGAAAGTCTCTCGGTGCTCAAGATGAACGATAATCTTTTGCCCGCTTTTCCCGAACAGATTAAAAAGCTTTCCCGTTTAACAAATCTTGATTTGAGTGGCAACCATATCACGGAAATCGAACTCGAAGGCCATCGGCTACAAAGCCTTTCGGTGTTGGATTTACATCAAAATCGGCTTCAGGAACTGCCTGTTCAAATCGGCTCGTTGTCCGGACTCGAAAGGTTGGATGTTTCTGACAATAAACTCACATCCTTCCCGGAAGCCATTGGCAAGCTGGAAAAGATAACACGGCTCGACGTCAGTAAAAACTCAATTAGTTCGTTACCTGCGTCTTTAAGCTGGCTTACCCGATTGACATCGCTTTCGCTAAATGATAACGAAATTAAAAGGCTGCCGGATGGCATGCAGGGACTTACTGTTCTTTCGACGATGAATCTCTCTTCCAATCAAATCGATTCTTTACCCGTCGCCATTGCCACGATGCCATCACTTAAGTATCTTGATCTGCGTGCCAATCCCGACCTCGACCTTGGATATTTGTGTGAGGTTTTCGGCGCGTCGCAGCGCAAAATTATTTTCTCCACACATGCTGATGTTGCCGATTTTTATCGTGATGAAAATGTAACGCTGATTCGGGTGGATGCAATTGAATCGTTGCCCGAACAGATGCTTCAGATGGACAACCTGCTGGTTTTGGATTTGCACGAAAGTGATCGGCTTTCAGCGAATGATATCAGTAGTGCAATGGCACGCCTGAAGCGCGAAGTTGTTTATACTTCGTCGGAGCAGCCAGACATCAGCCGGCGCAATAAGTTGGTGGTGATCGTAGGACCTGCTGTGCTCATCTCTGTGACGAAAGAAGGACTCGCTAATCTTCGGGAATTGGATTTGTCGGGTGGGGAGATGACAGGTTTTCCTGATCAGATCGCTGATGCAAAAAACCTGCGAAATCTAGACCTCAGCAACAATTCGCTTATTAAGTTACCCGGCAGAGTTCTTAGCCAGCTCAAAAATCTCAGGCTGCTCGATGTGAGTAATAATCAGCTATCGGCACTTCCTGCGGAAATAAAAAGCGCCACACGGTTGCGTGGACTGGTACTGAGCCATAATCAATTAACAGCATTACCTGCAGAAATTGGCGCTTTAAAAGAACTCGATCATCTTTTTATTGATAACAATCAAATTGCCCGGTTGCCTGACGAAATATGTGATCTCAATAAATTAACACTTCTCTCGGCAGCATACAATCCACTGGAGAAGTTGCCCGATTCCATCGCACGCCTGTCAAATCTGAATTATCTAAGCATAAGCGTGGCTTCCTTGTCGGATGCCAGGGCTACATTTGACCGCATTGCCCGCTTGCCGGCACTTACAGGATTGATGCTTGCCGAAGCAGAGACCTTGCCGGATCAGCTTTTTAATATTAAACAATTGGAACGGTTATACATCTCATCGCAGCAAATGACTTCCCTGCCAGCGGAACTTGGGAAGCTCAGCCACCTGAAAATGCTTAGCCTCGACATGCCCAATTTGCAACAGTTGCCTGTTGAAATTAAAAATCTGCAGCAGCTTACCAGTTTAGTAATTGTATCGCATCGCATGAAAGGTGAACAGTTACAGGAGTTGCAGGAATGGCTGCCCGATTGTATTATTACACCTCGTGTTGTAAAGAATTCAGAAAAATAATCAACTTATGAAAAAGATATTTTACCTACCGGTTTTCGTCGCCTTTGTGCTGCTTTCCTGCTATAATGGTCAGGTGGTGGTAGCGCAAACTTCGCCGGAGCTTTTTTCGGCGGATGATTACGAGCAAGCGATTGCTGAAATTGCAGCCCGCTCCAACGGGCGACTTGATGAAAATAGAATACTGGAGATTTTAGCTAACGGTGGCGCTTCTATTTACAATCCGGAGGGTCTGCGAGGAGATACCATTTACATGATTCCCGAAATTAAATTGGTAAGCTATGATGCTGATTCAACAATGTTTGAATATGTGATTTCTGAAAACTTTTTGCAGGATTCATTGAAGGTCAGTTTCCCTGGAAATCCGAGCTGGATAACAAATTCCCAAATAGATACAGTTAATAAATCCGTTGCCGTCACACTCTCCGCCAATCCTACTTTTACACCCCGAACGGGTGAGGTAAAGATTTCGGCAATTTCAGGTGGCGTTACCGTGTCGTTTTCTTCCTTTATTCTTCAACAGCCAAAACCTGTGCAGCTTATTCTGCTTACGCCTGATTTAAAAATAGTGCCATGTGAAGGGGAAATTTTTAATGTGGATGTTTTCAGGTACAATGTAGATGACATCAAGGTTTTATCAAAAACAGATCCGAGCATAAATGTGGTGGTTATAAATAATAACAGTGCCCTAACAGTTACAGTGCCTTCAAACGCACTTCCTGACATGGCCTACGATACTGTTG
>CAZTCX010000150.1:0-9269 GCA_964612515.1 uncultured Lentimicrobiaceae bacterium | reverse complement strand
GCCTCAACCTGAAAGCTGTTGTTAAAGGAGCGGCCGTGGAGGTTGTAAATATTTACCTCATGGACGTCGCTATCCACATCCACCACAATTTGATTTATAAAATCTGTTCTGTAAAAGTCGGCGCTCAGCGTTAGTTCTTTGCCTCTAATGTCGAAATAGTGCGTAAAGTTGATGCCATAGTTCCAGGCTTCTTCCTGTTGCAAAGCGCCGTGGGTGATAATTTGCCGTGAGCTTGCCAGCAGCGAACTGTTCTCTGCCAGCACTTTGGCCGTGCGGTAGCCTTTGCCGGCCGAGAGCCTGACGGTGGTTCTGGGCGTGAGCACATAGCGCAGATGCACGCGTGGCGTATAAAAGGTGCCATAAATGTTGTGAAAGTCGGCGCGCATGCCAGCGATGAAAGTCAACTTGTCGGGATTGCTGTAGGTGTATTGGAAAAATACGCCCGGAACACTTTCTTTCATTCCAAAAATGCTGTCGTTGAGGGATTCATCGTAATTATCGTAGCGATAGCTCACCCCTGTACTATAAGAGTGTTGTGTATTGCCGATGTAGGAGTTAAAAATAACGTTTCCGTAATAACTGTTTTGTTCGGCATCGTATGTGCGCAGGCCGTAAAACGAATTTTGTTCGTGCCAGGTGTAGGAGTTCAGGACGCCTAAACTGGTGGCCGGCCGGCTGAAAATATAGCCGCCTTTCCAGAATGCCTGTGCGCGCTGTGTGGCGATATTCAGACCATAAGGGTTGGTTACGATGCGCTCGTCGCCCAGATGAAAATCCTCCTGCCCGCCGGTGCGCTCTTCGTTGATGTATTGAAAGCCAAATTGTGTGGTAAAATTTTCGGTGGTATATTTCCAGCGATTAAACACATTGTATTGGGTGTAGAGCGGATGATCCAGGAAGCCATCGCCGTTGTGGTCGTCGCGGTGGCTGTTGTTGCTGGCATGGCCGAAAATCATCGTACTCCAGCGATCGCTTAGTTTGGTGGCGGCGTTCATGTTGCTTTCCAGGCGTCCATCACTATCCACAAAGCCATTTACATAAATCTTCTCGCTGGCATCTGGTTTTTTGTACTCCACGTTTATCTGTCCGGCAATCGATTCGTAGCCGTTTACTACAGCAGCCGTACCTTTAGAAACCTGTATCGATTCCATCCATGTACCCGGCACATACATCAGTCCAAAACTGTTGGCCAGTCCGTAGTAGTTGGGGATGTTTTCAGTCATTAGTTGCGAGTAAATGCCTGCCAGCCCGAGTAGTTGAATTTGTCTGGCGCCGGTGAGCGCATCGCTGTAGTTGACGTCCACCGAAGCGTTGGTTTCAAAACTTTCGGAAAGGTTGCAGCAGGCGGCTTTGTGTAGCTCGGCGCCCGAAATATTTTGGGTGAGAATGGGATCCATGCGTGAAATGTGCGAACCCTTCTGCCGCGCGGCTATCTCTACACCTTCAAGATATTCGTCAGACGCAAGCACTATCTCCACTTGCTTCATGTTTTCGTGCACGTGGATGGTATCTTTTTGATATCCGATAAAGCTGAATACCAACATGTGTTCCTTGTGGTTGTCGGCGTCGTTGTCATGCCCGTCGGGAGAGTGCCCGTCAGGCGCCTTGGCATTCTGCGAAAGCGTTATTTTAAAATTTCCTTGTATGTCGCTGGTGGTGCCTTGCAGGCTGTGGGCCCAGTAAATGTTCACGCCCGGCAGAACGTCTTTTTTGCCGTCCTGGGTTACGCCATATACTTTGCCGCTTACCGTTTGTGCCTGTAAGTTGCTGAAGGCCATCAGGGCAATGGCCATGATTGTGATTAATATTTTCATAAAACAATCTGTACTTTTATCAATTATTAAAAAAATGATGAGCCGCATGTATCAGTTTCTGCTGATAAGCGACACAATGGATAAGAATAGAATCAGATGTTTTAAAAAGGAATCTTCAGCGAGTGAGTAAAGATGATAAATGCCCGGTGGACGAGTTTTGGAGGGAGGTGTTGAAGGAGTTGTGTTGTAGTTTTCGTGGTATCTTCCACTACGGTGGGTTGCTGATTGGGGAGTATGATTTCGTTTAGCGAAAGCATCAGCGGCATCATGTGAGCCACTACCGGTGACGTAAACGAAACGTCAAGTTTGTAAAATTGATGATCGAAATGGCACTTGTGATTGGGCTGATGGTCGCCAGTGATGTGACAAGCGGAAACATCGGCAGGAGTAGTTTCATTGGTGGCAACATCTCCACAGCATGCATCCGGAGCCTCCATGATGACAATCGTGGAGGAAGCACAGCAGCTACAGTCGTGCGAATAGACATTTATGCCCATAGTCGTTAGCAGCAACAGAAGTGCTGAAAAAACCACCGATATTTTAAAAAGTATGTTGCGCATGCGTCATCAATTACTTTAAAAGAACGCAAAGATAACCGTTCTGTTTAAAATATTTTTTTTACTATTGTTAAATATTTGTTAAGATGAGGATTAGAGTAAATGCTTTGCTATAATTCTCACAGGATTATAGATTTTTGCCAAAAGGAAATAAATTGCTAATCGTAATAAAAAGTAAGTAGCCATGAACTTTGAAATTTTAAAACTAAAAACCGAGGGAGCTGTGGCGGTGGTAACCATCAGCAGGCCCCAGTCGCTGAATGCACTCAATACGCAATTTTTCCATGAGATGGATGCAATGATTCATCATGTGGCCACGCTGCCCGAAGTGAAGGTGATGATCGTCACCGGTGAAGGCAAAGCCTTTGTGGCTGGCGCCGACATTGCCGAGATGGTGGATAAAGACCAGCATCAGGGAACGGCTTTCTCGCGATTGGGTCAGCACACTTTCCGCTCGCTGGAGAAAATGGCCATGCCGGTGATTGCTGCCATCAATGGATATGCTTTGGGCGGAGGACTCGAACTGGCCATGGCCTGCGACTTCCGCATTGCTGCCGACAATGCCAAGTTCGGTCAGCCGGAAGTAAATCTGGGACTGATTCCCGGCTATGCCGCTACCCAGCGCCTGCCGCGTCTGGTTGGTTTGGCCAACGCGCTTTATCTGCTTATGACCGCCAGCACCATCGACGCCGCCGAAGCTTTGCGCATCGGGTTGGTGCAAAAGGTGACGCAGCCCGAAAATCTGATGGAAGAAACGCTCAAAATCGCCAACACCATCGCTGCCAAAGGCCCCAAGGCTGTAAGATTTATCAAAGAGGTGACGCGTCAGGCGATGCATCTTCCTTTTGATGAAGGCGAGGAGCTGGAAGCGCTGCGCTTCGGATCGCTCTTTGGCAAAGACACACAGGGGGAGATCGGTATGCGGGCATTTCTTAATAAAGAAAAACCTGTCTGGTTTTAGGAAGTCTTACATCTTCAGTCCAGTATGTTTGCTTTGCTAAAGTGAATCCACATAAGCAAAACGAAAATTTTCTTCCAGAGTTTTTGTAGAAGTTTCCAAGAAGGTTGGCGGATTTTCCATGCCAGCTACCTCATCAAATCAAGGAAGGGCTATCATTTAATGGATAATAGCCATCTTCTTTCTCCCCACATTCCTAATTTAGAAGCAGTAAAAATTTGCTGAATTGCGCTTTCAACTTACCTTCAATGCATGAATAGGATTATTTTTGTCCTTTTCCGTAAAGGAATACTAGATTGCGATTATGTCGATAATTTTTATGCTGATCATAATAAGCCTGTTATTGGCAACGGGGTTTCTGATTGCCTTTATCCGTGCCGCCCGCAGTGGTCAGTTCGACGATCACTACACACCCTCGGTGCGCATGCTATGGGACAATGATGAAATGCTGGAGGAAGATAAGGATAAAGATGCTGAGAATGACCTGAAAGAAGAGACGGAAAATGATGATGAGACACAGCGCAACAATGAAATTATAAACAAAAAAAGAGACGACGAATTTTCAAATTAATCAAACAAATATGGTACACGAAAACTTTACCTACGACAACAAGATCGTAAAGTACTTTGCTTACGCTACAATTATTTGGGGCTTGGTGGGCTTTCTGGTGGGGCTGCTGGCAGCTCTGCAACTTTCTTTTCCGCTTTTTAACTTCAACCTGGAGTTTACAACATTTGGGCGGGTGCGGCCATTGCATACCAATGCTGCCATCTTTGCCTTTGTGGGCAATGCTATTTTTACGGGAGTCTATTATTCGCTGCAGCGCTTGCTCAAAACGCGCATGTACAGCGACAGACTCAGTTGGCTCCATTTCTGGGGCTGGCAGCTTATCATTGTGGCAGCCGCCATTACTTTACTGATGGGCTACACCACTTCCAAAGAATACGCTGAGCTGGAATGGCCTATCGACATAGCCATCACCATTATCTGGGTAGTCTTTGGTTGGAATATGATCGGTACCATCGTGGTGCGGCGCGTCAAACACATGTACGTGGCCATTTGGTTTTACCTCGCCACTTTTGTTACTGTCGCGGTTTTGCATATTGTAAATTCATTTGAAATTCCGGCCACATTATTCAAGAGTTATCCCGTGTATGCCGGCGTGCAGGATGCGTTGGTTCAGTGGTGGTATGGGCACAATGCCGTAGCATTTTTCCTTACCACACCATTTTTGGGTTTGATGTATTATTTTCTGCCCAAGGCAGCCAATCGCCCTATTTATTCGTATCGGCTGTCGATTTTGCATTTTTGGTCGCTCATTTTCCTCTACATCTGGGCAGGGCCGCACCACCTTCTTTATAATTCCTTGCCGGACTGGGCGCAAACTATGGGCGTAGTATTCTCGATAATGCTCATCGCCCCGTCGTGGGGAGGTATGATCAACGGCTTGCTTACGTTGCGCGGCGTGTGGGATAAAGTACGCGACTCGGCCATACTCAAGTTCTTGGTTGTTGCGGTCACGGCCTATGGTATGGCTACTTTTGAAGGGCCACTGTTGTCGTTGAAAAATGTAAATGCATTCAGCCACTTTACCGACTGGACCATTGGACACGTTCACATTGCAGTGTTGGGTTGGAATGGCTTCCTCACTTTCGCCATGCTTTACTGGCTCTTCCCACGATTATTTAAAGTAAAACTCTATTCTGAAAAGCTGGCTAACACCCACTTTTGGGTAGGTACACTTGGTATTATTTTTTATGCTGTACCACTTTACTGGGCCATGATTACCCAAAGTTTGATGTGGAAAGAGTTTACTGCCGATGGTTACCTTGCTTATCCTAATTTCCTGGAGACTGTGACGCAGATTTTACCGATGTATTACACACGCGTTCTCGGCGGACTTCTTTATCTGACAGGTGCTCTGCTGATGGTTTATAACCTACTGATGACAGCGCGGCAGGGCAGTTTTGTGGCCAACGAACCTGCTTCAGCTCCTGCATTGGAGCCAGCACCTTCGCGCCGGATTGTTGGCGAAAAGATGCACTCCTGGCTTGAACGTAAACCTTATCAATTCACATTCTGGGCGCTTATCGCAATCCTCATCGGTGGTGCGGTGGAGATAATCCCGATGATTCTTATTAAAAGTAATATTCCGACTATTGAAAGTGTAAAACCATACACTCCGCTCGAGTTGCAGGGTCGTGACATTTACATTGCCGAAGGTTGTGTAGGTTGCCATTCGCAGATGGTGCGTCCGTTCCGCTCGGAAACCATGCGATATGGCGAATATTCAAAAGCCGGCGAATTTGTGTATGATCATCCTTTCCTGTGGGGCTCCAAGCGTACCGGTCCTGATTTGGCGCGTACCGGAGTGGTTTCGGGTAAAATGTATAAACCCGATTCGTGGCATTACAACCACATGCTCGATCCTCAGGCGATGAATAAGCAATCGATCATGCCGCCTTATCCATGGTTGTTTACCAAAAATATCGACACCGCTTCTACGGGCAGCCGCATACGCGTGATGCAATATCTTGGCGTACCTTACGAGGAAGGTTATGATAAGAAATCCAATGAAGACCTGATGGAACAAGCTCAGAAAATCACCAACGGACTTGCTGAAAATGGTATCGAAATAGAGCCACAGAAGCAGATCATTGCTGTGATAGCTTATTTGCAACGCCTCGGTCGCGACATTACCGAAATGCCCGGAGCAGAGGCTGTTCCCGCTGTGGAAATGACAGCGCCGGCTACTTTACCTGTGCCACTTCCTACGGATGAGGCTTCATTAGCGGAAGCTGATGCATTGTATCATAAAAATTGTGTTGCCTGCCATGGCGCGCTGGGCGAAGGCAATGTGATCGGGCCCAATCTTACCGACGCCTATTGGATAGTGGGTGGAAGTCCCGAAGATATTTATCATGTGATAGCTGAAGGAGTTCCTGCCAAAGGAATGCAAAGTTGGAAAGGCCAGCTCACCGAAGCACAGATGGTTGCGCTGACGGCATACATCCTTAAATTGCAGGGAACTGATCCTCCCAACGCCAAAGCTCCACAAGGAGAACTTTACAACCAACAAACGGTGATGCAATGAGAATCGTAATTCATTATCTGGAAAGCATCGAAGGAGTAGCCATTTTCCCGATCATCGGGATCATCATCTTTTTTACCTTCTTCGTGGGATTGTTGTGGTGGGTATTTAAACTCGACAAAAGATTTGTTAAGGATATGTCGGATGCGCCGCTTCTGGATGATGACAACGAAATTGATAACATAAATTCAACAACAAAAAAATATGGAAACAAAAGCTAACGAAGAAGCCCCCGTCATTCAAAAGCAAAAATACGACGGTCAACCAATCATCGGTAAGGAGTTTGACGGTATAAAAGAACTCAACAATCCCGTGCCGCCGTGGCTGATGTGGCTGTGGTATGCCTCTATCATTTTCGGGGCGATGTACTTTGTTTATTACCATGTGTACAAGATCGGTGATTTGCAGGAAGCAGAATATCAGAAGCAGATGGCAAAGGCTAACGCCGGAGTCGAGGAGAGCCACCAGGCGTCGGGTCAGCTTGATCTGGTTTTGCTTACCAGCGAAGATGATCTGGCAGCCGGCGAAACCATTTTCAAGGAAAAGCTGTGCGCCACCTGCCATGGTCAGCAAGGCGAGGGCAACGTTATAGGCCCCAATCTTACCGACAAATACTGGCTGCACGGTGGTACCGTTGCCGACGTGTTTGAGGTGATAAAAAATGGAGTTCCCGCAAAGGGAATGACGCCCTACAAAGACCAGCTCAGCGATCAGAAGATTTTGCAGGTAGCAAGTTTCATCCTCGAGCGCCTGCAGGGATCCAATCCGCCTAATGCCAAAGAGCCACAAGGAGAGGCTGTGGAATAGATGGAGCAAAAAACTTATCAACGCGACGAATCGTTTCGCGACAGCATCAACACCATCGACCAGCAGGGAAGCCGCGCGTTTGTTTATCCGCGTAAGCCAAAAGGGAAATTGCACAATCGCCGGCTGGTAGTTTCATGGGTGCTGCTGGCGATATTTTTTGGGACACCTTTTCTGAAATATCAGGGCGATCCGCTTTTCCTGATCGACATCATTCACCGGCGTTTCATCTTTTTTGGTCAGATATTCTGGCCACAGGATACCTACATCTTTGCGGTACTGATGATCGCCACCATACTCTTCATCGTGGTTTTTACCGTGGCGTTGGGCAGGTTGTGGTGTGGCTGGGCTTGCCCGCAGACTATCTTTTTGGAGATGGTTTTTCGTAAAATCGAATACTGGATCGACGGCGACGCTGCCAGCCAGAAACGTATGGCTGCATCCCCGATGACGGCCGATAAAGCGCTGCGACGAATACTTAAATTCTCAATTTTTCTATTAATTGCCCATCTTATTGCGCTAACGCTGGCAGCCTGGGTGGTAGGCGTAGATGCAGTGCTAACAATGCTCCGCGAGCCGCTGATGCAAAATCTCAGCGCTTTCACCGGATTGATGCTGCTCACCGCTGTTTTGATGTTTTTATATAGTTGGTTTCGTGAACAGGTTTGTGTGATTCTCTGTCCTTACGGACGTTTGCAGGGCGTTCTGCTCGACCGCAACAGCATTGTGGTGGCTTATGATTACAAACGAGGCGAACCACGTGGCGGCTTCCGCAAAAGTGAAGATCGTGCCGCTATCGGAAAAGGTGACTGCACCGATTGCAGGGCCTGTGTTCAGGTATGCCCCACGGCTATTGATATTCGGAACGGAACGCAGCTCGAATGCATCAACTGCACCGCTTGCATCGATGCCTGTAACGCAACCATGGAGCGCTCCGGATTGCCAAAGGGCCTCATCCGCTTTGCCTCCGAAGGAATGATTTCAACCGGAAAACGGCTTAGGATGAATGCTCGCTTGTGGGCTTATTCTGCTGTACTTCTGCTTTTGCTCTCGTTTCTTTCATTCTTGCTTTTTACACGGGCCGATGTCGAAGCCACTATTCTACGTACGCCCGGCTTGCTTTATCAGCAAAACAGCGACGCTACCATCAGCAATTTGTATAATATTAAGGTGGTGAATAAAACGCGTAAAGATGCGCCGGTGAGCCTGAAGCTGCTTTCGCACGAAGGCCGCATCCTGATGCCTTCGGGCGACATGGTGGTGCATGCTGCCGGAAAATCGGAAAGTGTGTTTTTGGTTTATCTCGATTCATTGCAAAGCAGTTCATCCTCCGGTAAAATACCCATCCGCATCGGCGTATTTTCCAACGAAACTCCCATCGAGGAAATTGACCTTACCTTTGTAGCGCCGAATAACAAGAAATAATAAATTTATGAAACGACTCCGCTTTACATGGGGTACCGCTATTGTTCTGGTGCTCATTGTTTTCGCAGGTGCGATGGCGCTCCTGGTTACCATTTCCTTCAGACAAAGCATCAACCTGGAGTACGACGACTACTATCCACGCGAAATTGCGCATCAGACGCTGATCGATAAGCGCAACAACACTGCAGCACTGCCCGAGGCGGTTACCATCGAGAAAGGCGATGGCATAATCGACATCCGCTTTCCGCAAATATTCGACAGAGACAGCCTTACCGGTACGATTGATCTTTTTCGTCCGGCTGATAATACACGCGATGTGATGATGCTCATCAAAACCGACACTGCTGGACGGCAGATAATACCCACCGCCGACCTCGACCTGGGAGTTTACATCGTAAAAATTGAATGGGAGCACAGTGGGGAGTATTATTATAAGGAGCAGGAGATTTACGTTTCGGAATCTGACCGAAAGAAGAAGTAGTAAGAAATTAAATATTGATGGTAGAGACGCACTGAGTGCGTCTAACACTGCGTTCGTCTGGAATAATTGATTAACGCTGAACAATTAACGATTAACAATGAACGATTAACAATGAACGATTAACAATGAACGATTAAC
>CAZTCX010000149.1:0-9283 GCA_964612515.1 uncultured Lentimicrobiaceae bacterium | reverse complement strand
TGCATACATGTGTAGCGTTCATGATGAATATCCGATTTACAACTGGAAACAAAACAAAGGTTACCCCACCACCGCGCACCGTGAAGCAATTATGATTCACGGCATTACGCCATTGCACCGCCGTAGCTTTAACATGCACACACAGCTTTCGCTGGGATTTTAGTGCCGTCACCATGCGCCGCCCCGGACAGGGGATACCAGTACTTTTAATTAATTGAATGAATTTATTTGGTGTTAATAACTATAATTAACTACCATTATTCCTCTAAAATAATGGATGAATTAAAACTACAAATAGACTATTAAGTCCCTTATTAACAATTAACGATTAACGGACAACCATTAACGAACAACCATCTCAGGAGTGCCCGCCCACGATGATGCGCATGATCTTAAGATTAAGCACAAAAAAACGGATGATTTGCCATGGCCAGAATTTACGCATAAAACGGTTGGTGGCGGTGGGCAACGGAGGATAGTCCTCGTCTTTGTATCCTTTGGGTATGGGTTTGCGTATCATAATATTTTTCTTTTTTTTAAATTTAAATGTTTTAAAAACTGTTGCCGCTACTATTCGGGTATCAGCGACCAGCCGGGCAGCCCTTTGGCTTTGTACATAAACATGTAGTGCATGAATAGCTTCATCCAGTGGCCGGCAAGTCCTGGTTCGCCCACGGTGTAGTTGATGTCGCGGCCCCATTCGGGATATTTCTCAAAATCCGGCACCACCGGAAACACCGTCATGGTGGCGGCCATGCCGTCGCGCACGCCATAGCCCGAAGAGATGATGCACGCAGCGCCCATCTTGCCCATCGAAGCGTGGTGTTTTAATATAACCTTCCCTTGTTTTACTGAGTGGGCAATATTTTGGGCAACCACCTTTCCCATCACGCCTGAAGGCATTCCGGTTCGCGGCGGCGTTGGAAAGATTGGCGTGCCGTTTTTGCTTTTGAAAGGTTTGGAGATGGCATGTGGCGGGGCAAAGGCAATTCCGCAGGCGAAGATATTTGCATAAGCAGGACTTTGGTAAGTCGATGGCCAGTCTCTCACGCTCCAATCGGCAAAGTCTTTGGCCTGGTAATCGGCATCTACTTTCATCAGACCGTTAGCAGCAAAGAGATTGGTCGAAATATCTTCGCCCGCTTTGTTGCGCGCCGTGATGCCTACGCCGGCAAAAGCTGGGATAAGCATGGCAAAATCGAAAGGCACGCTCAGCGTTTCTCCGTCGAGGTTTTCGTACCAGATAATGCCCGGCTCTACTTTTTTTACACCGGCACGTTTTATCCAATGAATGCCATATTCGGCCAAAATACTTTCTGTGAAAATCTTGGTGGAGGTGATGTATCCACCTTTTTTGATAAAGGCACCGCCCATGCCGAAGTCGCCAAGCTCGTATTCGTTGGTGATCCAGGTAATTTCGGCCAGGTGCATCAGCTTTCGTTTGTTGATTTCGAAAGCAACGTTGAGCGCATATTCAAAAGCGGCGCCCTGGCAGGTGGCCAAAGGATGGCCGGTGCCAATGACAAAACGTTGCCGTTCACCTTTTGCCATTTTATCCAATGATTCTTGTAATTTTTCCCAGGTATGTGCAGCGTGGCCATAGGTGCATACCGAGAGACTATTGCCATCGGGACCCAACCCTTCAGTGGCGGCGAAATTAAGTTTCGGACCGGTGGCGTTGATCAGATAATCGTAGGCTACTTTTTCGATGGTGCCGCGCTGCTGATCATCCACATATTCTATTTCTACGTGCGGCGAAGCCATCACCGCGTCACCTTCCGGAAAGATGACTTTGGCAACAGCCCTTTTAAAAATAATGCCTTTGCGGCGATAGACAGGCGCCAGCGGAAAGATGACCTGGCGCGTTTTCATTTGTCCGATTCCTACCCAGATGTTGGACGGAACCCATTGATAGTTGCTGTTGGGTGACACCACGACGACTTCGTGTTTTTTGTTCAGGCTTTTGCGCAGCGCCATTGCCGCAGTATGCCCCGAAATGCCGGCACCCAGAATAAGAACTTTAGCCATTTTATTTTTGTTTTAATTAAGAAAAATTGTCTTCCCCTTTGTGGCTGTTGGGCAGCCTCTCTTTTTGAAAGGTAAAAATAAGATAATTTCCAAGAAGAAAGGCCTTGCGCCTTTCTTTGAATCTAATTTTCAATAATCAGGGTTGCCATCCCTTCTATGGCTGGCATCCCTTACACTAATGACTGCCGGGTTCTGACGACCGACTGAGAACTATTTTTATTTCACCTTTTTTTCAATCCATCCTTTAACAAAGTCAAGGTACCCATCGGCAACGCGTGGCCAGTCGAAGTCGGGATATTTAGCAGGGTTAAAAGTCTTCTTCATGTCGTGATTGGCTCGGCCAAAGCTCCTGACGGAGATTTTAGGATTGTTAAGTTCAGTGAGGGCTTTTGCATTTTTATCGGCGTCGAGCATTTCATCATCCTCCCCAAAAATTACAAGCGTCTCAATACTGAGGGTTTCCCAATAGGGATAAAAATCAATTTTTCGGCCACTCCAGTAGTATCCTTCATACGCTTGCCTGTCAATATTCATATTGCCATAGAGCCCGGTCTGGCTCATAAAAGTATGCTTGAAGGCATTGATATTGATAAAATTTTCGACCTTTTTGTGCTTCAAACCCTCGCGTATCATTTTTTCGACCTGCCTGTTTGCTTCAGCAGCAATGTGTCCGTTTGCGGGCAAGTTGCCACTTTTGACAATGCGTAAACTATCTGCAAAAGCTGCCGCCTGCGAAATGCTGAAGACTTCTGGCGACACAGCAATCAGAAAGGCCGGAATGTTGGTTTTCGCAGCAAGCACAGGTAGCAAGGTGGCACCCTGACCTATTCCCCATGCGCCGATTTTGGTTTTGTCAACCGAGGATTTGTTTTGTAGCTCCTGCAGGCAAGCGATGGCATCAGTCACAAAGTCATCGAACGTTGACGTGATATAGTCGCCGGCAGAAGCTCCGTTTCCTCTTTTATCGAAAATCATAACCTCAAAACCCTGATTGCAAAACCAGTCGGCGTAAAAGGTGTAATCTCTTTTGAGATTGGTGGTGGAGCTTTGAAGTAATAAGATAGCCGGGTGGCGTCCATTGGTTTTGGGTGTATAAATTTCGGCAGATAAAAGCACCTCTCCATTCTTAACCAGCACATTTTCGATGGTATAATTTTTTGTTGGCACGTTGTCAGATTTCTTTTTCAGAAAAAAACCGAATTTCAAATTTGGCAGTCCATTTTGCATCACTACTGTGCCGCTGATGGTATCATTTTCATGGATGCCGTCGTAGCGGAATGTAGTTTCGAGATTGGCCAGAAACGAAAGGGCGCTGTCTTTTTCTTTAAGCACCACCACCGGCCTGTCGAGCATCATCAGATCGTGGCTGGAAAGGGTGCTGAGATTGTTATTAAAAACTACCTCAATATCCACTGTTTTGCCACTCATCTTCATGGTGCCTTCCCAATATTCTGCGAGTGAAGTAGGTTGGATGCAGCCGGTCAGCAAAAGCAACAAGAACCAGGTGGCAAGGATTTTCGATTTCATCAGAATCGTTCTATACTTTGCTCATAGATCACGCCGCGTCGCGCCAGGCCTTCGAGCATAAAATCGACACAATCAGATTCTTTGCCGATAAACTCCGGCGCCGAAACGCCTATGTTAGTGTATAGATTTTCGGCAACCAGCCGCACCGCCATGGTGGCGGCATATCCTGTTGTTCGTGCCATGGAATGTATGCCGCTTTTCGGATCATATTTGTCGAGTAGGTCGTAGGTGTAGCGGATGCGTTTTCCTGCTTTCATGCCTTCCACGATGATGCGCATTACCGTGAGGTCGGCATCGCCGGGGTTTAGTTTCCAAATGGGGAAAAGAAGTTTGCAGGTGAGATCGATGGGTCGGACGCTCTGGCCGTTGATTTCGATGGGTGTTGTATCGAAGAAGCCGGTTTCGCGAAGTAGCATCATCTTGTCGATGTGGCCAGGATAGCGCAGCGTTTTTTCGATCATTTCGGGGCACTTTATGGTTTTTGCCAATGAGCGCAATCCGTCACTGTTGAAGGCTTCGAGGGTTCCGACCTGCGGAAATTCCATCAGTTCGGCATCGGTGAGTGCCGGGCGCGTCACCAACTTTCCGCCGCTGACAAAGCGCGCCGGACGGGTGTATTCTTCAATTACATCAATAGGTGAAAATACCGCTTTGTATTCGTAAGGAAGCGTGCGCACCTGCGGCAAACCGCCCACATAAATTGCAGCACGGCTGGTGCTGTCGAGCAGATGATCCACATAGCCAATAAGGACGTTGCTCATGCCTGGCGCCACACCCATGTCGGAGATTGCAATCACATTGTTTTCGCGCGCCAGAGCATCAAGCTCAAACATGTCTTCGGCAAAAAAAGCGATGTCGATCACATTTTTTCCGGATTCTATTATGGTTTGTAAAGTCTGGAAACCCAGATATCCGGGCACGGCACTCAGCACCATATCCTGATCTTTTACCAAAGCAGCAATGTTTTCTTTTTTAGAAAGATCGGAACAAATAGTTGTGATGTTTGTATTCCCACGAAAGCGTGCCAGTGCATCGTGGCTGAGGTCGGCAACGGTAACCCGAAAATTGCTGTCGGCAGCCAGATCAAGCGCCATGGGAGCGCCAACCAGTCCGGCGCCCAGGACGATAATTTTTTTCATAGCTTAATTTTCTTGAAATGAATAAATGTCAAAATCTTTTAGCACAGTCATTTTTTGATGTTTAAATACAAAAGTCAGGCAATGATTTTTTCACAAATAAATTCGGCAGCCTTTCCATCACCAAAGATGGGCGGGAAGTTGAGATCCAGATCAGAACTAAAATGTTTGAAAGCTTTTTTGATCTTTTTCGGATCGGCGTCGGCGATGATTGCAGCGCCGTTTTCCACGAGCTCCACCCATTCGGTTTCCGGGCGAAGAATGATGCAGGGTTTGCCAAAGAAGTAGGCTTCCTTTTGTACGCCGCCTGAATCGGTGATGATGAGTTTCGCGTTTTTTTCGAGCTGCACCATGTCGAGAAACGAAACGGGTGGCGCGAGCGTCAGATATGGGTTTTGAATGATTTTTTCGTAAAGATCGGCAGGAAGATTTCTTTGCAAAAGCCCGGAAGTACGGGGATGGAGCGGCATAAGAAATTGAAGTTTCTCCTCCTGGGCAATCTGATGCAAAGCCCCGAATATTGCCGAAAGGCGCTGCGGCTCGTCGGTGTTGTTGTTGCGATGGATGGTTGCCAACACAAAGTTTCCTTTTTCGAGCTGATATTTTTCGAGAACTTTCGATTGTTTCTCGGCAGAAGCGGCAAAGAGCTGGCTGTTGTCGTACATCACGTCGCCACAATGGAAAATGGCCGGGTTGTCGGCGGAGTAGGGGGGCTTTGTTTCTTTCCGGAATCCCTCACGTACCAAATTCTTGATGCCGGTGGCGGTAGGTGAAAATAACAGCGTTGACACGTGATCGGCCATGATGCGGTTGATTTCTTCGGGCATCGTTTTGTTGAAAGAGCGCAGGCCCGCCTCAATGTGAATTATTGGCACATGTACTTTGGCGGCGGCTATGGCTCCTGCAAGCGTTGAGTTGGTGTCGCCGTAAAGTACCAGAAAGTCGGGATTGAGCTGCCGCAGTTTCTCTTCGATGCCAATGATCATGCGTGCGGTTTGTTCGCCATGCGAGGCCGAGCCAACGTTGAGCTGATAGTCGGGACGAGGAATATGTAGTTCATCAAAAAAAACCTGCGACATATTTTCGTCGTAATGCTGGCCGGTGTGCAGGATAAATTCGCGTATCTGCCCGGGATATTTGGCGGCAATGGTTCGGCTCAAAGCAGCGGCTTTGATGATCTGTGGACGGGCACCCACGATGGTCAGTAATTTTTTCATGGTATCAAAATTTCAGCGAAACTACGATAATTAAATTACGCAATGAAATGCCAAAGCTCATGCGCCGATTACTTTACTACTTTTGAAACTTTAATTAATAAAGAACTTTGATCAGATATTTGCGCCATCAAGAGATAGACACCCAGCGTTGGGACGATTGCATCAGCCGGTCGGTGAACGGGATGATCTACGCCATGTCGTGGTATCTCGATCTGGTGAATGATCGCTGGGAGGCGCTGGTGCAAAACGATTATGAATGTGTGATGCCGCTTACGCCGGGTCGCAAATTTGGTGTAAGCTACCTTTTTCAGCCACGCTTTACGCAGCAGCTAGGGGTTTTCTCGCGTAAGCATCTTACCGAAAAGGTAGTAATGGAATTTCTCAACAGCATCCCGCGCCATTACCACTTTATCGAGATAAATCTGAATACCCACAACAAACTCAACAATCCGTCCGGGGATTTTACGCCGTGGCTCACCCACGAGCTCGACCTGATTGCTCCCTACGAACAACTCGCTGCGGGTTATTCGACCAATTTAAAACGCAACCTGAAAAAAGCAAACAAGGCAGGTCTTACGGTGATGGAAAACACCAAACCCGAAAACATCATCAACCTTTTCAGAGAAAATAAGGGGCGTGAGTTAAAGAACCTCGCCAACAAAGATTATGATTTGCTACGACGGCTGGTTTATGTTATGATTTATAAAAAAATGGCAGGCGTATTGGCTGTCTTTGATGCTACCAACGACTTGCGTGCGGGGGCATTTTTTGTTTACAGCGGACGGAAGGCGATCTTCTTTTTTTCGGGTACGGATGCGCTCGGTCGTGATTTGCGCGCGATGCCACTGCTCATCGATCATTTTATCCGCACCCATGCCGGCGCTCATCTCACACTCGATTTTGAAGGTTCCAACGATCCTGACCTGGCGCGTTTCTACAAGAGCTTTGGTGCCACCCCAATTAATTATCTGCATTACCGAAAAAGCACATTGCCTTTTCCTCTCAACGCTCTACTGGCATTGAAAAAGAAGCTTTTTTAAAAATGTTTGTTGGATTTATCTAACTCAGTTGGAGCTTATTTTGGGTTAGATTTTTAATGTCAGGCAAAAACCTCCGTTAGGTCAATTTGCAAATCTCCATCAAAAATATGCACCGGAATTTTATCGTCGCCGGCGTAAAGCCCTGCCAGTTGAAATTTTCCGTTTGCGTCAAGCACAAATGTCATCACATTTTCATCCGATGGATTTACAATCCAATATTCGCGCACGCCATGCTGTTCGTAAATCTGGTATTTATCTTTGAGATCGCGTTGGGCGGTTTTGGGAGAGGTTATCTCTATGACCAGGTCGGGGGCGCCCAGGCAGCCGCGGTCGTCGAGTTTGGAAAGATCGCACACAACGTAAAGGTCGGGCTGCAAAACGGTGTAGATGGTTTCGTCGGTTTTGTTTTTGCCTTTCGGTAGTCGCACGTCGGAAGGAGCATGATAAACTTCACATTCCCGATTATCGAGATAAAGATCGAAATAGCGTGAAAATTTCATTGATAATCTTTGGTGCTTTCTACTTGGCGCCGGTGTCATCATTTTAATAAAACCATCATAAATTTCACGCCGCGTATCGTCCATCCAGGTGAGATAATCGGCGTATGTGTATCGTTTGGTAGTGTCGAGGCTTATCATTGTCATGATTCAATCTTTTTTATTGTTTTCAAAAACCTCTAAAAGGTTGATCTGCAAATCTCCATCGAAAATATGCACCGGGATTTTGTCGTCGCCGGCATAAAGTCCTGCCAGTTGGAATTTACCATTTTTGTCAAGTACAAAGGTCCACACATTTTCATCCGATGGATTTACAATCCAGTATTCGCGCACCCCGTGTTGTTCGTAAATCTGGTATTTATCTTTGAGATCGCGTTGGGCGGTTTTGGGTGAAGTGATCTCTATCACAAGATCCGGGGCGCCCAGGCAGCCGCGGTCGTCGAGTTTGGAGAGATCGCACACCACATAAAGGTCGGGCTGCAAAACGGTGTAGATGGTTTCGTCGCTTTTGTTTTTCTTTTTAGGAAGGCGCACATCCGATGGGGCGGCAAAACCTCTGCAATTCTTCTTTAGAAGATAATTTCTAAATATCCCTGTAAGATTAAAAGAAATGCCCTGATGTTTAATGTTTGGCGCCGGTGTCATCATCTTAACAATCCCATCATAAATTTCACGCCGTGTGTCGTCCATCCAGGTGAGATAGTCGGCGTAGGTGTAGCGTTTGGTGGCGTCGAGGCTCGTCATTGTCATGATTCAATCTTTTAAATTAGCATACAAATGTAACAATAACATCCGAGATGTTTTTTGGATGAATTTTGCCAGCCATAGCCAAATTGATTCGACTTATGAAGTAATGCAAGAAATTGTAATAAATGACTTGGTGAAAACCCTTGTTAAAATCGTTAAAAATTTACTTTTGCAGCGCTCTACAAAGGAGCTCTTAACTAATAGTTTAAACAATAAAGGGAAAGATAATTATGAAGAAAAATGTAATTATTATTGGTGCTGCGGGACGAGACTTCCACAACTTCAACACGTATTACCGTGGAAACGACTCTTACAACGTGGTGGCTTTTACAGCCGCTCAGATTCCTGATATCGACGGAAGGAAGTATCCAGCCGAATTGGCTGGAGATTTATACCCGGATGGTATCCCAATTTTCGCAGAAGAAGACCTCCCTAAACTCATCAAAGATTTAAATGTGGACGATTGCGTGTTTTCATACAGCGACGTCCCCTACGAGCGTGTGATGTCCGTCAGCGCACTGGTGAATGCTTCCGGCTCCAACTTTATGCTGCTGGGGCCTGCTGACACCATGGTAAAAAGCACCAAGCCGCTTATTGCCGTAGGAGCTGTGCGCACAGGCTGTGGCAAGAGCCAGACTTCGCGCCGTATATTGGAGCTGCTGATGGAGAAAGGTTTGAAAGTGGTTGCCATTCGTCACCCGATGCCTTATGGCAATCTGGTAGAGCAAAGAGTGCAGCGTTTTGCTACCATCGACGACTTGCACAAACACAAGTGCACCGTGGAAGAGATGGAAGAATACGAGCCGCATGTAGTGCGTGGCGACGTGATTTATGCAGGGGTGGATTATGAAGATATCCTGCATGCTGCTGAGAACGATCCCGATGGATGCGACGTTGTCCTGTGGGACGGCGGCAACAACGACTTCCCATTTTACAAACCTGATCTCAACATAACTGTTGTCGATCCGCACCGCCCGGGTCACGAGCTGCGTTATTATCCTGGCGAGGTAACCTTGCGTGTGTCTGATGTTGTTGTGATAAATAAAATGGATTTACCAGGAGCAAATCCAGAGAAAATTAAACAAGACTTA
>CAZTCX010000148.1:0-9345 GCA_964612515.1 uncultured Lentimicrobiaceae bacterium | reverse complement strand
TGCCTGCGCCGTTCGTGTCATTCCGACTGAAAGGAGGAATCTATTTCATTCCAATTATTTACAAGAACTTGTCATTATTAGCGCAGCGAAGAATCTATTGTTTTTAACCGGACACCATTGTTAAAAAATATCGATCTTCTAAAATGGTCTGTTTCATTCGTCCTGACCGGCCACAAAAATACCATTTAGAAAACCCCAATAGCATGCAAACGAAAATCTTGTACATTTTAATGATAGTTTCGTACAAGCCACCAGTGCGCTACTTGCTATTTTTGCCCTCTCGTATTTTTAAGCATTCAAAATAAGAGTCTGAATCCTCTATTTTTAGGAAATTTTTCATAACATTGCAAGCACTATTTCTCACTTCACACTACGCCCATGCTCGACCGAATTATTGCCTTCTCTATCCAAAACCGACTCATCGTTGGTTTGCTCACTTTGGCAATGGTTGCCTGGGGTATTTACAATTTTACCACGCTCCCCATCGACGCAGTGCCCGACATCACCAACAATCAGGTGCAGGTTATCACTGTGTCGCCATCGCTGGCACCGCAGGAAGTGGAACAATTTATCAGCTTCCCCGTAGAGATTGCCATGGCCAACATTCAGGACGTTATGGAGATCCGCTCCATTTCACGCTACGGCATTTCGGTGGTAACCATTGTTTTTAAAGATGATGTAAATCCTTACCTGGCGCGCCAACTGGTGAGCGAGCAGATAAAAATCGCCGAAGGCAATATCCCCGCAGGAATGGGCTCCCCCGAGATGATGCCAGTTACAACAGGCCTTGGCGAAATTTATCAATATGTACTCGAACCCGAACCCGGCTATGAGAATATGTATTCGCTCATGGAAATCCGCACCATTCAGGACTGGATTGTAAAGCGCTTCCTTTCGGGAATACCAGGGATTGTCGAAATAAGCAGCTTTGGCGGGCTGGTAAAACAATACGAAGTTACCATCGACCCACGCACACTCGTGGGAATGGATATCACCATTTTTGAGATTTTGGATGCGCTGGAGCAAAACAACCAAAACACCGGCGGCAGCTACATCGAAAAAGGACCCAACGCTTATTACATCCGTGCCGAAGGTCTGGTGAAAGATCTGGAGGACATCGGGAATATTGTTGTATTAAAACAAGGATCCGTACCTATTAAAATAAAAGATGTGGCCACCGTGCAATTTGGCTCGCCGCCGCGCTTTGGCGCAATGACCAAGGATGGCAAAGGCGAGGTAGTGGGTGGCATAACGCTGATGCTCAAAGGCGAAAATTCAAACCAGGTAGTGAAAAATGTGAAAGCACGCATTGAAGAGCTACGCAAAATCCTGCCCGAAGGCCTCACCATTAATCCTTACCTCGACCGCTCCGAGCTAATTCACAAAACCATCAACACCGTAAGCGAAAACCTGACCCTGGGTGGACTCATCGTTATCTTCGTACTGGTGCTGCTTCTGGGAAACTTTCGCGCTGGGCTCATTGTGGCTTCCGTGATTCCGCTCTCCATGCTGTTTGCCTTTTCGATGATGAACCTCTTCGGCGTCTCGGCCAACCTGATGAGCCTGGGCGCCCTCGACTTCGGGATGATTGTGGATGGAACTGTAATTATCGTCGAAGGCATTATTCATCAGGTGCATCGAAACTATAAGGGAAAAATCACGCAGTCGCAGCTCGACGGGAGCATCTCCCAGGCGGGTCACCGTGTGAGCCGTGCCGCCGTTTTTGGCATAGCCATCATCCTCATCGTATATCTGCCCATCCTTGCCTTTACAGGAATAGAAGGTAAGATGTTCAAACCCATGGCGCAAACCGTCAGCTTTGCGCTCATTGGCGCTTTACTGCTTTCGTTTACATACGTGCCCATGATTTCTTCGTTGGCCTTAAGCCGAAAAGTAAGTCACAAAACCAACATTGCCGACCGGATCATGAACTTCTTTAAACGCATGCACCGCCCCACGCTCGAAACGGCCATGCGTTATAAATACACGGTAATCCTTTCGGTAATGGTGTTGCTGGCAGTAAGCTTTTATCAATTTTCGCGCATGGGTGGCGAGTTTCTGCCTACCCTCGAAGAAGGCGACATAGCTGCACAGATGACGCTGCCGCCCGGATCATCACTTTCCGAAAGCATTGCTACCAGCACCAAGGCTGAGAAAATTCTGCTTGAGAAATTTCCAGAGGTACTTCACGTCGTCTCCAAAATAGGCACCGCCGAAGTTCCTACCGATCCCATGGCCGTTGAAGATGCCGATATTATGATAGTGATGAAACCAAAGGGCGAATGGGTGTCTGCCGCCAAACGCGAAGACCTGATGCAACTGATGAAAAAGGAACTCGAGGTGCTGGCCGGCATTTCGTTTGAATTTACACAGCCGATCCAACTGCGCTTCAATGAGCTGATGACGGGCGTAAGATCTGATGTCGCTGTAAAAATATACGGTGAAGACCTGGATATTCTTTATGAAAAAGCAAATCAGGCTGCCGCTATCATCGATAAGATTTCCGGTACCGGAGATGTACGCGTTGAGCATATTGTAGGTCTGCCACAAATTGTGGTAAATTACAATTACGACAAGCTGGCTTTGTACGATGTCAACATCAACGAGGTAAACAAGATCATACGGGCTGCTTTTGCCGGCGAAGCTGCCGGAGTAGTCTTTGAGGGCGAGCGTCGGTTTGAGTTGGTGGTACGACTGGACGAAACCTATCGTACCAATCGCAACAGCCTGGAAAATCTTCGTATCAACCGGCCGGGCCAGCAATTGTTGTTACTGAGTCAGGTGGCGGATATTTCGTTTAAAACAGGGCCTATGCAAATCTCGCGCGACGACACCAAACGCCGCATCGTTGTCGGCATCAACGTGCGCAACCGCGACGTAGAGTCGTTTGTGGAGGAAATGGACGAGCGCCTTTCGGCGAATCTGACATTGCCTCCCGGCTACTACATAGACTATGGCGGCTCTTTCGAGAACCTGCGTGCCGCCCAACGTAGCTCCGGCGTAGCTGTTCCCATGGCGCTGGCGCTGATATTTATACTGCTCTATTTTGCTTTCCATTCGGTGAAACAATCGTTCATGGTATTTACGGCCATCCCGTTGGCTGCTGTGGGCGGCATCTGGGCGCTCTACCTGCGCGACATGCCGTTCAGCATCTCCGCGGGTGTCGGATTTATTGCACTCTTTGGTGTGGCAGTTTTGGACGGCATCGTGCTGATTTCCTATTATAACCAACTCGAAAAAGAAGGCGTCACCAACATCTACGAACGCGTGCGCGTTGGCACCGCCGACCGGTTGCGGCCGGTGCTGATGACCTCTTTTGTGGCGGCGCTGGGCTTTTTGCCTATGGCCATTTCTACTGCTGCCGGCGCCGAGGTGCAGCGTCCGCTGGCAACGGTAGTCATTGGCGGTATCACTTCTGCCACTTTCCTCACGCTGGTAGTTCTGCCGGTTTTGTATCTTATTTTTAATGAAAAAATAAAAATATCGCGGAGACGAAAAATGAAAATACCCATGTGGCTTTTGCTTTTGCTGATCCCTGCTGCACTTTCAGCACAAAATCAAGATCGCCCGCAAACCCTTTCGCTGCAACAGGCGCTGCAGATGGCCGTCGAAAATAATTATGAACTTAAAAATGCGCGTATCAATGTGGAGATTGCCGACAAGTTGCGCAAGACTGCCTTTGATTTGCCGGGTCCCGAAGCTACTTACGAATGGGGACAGATCAACTCGGCGCTCAGTGACCGGAATCTTAGCATCAGCCAGTCGGTAGCTTTCCCTACCGTTTATACCACCCGCGGAAAACTGCAAAAACGCAACCTGCTGATGCGCCAAAGCGAATTTGTGATGACGGAGGCTGCCATTTTACGACAGATAAAAACCTTGTACATCCAGTGGATGTCGGCTTACGCCAAATACCAATTAGCGCGGCAGGAAGACAGCATTTACAGGGATTTTACCCGGGCAGTGCAACTGCGTTATCAAACCGGGGAAGTACCATTGCTCACACAATCAGTGGCCGAAACGCAGGCGTTGGCCATCGAAAATAAGATGTACACCAACCTGATGGCGCAAAACGAACACGAGCAAACACTCAAAAGTTTGTTGGGAATCAGCGGAAGCTATGTGCCCGGACAACAAATGCTAAAGCTGCCGGCGCCGGCTTTACCTGTCGAACTTACCGAAAACAGCACGCCTTCGCTTGCCTATTTACAAACCAAAAGCAACCTGATGGATGCGGCACTTGCCGTGGAGCGCAACAAATATTTTCCAGCTTTCAACGTGGGATATTTCAACCAAACCATCGACGAAGCCACTGGTTTCGATGGCTGGCAGTTTGGCGTGAGCGTGCCGCTTTGGTTCTGGCCGCAGCAGGCGCAGGTTCAGGTAGCCAAATTACAACAACAGCAGGTGACGGCAGAACTCGATTTTCAGCGGACACGCCTCAACAGTGAGCTACGTCGGCTGGCCAACCAACTGATGCTTGCGCAGCAGATGGTGGACAAATTCGAAGCACAAGCTCTTGAAAAAGCTGACCAGATCCTCATCGACAGCCAAATCAGCCTGATGGCCGGCGAAGTGACCTATTTTGAATTTGTGATGAGCATCTCACACGCTTACCAAATCAAATACGATTATCTGGAGATGCTTGCCAATTACAACCTCACCATCATCCAACTTGAAGAAATCATCAACGCCAACAACAACTAAATCATGAGTCCACAATCTATTTTTATAAAAATAAGCAGCCGGCAGTTTTTTTTATTAATAAAAAAGAACCATTCGATTCTTCTGTTTATGCTGTTGTTGCTGATGGCCGGCTGCCGGTCGGAGCCGGAACCCACCGAAAATAACGCGCCAGAGAGCAACGATGGTAAAACAATGCTCACGCGGCAGCAGATGGAGCTGGCGGGTTTTGAATTTGGTTCGATTGAAGAGGTTTTGCTCTCCGGCGATGTGAATGCTCGCGGCGTATTGGCGCTGCCTCCGGAAGCCGATGCGTTGGTAAGCCCGATAAGAGGCGGCATTGTTACTTCCATAGAAGTTACGCTCGGCCAAATCGTCAACAAAGGCCAGCCACTTTGTTATCTTTCCCATCCCGACCTGATCAATCTTCAGCAGGAATATCTCGTCAGTCAGCAGCAATTGCGATTTCTCGAAAATGAATACGAGCGGCAACGAAAGCTCTACGACGAAAAAGTAAGCTCTGAAAAGAAGTTTCTGCAAACGCAAACGGATTATGAAACTACCAAAGGCCACGCACGTGCACTGGCGATTATTTTGGGGCAGATGGGTCTGGATGCCAAAACCATTACTGCCGACAATATTTATAGCCGTGTTCCGGTAGTATCGCCCATCCAAGGCGTCGTAAACGACATCATGGCCAGCATCGGGAAGAATGTGACTGAAAATGAACAGCTCTTTGAGGTGTCGTGCCGCAAGAAGCTGCTGGTAGAGCTGGAGGTTTTTGAAAAAGACATTATGAAAATAAAAGAAGGGCAGCGGGTGACATTCATTTTATCCAACGTAGATACTACCAAACATGAGGCAGTGGTTATTTCGCGTGGCGCATCCGTGCAGCAGGCCGGGCGTGTGGTGCTGGTGAGGGCAAGTTTCGAAAACAGTAACGAAAGCCTTTTGCCGGGTATGTTTGTAGCCTCCGAAATACACACTGGCGAAGAGCTTTTCGATGCACTGCCCGAAAGTGCCATTATGAACAGTGGCAGCGATAATCCTTACATCTTCTTCACCACCACTCCAGAGGGCAGCGATCAGATGTTTTTCGACCGCGCTGCCATCACCACCGGATACGCCGAAGACGGCTTTGTTAGCGTTAAGCTACAACAGCCTCTGCCTGCCAATGCGCTCGTTGTTACCAAAGGCGGATATTGGGTAGATGCACAGCAGCAGCACACGGGAGAATAAGAAAAGGAAATGCTACAAGCGTAAATCTTATACAAAATCAACAGAAAACCATACACTTTTTCGGCTCATCGGGCATTTATGTTTGGTAACTTAATTCAACCTTTTTTAGAATTTATTAGAAATCAAAAATGAAAAAACTCCTCTTTACTTTTGTAATACTAATGGCCATGCAGCCTTTGTTTTCGCAGATAACGCCTGCCGGCCAATACAACCATTCGGGAACCTATGTGTGGCTTGCCAACTCCGGAACCAAGTTTTATGTGATGGATGTAATCGCCAACCAGGCACGCATCTATAATCTGGACCAGAGCCTTTGGAAAACCATCAACCTGTCTGTGCCTGCCAATCATTACCTTTTCGACATCCGCTACCCGGCGGAAGGATTGTACACCACCGGCAGCGAAGTGGCACTGTGCTATATTTATTACACCTACGACGAGGTAAACCAGTATTACACCTACACCGCCAAAATTGCTACCGAAACGGGAACTCCTTTGCTAACAATTCCCGGAGCACAGTATGTCTATGTTTACGATCTCGGCGAGCCGGGCGTGAAGATGATTGCTTACATTTACGACTATTCAGTTTATCCCTACACGGTGCAAACCAACTTATACGATCTTCCGGGCAGCTATGTTTCGGTGGGAGAGCACCAGCCGCTGGGGCAGTCTTTTGCCGAAGCATTTCCCAACCCGGCCAGCGATTATGCCATCGTTCCCTGCAACCTGCCCGACGGCATCAATAGCGCTATTTTAAAACTACAGGACGAAGCAGGAAGGGTGATTAAGGAACTGCCGGTGAATGCCGCTGCCAACCACGTGCAGATTAACACGGCACAATTGCCTTCCGGAATTTATTTCTATAGCATCGTTGCTGAAGGATACAATACACCTGCAAAGAAGCTGGTGGTGAAATAAATGCAGGGGGTTTCAAATATCAAAACACAAAAGCACTGATATAAAACTTTGGTGAGAGAGGATCACTAACCGCGGCCTTCAGGCCGGGGATACAAAAGACAAAGAAGATCAGTGGGCTTTAGCCCAAACAAATAGAAAATTATAATGAGTTTATGGAAAGATAGTGATGTAAGCGTATTGCGGGCTAAAGCCCGGAGGTTCCTGTCATGCTTATCTGATCCCCACCCTCAAGGGTAGGGTTAGTGAAATGTTGCAGACTGTTCTCCCACAACAATCATTTTCATTTCCTCTTTTATTTGTCATTTGGAATTTCTTAATTTTTAGATTTTAAAAAAACATCAAAACATACGCATCATGATAAAGATTAAAAATAATGTCGCCGTAAGCGATTCGGGATTTATTTTCAATCCCGACACCGGCGAATCTTTTACGGTAAATCCCATCGGGGTGGAAATAATAAAGCTGCTCAAAGAGGGCAAAAATGTAGATGCGATCACGGCTGATCTGCACGCACGATATGCCACTGATGTCCAGACGCTCGAAAAGGATGCAGAGGATTTTATTGGTTTATTAAGGAACTTCTCGATAGCAGACAATGAATAAAAAACCCAGACTAACAATAGCTGTATCGGCACTCAACGCCATCGACAGCCCCGGACCGGGCGTGGCGGTGATACGTGCGTTGCGTGAGGCCGAAAGCTTCGACGTGCGCATCATCGGGCTGGCTTACGAGTCGCTGGAGCCCGGCCTCTATATGCACGATCTGGTGGACAAAACCTACCAGGTTCCCTATCCTTCTTCAGGCATCGACACCATCCTGCAGCGCCTCGACTACATCCATGCGCAGGAGAAACTCGACGTGATCATCCCCAACTTCGACGCCGAACTTTATCCCTACATCCGCCTCGAAGCACAACTCAAAGAGCGTGGCATTCACATGTGCCTGCCCACGATGGAGCAATTCGAAGAACGTCACAAAACCAACCTGCCGGAGTTTGGTGAGAAATATGGCCTGCTGGTTCCCAAAAGCAAAGTGATAAACGACATCAGCGAGATTTACAAACTTAGCAGCGAGTTCGATTATCCGCTGCTGGTCAAAGGCCGCTACTACGATGCATACGTGGCTTACAACCAGGATCAGGTAAAAACATTTTTTAATCGCATCACCGCCAAGTGGGGATTGCCGGTGATCATTCAGGAGTTTGTGCACGGCACCGAATTCAACGTCACCGGGTTGGGCGATGGCACCGGACGTACCATTTCGGCTGTGCCCATGCGCAAGCAATACATCACCGACAAGGGCAAAGCCTGGGGCGGCATCTCCATCTCCGACAAACGCATGCTCGAGCTTACCGACAAGTTTATCAGCGGCACCAAGTGGAAAGGTGGCTTTGAGCTGGAGCTGATGAAAAATAAGGACAACGAGTTTTATGTGCTCGAGATCAACCCGCGCATCCCTGCCTGGATTTATCTGGCTGTGGGCGTAGGGCACAATATTCCCGAAGCGCTGGTGAAGCTGGCAATGGGACAAAAGGTGGAGCCTTTGGGCGAATATGCCGTAGGTAAAATGTTTATCCGCTATGCCTGGGATATGATCGTGGACATGGAGGAATTTCAAACCATCTCTACCACAGGAGAACTTTAGTTATTAATAAAGAAATCAAAAAATATAAAACAACAATGGAAAAGCAACGATACGAACGACCGCTGATAAAAAGAGTAGAAAACGACATGCCCAACAAGTTTGGGATGAAACCCGAGAACTTTCCCAAAACGAGCATCGACGGCGTGAAGGTACACGATCTGATCGAAAAATACGGCTCGCCACTCTTTGTGCTCTCCGAAAGCACCATCCGCAACACTTACCGCCGTGCGCTGAAGGCTTTCAAAAACCGCTACCCGCGCGTGCAGTTTGCCTGGTCGTACAAGACCAACTATCTGAATGCGGTATGCAAAATCTATCACCAGGAAGACTCGTGGGCCGAAGTGGTTTCGGGTTTTGAATACGACAAAGCTTTGCGCAATGGTGTGCCGGGCAGCCGCATTATCTTCAACGGCCCCGACAAAACGGAGGCCGATCTGAAGAAAGCAATCCAAAACGAATCACTTATCCACATCGATCACCTCGACGAGCTTTACACCATTGTAAACCTTACTGAGGAGCTTGATAAAAAACCGCGCGTAGCCATCCGTGTAAACATGGATACGGGCATTTATCCCATGTGGGACCGCTTTGGTTTCAATTACGAAAACGGCCAGGCCTGGGACGCCCTCAACAAAATTATGGCTTCGGGCAAGATGGAGCTGGTAGGGCTGCATTGCCACATCGGCACTTTTATGCTTAGCACCAAGGCTTATGGCATCGCCGCCACCAAGCTGAGCGATCTGGCCCTGGGCATTCAAAAGAAATACAATCATCAGATAAAATACATCGACCTGGGGGGAGGCTTCCCGTCGCGCAATACGCTGAAAGGCTCGTACCTGCCCGGGCAGGACATCAACCCCA
>CAZTCX010000147.1:0-9401 GCA_964612515.1 uncultured Lentimicrobiaceae bacterium | reverse complement strand
ATATCCTTGGGGAGTTTAATATGGGGTTTGCTCCAATATTTGCGGCGTTTTCACCGGATGGAAATTACATGTTAGGTGGCAGTGGTTTTAACAACGAAATTTACGTGATGAATGCACGTAGCTTTTTGAAAGAGAATCAGATACATGTACCCAATGCCAGAGAATATGTGAGAATGACTACAAACAACACCGCCGACAAAATCATAGTATTTACCTATTATCTCAATTACGAGCGGGAACATGTACTTTTTTTCTTTGATTTGTAAAAACGTCAATCCCCGGGAAAAGATAAAACTTACTTATGCTCAAAATACTTTATCTAATGATTGGAGGCGCCAGCGGAACACTGCTGCGCTACTGGGTTTCAGGATTGCCGCACAAAATTTACGGCGGCGTTTTTCCGTGGGGTACGCTGGTGGTAAATCTGGCTGGCTCGCTGCTCATCGGGTTTTTCTGGGGACTGCTCGGTCGCGAAAATATCACGCAGGGCGTCCGTTACTTCCTGTTCATCGGCGTCTTTGGCAGCTTCACCACCTTTTCTACCTTCGCATTCGAGAGCCTACAAATGTTTCGCGACGGCAATATCAAATATGCGCTGGCCAACGTTTTCATCAGCAACTTCTTTGGCATTTTACTGGTGTTTGCAGGCTATGTTTTGTCGCGTTTTATTGTTAATTATAAAATAGGATAAGATGATGGATGAAAACACCAACGGAATCAAGCTCCGCATTTACATCGGCGAATCCGACGTATGGGAAGGTAAAAACCTCTACGAAGCAATCGTGCTCAAAGCGCGTGAACTAAAACTGGCCGGAGCAACAGTTTTCCATGGCGTAATGGGCTTTGGCGCCAACAGCCACATACATACCACGCATGTATTGCGCCTTAGCGAAGATCTGCCCGTAGTAATAGAAGTTATCGACACCGTGGAGAATATCGACAAACTCATGCCGTTTATTCAGCAAACCGTTAAACAAGGCTTGGTAACGCACGAAAAAATCAACGTGAAATTTTACAAAGGCAACGCGTAGGCTGTTTTTTTTAAGACAGGACCTTTTTTGCCCGTTTGCCAGCATCATGTTGATTTTCTCATTTCGGCCTCACCTTAAAACAAAAGCACTTTTTGAAATTATGCACGAGATCGAACCTTACTATTCATGGCGTCATTATTACGCTGCCGAAGAGGACGAGCGGTCGCCGTTTTACAACCGGGAATACAGCGAGTTTGAATTTTCGCATGCCGTTTACAATTACTACATCCATCCGCAATGGGACGAGATTGGCTCTTCGACGCTTTACATCAAAATTTTGTATGCCAATTATCGCGATGGCTACGCCATCATCGAAATGATGGGAGAGTGGAACGACTGCCTGCACAACGACATCATGTATTTGAAGCGTAACATCGTGGAGCCGTTGATCGAAGTCGGCATCAATAAATTTATTCTGATTGGTGAAAATGTGATGAATTTCCATTCGGCGGAAGATGACTATTACCAGGAATGGTTTGACGAAGTGGAGGATGGATGGATCGTAGCGCTCAACTTCCGAGCGCATGTGGTGAACGAGTTTGCGGCAGCACGCATAGATTATTACCTGGCAATGGGCGGTCAGCTTAATACATTGGAGTGGCGCAGTTTTAGCCCACAAAAACTCTATGCACACATCGAATCACTGGTGATCAAACGTCTTTCGATATAAAAATTATGAACGAAAAAGCTGTTGCTATCACCATCACTGGAAGAGTGCAAAATGTAGGTTTCCGTTTTCATACCCAAAAACAGGCACAGGAGATGGAACTCACCGGCTTCGTTCGCAACCGCCCCAATGGTTCGGTGTATGTGGAAGCGCAGGGATCGGCAGAAGCAATCGAAAGATTTATCCTATGGTGCCACCAGGGTTCTTTGTGGGCGCGGGTTGATAAGGTGCAGGTGCAGGAAATTCCGATAGGTGATTACGAGGGTTTTATGATAAAGTAGAGATTACTCATTCATAAAATTTTAATAGTCCGCTAATCCGTCGATTCTTAAACCGTTCGGTAATTTCTGTGAGACATTTTAAAAACTATTTATAGTGAAATTTGCAGGAAATAATTTCAATGGTAAAATCCGTAACGATGTAAACCAGCCGGTGCTGCTCATTGATTCTTCTTGACCAACAACCTGCAAGTTGATGCTTAAGAGGCTCAGGTTTTCCGATTCCATCAAATGGATTACGCCTGGCTTCCTCAATTAGCTTTACCAATCTACTAAAAGTATTCTTATCCGTTCTGCTCCAGTCATTAAAATCATCAAAAGCACTACCTCTGAAAATAATATCCCTCATTATGATTTCAGAGGTTTATCAACATATTTTCTGAATTCTTCAGCACTAAAGTGCATTGTAGGTTCGGCAACCATATTTTCAAGGATATGCTTTTCATTTGCTTCACTCGAAAGAAGGTAATCCGTTTCGTCCTGAGGAGTGCTGATTCGTATAATCACATCCTTCTCATTAAACATTTTTTTGATCGCATCAACGAATGCCCGGTCAATCTGGTTAACGTTTAGTTTAAAAATTGCTTCCATAGTTTTAATGATTTTGAATCAGAACAAAAGTATTGCTTTTTCGCTATTGATAACGAATATTGCTTTCATGTCAATTAGCATCATTCGCTTAAATTGGTGGATTCTTTGCCAATTCGAGTGAAATCGCGGTTTCTCCTGTTGATTCAATTAGCGGATTCCTACAAATGAAAAAGCCCTGCACAAGGCAGAGCTTTTAATTTCACTTTTTTGGTTGCCCGACCAGGGCTCGAACCTGGACTCTTCTGAACCAAAATCAGACGTGTTGCCAATTACACCATCAGGCAATCTTTCCTAAAAAGGAAATGCAAAAGTAGTACTTTTTTGCTTTTTCAAAAACTTATTTTCAAATATTTTCTTTCATCCATTGGTTGCCTTTATGTGGCTTGATTCGCCGAAGCAAAAAAGGCTGCCCATTACAGGCAGCCAATTTCAAAAAACATAAGCGAAAAAAGTTATTGCTTCACGATGCGTTGGGTGGTAAAGCCCTCGGCAGTTTGGATGCGGAAGATGTAAAGACCCGGAGCAAATTTTTGTGTATTGATCTGTCCGGTTTCACTATTGACTAATGAGCTGGTAATCATGGTGCCGGCATAGTTGAATACCTGCACAGAGATTATCTGTTTATCGGAACTGAAGTAAACTATGTCAGTAGCTGGATTAGGATAAATCCTGGCAGCGGTAGGTTGGATGTCATTTATGCCTGTGATAATCATTCCCGGCCCAAAGCAAACATCGTCAAAGTAAGCTCCCGGAATTCCACCAGTATTCGCTCCATAATAGTCGATGCCACCAATGGCAAACGCGTTTGCAAACTCAATTATCAACTCACCATCGAAAAATACCTGTGCCAGATCAGAATCGAGGTCGAAATTGATTTCAACAAAAATCCAGGTGTCTTGCGTATAGGTAAAGGTTTCGGTGTTTCCGCCAGCAAATACTCCGGTTCCTCCATCGTTAAAGTAGAGTTCGATAACCCACTCTACACCAGGTGTAGGATCGGATTGTACGTTGAAATAGCCCGAACTTCCGGCGGGAATGTAGATATAATTTGAATAAAGCCATTGTCCGGTTTCGATGGGCGCCTCGTCGAATTTACGAATCAGGTCGATTGTGTTAGCATTGATCACGAAGGAGTTGCCCGGGTTATTCCCAAAATCGACGACAATAGCATCTTCAGTGCCACCAGGAGCGTTGCTCCAGGTAGTCCACATTCCGCCAAGCTGTTCAGCAACATATCCACCCACAGTCAAAGCATCAAAATCATCGCAATCGGCATCGCCAACTTCCGAGAAACAAATGTCGTCAAAGAAAGCTCCGGGAGGAACTCCGGTAGCGCCGGGATTGGCAAAGATGTTAGAACCTGCCAACGTAAGTGCTCCCGCGACTCCAAAAGTTCCCAATGTCCATTGATATTCAAGTTCCAGATTTCCATCTACATAAAACTGACACCAGTCGTTGTCCAGATCAACAATCATCTGATGGTTGTACCAGGTGTTATATTGATATGGCAGAACCAAAGCAGATGCGGCACCACCATCAACAATCACAGTCATGTTGTCTTCAAACATTGCCTGAAAGCCCCATTCGACGCCAGGAACAACATCTTTTTGCAGGTTCCAATAGCCGGTTTTTCCTTCGGGAACAAAGATATTTATGCTATAGCTCCATACGCCGGAGGTTATATTTTCGCCGGTGATGAGATGTACCAGGTCGGTGGTGCCTTCAACAAGCATTGCGTTGGAGGGGCTGATGGAATACATGTCGGAGACGAGTGCGTCTTCGGCAGTTCCGGGAGCGTTACTCCAGGTAGTCCAGTTGCCGCCGAGTTGCTGAGCTACTCGTCCACCCACGGTAAGCTCATCGAAGTCTTCGCAACTGCCTGCGGGAGGAGGAGGTGTGCCACCAGCGGTAATGATGATATTATCAAAATTAAAATATGAAAAGTCGGTTATCGTCAGCTTCCAGGCAAAATACACGTTTCCCCGTGGCAGGCTGGTAAGGTCGTATTCGTAGGTATTCATCTCCGCGCCCGGAGTGTAGGTTTCAAGAGCAGTGAAAGTTTCAGGGTCGGTAGGATCGGTAATAGTACCAAATACCAAATCCGGATCACCGTATTGTACACCAGCATCGAAATAAATCTTATCCGCCGGGGTGATATCAATCACGGGTGTTACGAGCATTAGCGGGTTGGATGTATTGCTCTGCCGGAAAAGAATCACATGTCCACCATACCAATAGAGGAAATCAGGGTTTGTGGCATAGACGGTAAAATCAGCCGGAATTTCGGCGTCGAACATCTCAAACCAATAATAATCCGGTGCTTCCAATACAACAGTTTCCGATACATCCTGATCGACAACACTGACGCTGCCCGAAGTGGGGAAGAAACCAGCAGCTTCTACATCGTAAGTGTAGCTGCCCGGGAAAACGCCCGTATAGGTTGCATGACCCATGTCGTCGGTAGTTTTTAGGCCGTTGCCTTCCATCTGTATGTCGGCACCGGCGATAGGTGCACCCATTTCGTCGTTGACGGTGTAGGTTACGTTGTACGCATTGAAAGAACCGTTAACATCGGCCACAGCCGATTGATGAACGGCTTTATCGCTGTCGTCCTGAACGAAAATTACCACAGCCAAATCGTTGGGCGTTTCCATGTTGGTTTCGTCCATGTCGAAGGATTGGCTCAGCGAAACGGAAACGCCGGTAGCCAAAGCCTGTAGGGTGGTTCCTGAAGCATCGGGCAGCATTTTCATCATCACATTGTGCCATTCGGTTTCGCCATTGCCACCTGCATTGCCAACGGTAAGTTTTTCGATCACAACGATATGTGCTTTCAGTCCGGCGGCATATTCGGTGAGCGGGTTGATTTCAGCTTCTATGGTTATCACATTATTCTCGTCGATGGTTGCTGTGCTAATATTAATTTCTATTCCGCTAAGTGCTGTGGCATATTGGTCAAAGATTGTCTGCGTAAGGCTGCCGGCCGGGTCGAGCTGGAAGGAGTTGATATAAAGATCGGGCACCCAGGAGCAACCATAATAATTTTTCCGTACGCCTCCCTCGGCAGTGTAATAAGGATCGCCACTGCCCGGCCAGCTCATCTGGTATTTTATCAGCGTGTATTCGTCGGGATTGGCATCCAAAACTGCGGCAATAGCAATATTAGCCGACACACATGGCCCGCACGTAGAGCTGGTAAATTCTTCGTAAAGAGGTTTTTTAGCAACAAGTCCATCCACCACCTGAAGGTCCATGCTCATCATATCGTTTTCGGGATTCAAATCGCCAGATAATTCAGCCGTTACTTCTACAACAAAATTGCCTGAAACGGCAACCCATGCAGGGAAGGTAACTTCTGTTGAAGTGAAAGCTCCAAGTGATGTAATGGTGGTGGTTTCGGAATAAATTGCGGTGCCTGAGTTGAGTATTTCGAAACTTACGTCGAAGGTAGCCGGCGACGTTCCCATATTCATCACCATAGCTGCAGGAACCACGTTGGTGCCAGTAGCCATGAGCCAGGGCATATTTATGGCAGTAACGGCGGCATCAGCGCTGAGGGCTTCCGAGAGCATAATGTCGTCGATGTACCAATAATTAATTTGGTATGAATCACCATTAAAAGTCATGGCGAGTTGAAAATTATCGGAGCCAACATCGCTGTTATCGATTAGAACCACGAGGCTTTCAGGTCCAATTGCTCCATTAACTGCTGTTGACCATACTTCGTTCCAGGTGGTACCGTTGCTTGTGGTTTCGATCAGCAGATTGTAACCTCCGCCATAATCGTCCACATAATGTTTTAGATCGAGCACCAATGCGTTGTAGCCGGAAGTGGCAATAGGTCCGGAAAGTAACTTACTGGTGCCGTTAAACTGTGGCGACCAGCTTAATCTGGCTTCAGGGGCTTCGCCACCGGCGAAGTTGGTAGCCACGGCTGACCAGTTGGTTTGGCCGAGCCCTACAATGCTCCAGCCGGTAGGCGGGAAAGTGCCGCTGCTAAAATCTTCGGTAAAAAAAGAGGTAACACTCCGTAGCGGTGTTGCCTGGTAATCGGAAGAATAGCAAACCTGCTGTTGCGGAGGTTGGTGCATTTTGATCTGCGCAAAGGCGGTTGTCGAAATGAATAGGAACAGCATTCCCATCCACACATTTAAAGTAAATTTTCGCATGTTTTGATAAAGTTTAATGAATAAATAGTTTGATAATGATTATTAAGTTTTTGCCCTGTCGGGCTGATCCAATTTCTCGAGTATCTTTTTTAGCGCATTATTTTGTATTTGTTTTTTTTTGCGGAAGCGTGCTAACTCATCCGTGTCATCGGTGGTTTTCTGATTACTTTTTTTTCGTTTAATTTCTTTGGCCATGATCCGATTAAGTTGTTGGCTGCAAAGTTTTGTAAGAACCGCCACGTGAGCAAATTTTTCACCCATACAAAACCTGTATTGCCTGCTGACGCCACCTATACAATTCCTGTATGGTGCTGCCAAAGGCTGATGAATAAAGCGCTTGGCGTAGAGTACGAAGCGCGTGGCGCAAGGAGCTGGTAGCTGGGCGCAAAGCTTCGGTCATCTCCGTTGCGTGCTTTGAAAAACACGCATAGTTTTTACCTAAAATTGGAAATTACCTGCTGCAAAGTGAGCTCATGAAGTTAAATCTGTGAGAGGAAGGTCACCAGATTGGTGTGGGTATTGGCAATGCCCAATTTTTTGCGTAAGCGCGAACGGGCTATTTCCAGTGTTCCGGTGCGCTGGCCGGTAAGCTCCGAAATTTCTTTGCTGGTCATATTAAGCCGCAGGAAGGCGCAAAGACGTTGCTCGGTGGGCGAAAGCGTGGGAAACCTACTGATGAGCTTTTGGTAGAAATCATGATGCACCTGCATGAAGCGAACTTCAAACTCCTTCCATATCTCGTCGTCGGTGGTTTTTTGCAAGTCGCTGGCAATTTTTTTGATTGCAAATTTTGTCTCTTCTTTCACCGCCTCATCGCGAATCTCCATAAGTTTCCCGGCCATTTCGGAGAGTGTTTCGTTTTTGCGCATTAGCGCCATCACATTAGTGGTAAGTTCCTTATTTTTGCTATCGATATCATTTTCGAGTTGCTTTTGCAAAATGATGGCATTTTTGGCGCGGATACGATGGCGGGCAACAATCACAACTATTGCCAATCCTGACAAGGAAATTAGCAAGGTAAGCAACAGGATAAAGGTAAATTCACGCGACTGCTGTGAAAGCTTTTCGGTAGTTTGTTGTTTTTCGAAATCATACATCATCTCCAACTGCGAGAGGCGCGTCATGCTGCGCTCACCTTCCAGGCTATCTTTCATCTGATACTGCAGCGTGCTGTATTTGTATGCGTTAACGAGATCGTCCTGCAAGAGGTAGATTTTGTGTAATTGCTCTGCGGCGTCGTATTTTGTTTTTTTTAGTTTGTGCCTTACACCTTCATCCCAGGCCATATTTGCATAATCATGGGCCTTTTGAAATTCCTTTTGGACTTTGAAATACTCCGACAGGCTCAGATACGTGCTGGTAAGTTTAGGAATGTTGTTTTGATCGGTGAAAATGGTCGCCGCTTTCTGCAAATAAATATAGGCACTGTCGTACTTTTTAGAATCCTGTAGGAGAAGCCCGAGGTTGAGGATTTTGATGCCCGTCATTAGTTTTTGTCCCAGCCGGCTGCTGATAGCCAAAGCCTGACGGATGTAATACTCACATTGCTCCAGATTACCCATTACGCCGTAGCAGGCAGCAATATTATTAAGCCCACGCGCAATGCCCACCTGGTCGTCTATTTCGCGGGCAATTTCCAGCGACTGCGTGCAATATTCGAGTGCTTTCGGGAAGTTGCCTTGCTCAAAATATACATATCCAATCCTGTTGAGCGCGCGGCTGGTTCCTTCCTGGTCGTTGAGTTTATCAAAAATACGCAGAGCCTCGTAGTTCAGATCGGCGCTCTTTTTGTAATCGCCCAGATCGGTATAAATCTTCCCGATGATCAGCAAGGCGTCGGCATAGGCTTTCTTATCATTCAGTTTCAGCGCGGTTGCTTTTGCCTTATCGGCATAGTCGAGTGCGGTTTTCAGATCGGTTTTTTCCCAGTATATATCGGCCAGAAAGTTCATGGCCGCTACCTCACCATGCTGATAATTATTTTTTTGCGAAAGCTCCAGTGTATTGATTGCAAGCTGTAAGGCAGAATCGGTATGACTCGTATGAAGGGTATCTATTTTACGCAGTAGCTGGTCTATTTGGGCAATTGCTGCAGGCTTCGCCTCACTCTTTTGCTGTGCGAAAGCTGTTGGAGCCAGGCTGACGATAAGTATAAATAAAAAAAGCTGCTTTGATCCTCTCATTGTGGTACTCCCCCTTGAGCCAAATGTGTTTTATCGTTGCAAAGATAATTATTACCAAAAGCACAGGGCTTTGAGTTTGTGGAGACTTCTGTAATGAAATCTGGAACAATTTGTTCCAGCCGCGATATTCACAGGAAGTTAGATTACTAATCTATAAAAACAAAAAGGGCAAGTCTTTACGACCTGCCCTTTTTTTACGGAAATCTTTTTCGCTTTTGGCGATTAAGAATCAGCATTAATCTATTTAATCACGCCAAGCTCTTTGCCTACTTTTATAAAAGCGTTGATGGCTTTGTCGAGGTGTGCGTGTTCGTGCGCTGCGGAGATCTGCACACGGATGCGCGCCTGACCTTTGGCTACCACCGGGTAGTAGAATCCGATAACATAAATGCCTTCTTTGAGCAGCTTGGAAGCCATATCCTGCGAAAGTTTAGCATCGTAAAGCATCACTGCGCAAATAGCCGATTTGGTAGGTTTGATGT
>CAZTCX010000146.1:0-9417 GCA_964612515.1 uncultured Lentimicrobiaceae bacterium | reverse complement strand
GATGCATTTCCCTGGTACGGCCACCAGCTTGGATTTATACCTCCATAAACATTAACCGTTCCGTAATAAATATAAAGATTCCCCCGCAGGTCGATATTGCCACCATAATTGGTGAGGTTGATCGTACATCCAGAATTGCAATAAAAACTACCCACGATTGCGTCATTTGTCAGATCATTAGCAGTAAAGGTTCCCCCATCCAAGACATCTACCGCGCCTGCTGCCCAGTAGTATTGAGCGCACGTAACCGTGGTGCCATTCATTCGTAGCGAACCACCAAGGGTTTTATTCAACTCGATCTTATAAAAATTTTCGTTAGAACAATATTGGTGGTAACTGCCACCATTAAACCCAACCACGCCCGTTCCTTCAACAAAGCCAGCGGGGCCAACATTATTTGTCCAATTGCCCCAAATAGAAATGTTGGCACTACCCGGATTAAATATCCCGGATTGTATGGTCATTGAGCCTTTCAATTGTATTAAATAGTTAGGGCTGCTGGATACTTCGACAGTTCCCCCCGTATTGATGTTAATAGAGTTGAAGGTGTCGTTGGTATTTAACTGAACAATTTGAGTTCCTGAAGTTTTTTCAAAGCTGAGAGTCCCTTGACTCATCGAAATATTCCCTGAATTGACAAGGCTTCCCGTCAGAATGGTGGTAATGTTTGCAGCTCCCCTAAGGGTGTTGTTGGCATTGATGGTGAGGCTTTCGGTTTGCATTGTTGCATTGGATACGGCGGCAATGTAAGTATCGGCAGTAGAGGTTTTCGCAAGGGTTAGTGAGCCGAATTTGCTGTTTGCACTGTAATTGTAAATGTTGGAAGTGCCCGTACCGGTAAACGTAACCGAGCAGAGACCCATGACGATAGATGAGCCGCTGGCAAAAGTCCAGTTACCGCTTACCTCTATTCTGCCGCCATAATAGGGGCTGATGGAAGAGGTCGAATTCCAGACGATATTGCCGGTAATTAGTTTTCCGGTTTTTGTAATGTATCCTCCAATGCTCAAAGCACCATTACAAGTTGCAGTACCCGCTACCGAAAGCTGTGCATTAGCCGAAGCGGTGCCGTTGATGGTGAGCGTTGCTCCTGAGTTTACCGTCAGGCTGTTGCACACCGCTGTAGTAGTGCCGTTAATTAATGGCTGGTTGGCCGGTGCCGACGGAATGGTCACATTGTCACTGACTGCCGGTACGCCGGATGGCGACCAGTTGGTTGTGGTGCTCCAAGCGGTGCTGGTAGCACCTGTCCAGGTTTTCGTTTGCGAAAACACGGTTCCCGATACCATCAGTATCAGAACCATTGCGAATGATGTGAAAAGGTTTTTCATAATATTAAGTGTTAGGTTAGAGAATTTTAAAATCATCGTATCCAAAAACAGGTTTTTCTTGCGTAACGAGCGAGCTGACTGTGGCGCTTTCAGGCCCTTTGTTGCACCATTCTATAAATGCATCAAGGCGGCTCTCCTCCCCTTCTGCCTCCACCACCAAGTGTCCCTTTCTGAGCAACACGCACCCTAAGATTCCCAACATTCTGGCACCCCGCAGCGCGTAAAACCGAAAGCCGGTATCTTCGACATTTCCCGAAATAATTATTTGAATGTGTTTCATAATCGGGTGCTTTTTTATTTGTGCTGGTAAAAGTAGAATAGGGTTCAGCTTTAACCAAATTTTGGCAATAGACAAACAATAGACAAAACCAAAGAGGCTGGAAATGAGGAGGCTCAAGTGCTATAAAACGTCAGGGTATTGAAAGGAAGTGAATTTTACTTGCAGAAAGGCTTCTTCCACGATATCATTATTTCGGTGAGTTACCGGATAAAATCAATAAAAGAGACACATTTCCGAATCAATCACTGTAAGAATAATGTTTTAGATTTGTAATTTAAACTTTGTCTTTTATGGAAAAAATATTGAATATCCACATTGAAAAACTCCCAGAGGGTTACTATTTAGCAACATCTGAAAGCATTCAAGGACTTGTCGCACAAGGGAGAACTATTTCTGAAACGCTTGAAATAGCAAGAGACATTGCAAAAAAATTGATCGAAGCGCAGGATAATAATCATATCGCTGAAAAGCTGACAGGGCTTGGCGACCGCTTTAATTATCCGCTAATTGTTGGTTTATAATATGGGAAGGCTTTCGGGTTTTAATTACCGGGATATCATTTCAAAGCTCAAACGAAATGGTTTCACTTTTTATCGTCAGGCGGCAGGGAGTCATGAAATATGGCACAATGCAAAATCAAACAGATACACTACCATACCCAATCATTCGGGCGACATGCCAGAAGGTACATTAGGTGCAATTCTGAAACAAGCCGGTGTTTCAATAGATGATTTTTTAAATTCTTGATTTAGTTAGCTGGTATGAAACTCACGATGATTAGCAAATGAACCGACGCGATTTCATTATTAAAAACAGCCTGGCCATCGGAGGGCTTAGCATGACTTCTTTCCATTCGATGGCTTCCGTGTTAGTCCCGGGAGAGAAATTTGTTTCCAACCGGCCGCCATTATCGGCAAGGACTTTTACCAGCCAGGCGGCTGAGAGCTTGATGGCTGAGGTGAAAGACGCCATCAGCGATCCAGAACTCGCCTGGATGTTTGAGAATTGCTACTCAAATACTTTGGACACCACCATCGACTTTGAAATCATCGATGGCAAGCCGGATACTTTTATCATCACCGGCGACATCGACGCAATGTGGCTCCGCGATTCCACGGCTCAGGTGTGGCCATATATGCCGTTGATCGGCAAAGATGAAAAACTCAGACTGCTCATCAAAGGCTTGGTAAACCGGCAGGTAAAATGTGTTTTGAAAGACCCGTATGCCAATGCTTTTTATAAAGATTTGGATAAAGAATCAGATTGGAAAAGCGACAAGCCGTCGCCAATACCCGGCGTACATGAGCGAAAGTGGGAAATAGATTCGTTGTGCTACATGGTTCGGCTGTCGCACGAATATTACAAATTGAGTGGCGACGCTTCCATTTTTGATAAGGATTGGGATGCGGCCATGCGACTGATCGTAAAAACTTTTAAAACCGAGCAACGCAAAGATGGAACCTCACCCTACTTTTTTGTAAGGGAAACCACGCAAATGATTGATGCGCCTATTTTTAACGGCACCGGCAGACCCATCAGGCCGGTGGGAATGATTGCTTCTATGTTTCGACCTTCCGATGACGCAACGCTCTTTCCCTTTTTGATTCCTTCAAATATTTTTGCAGTAATCTCTTTGCGTCAGTTGGCTGAGATTTATACTGAAGTTTTGAATAAGAAATCCTTTGCCGGTGAATGTGCCGCTTTGGCCAGTGAGGTTGAGGCAGCCGTAAGAAAGTACGCGATTACCGGGCACCAGGATTTTGGTGAAATATATGCCTACGAAGTGGATGGCTTTGGCAATCGTCTTTATATGGATGATGCCAACGTGCCATCGCTCATGTCGCTAGCCTATCTGGGCGCACATAAGCCGGATGATATTTTATACAAAAACACCCGAAGGTTTTTGCTAAGCGATTCCAATCCTTATTATTTAAAAGGTAGTGCTGCCGAAGGGCAGGCAAGTCCGCACACCGGAAAAGAAAAAATCTGGCCGATGGGCATTATCCTCCGCGCCATGACCAGCAATGATAATGATGAGATTGTAAAATGCATTGCGATGCTCCGGCAAACCCATGCGGGCACAGGATTTATGCACGAGGCTTTCCATAAAGATAATCCTGCCGACTATAACCGCTCATGGTTTGCCTGGGCCAACACGCTCTTCGGTGAGTTGATCATCAAAATCTACAACGAGCGCAGGGAAATACTATCGATAAAGGATTTCAATGGTTTGGACAAAAGAATTTAGAACAATAGCGAGCGACAGGAATTTTTGATAAAAAACCAGCAAATTAAAAACCAACATGGCACAAGAAATAGAACGCAAATTTTTGGTGAAAGGGGATTTTTATCCTTTCGTAAGCACAAAAACCCGCATTACCCAGGGCTTTTTATCCTCTGTGGCCGAGCGCATGGTGCGGGTGCGCATTATGGGCGACAATGGCTTTTTAACCATCAAAGGGATTGGCAACGCATCGGGCGCCAGCCGCTACGAATGGGAAAAAGAGATCACGATTGAAGAAGCCAAAGAACTCCTCGAACTTTGCGAGCCCGGCATCATCGACAAAACGCGACATATTGTTCCCGAGGCCGGCGGTTTGAAATTTGAAGTGGACGAATTTCACGGAGACAACAAAGGCCTGATCATAGCTGAAATCGAACTTCCTTCTGAAGATCATCCTTTCGAAAAGCCAGATTGGCTGGGCAAAGAGGTTACCGGAAAGACACGCTATTACAATGCGCGACTATCAAAAAATCCATTTAAAAACTGGTAGGGATTGATTGGAAATTTCTTTGATCAAACCATCGACGCAGGAATAGCGCCATCCAAATTTGCATAATTGTAGGTAATCAAATAGTGATTGCTCATACCAATAGCCGCTGACAGCTTTTCGAGCTTTCGCAAATCATGGCTTGTCCCGGTGTTTTTAACTTCGAGAGCCAACGATTTTTCAGCCAAAATAAAATCGATTTCAACCCCGCTGTGTCGCTGATAATAACGGATGTCGCCATATTTTCGTAGGCTGTTGAACATAGCGTTTTCAAGCAAGCTACCCTGCGATACTTTCGAGAAAAGATTTAAGAATCCGTTGTCGCACAAAAATACTTTGCGCCTTCCGCTTACCTCCCGGTTCACATTTTTGCTATAAGGCCTGACAAGTGAAATAAAATAGGTCCCTTCAAGAAATGAAAGGTAAGTGTACACCGAATCCCGCGAAATGCCAGCCTCCGAGGCCAATTTTGTAATATCGAGCAGAGAGCCGACCCGCTGCATCAGCAGCATCATAAGGTTTCGAAAAGCGGCCATATTTTTAAAGTCAGCCATTTGCCGGATGTCCTTTTCATAATAAGAAGTAAAAATATCTGAAAGAAGTGCTTTCTTCCTGGTTTCATCTTCGGTAAGAACAATACCCGGGAAGCCACCAAAATGCAGAAATTCCTCAAAATCATTTTTGGTTTTTTCATATCGTATCTCGCTTTTAGAGGTGTTTTTAATTTGGAAATCTTCAGAAAACTCACGCTCTTTCCCTTTAAAAATTAAAAACTCCTCAAAATCAAGCGGAAATAATTCATACATGATTTTGCGACCCGACAGGCTTTCCGGGAAAAGGTTTTTAAGATAAAAACTGCTTGACCCGGTTAGGATAAATTTTACATCATAATGATCATAAAGGAATTTGATAACATTAACGATTTCTGGCATAGCCTGAATTTCGTCCAAAAACAACCAGGCTTTTTTATCCGGACTAAGCCCCATTTCTTTAAGACCATTCCATACATTATTAAAATCAATTTCACTAAATACCTTTTGATTGATGAGGTTCTCCATATCAAGCATCAACTTATTCTCAGAGTCAACTTTTTCAAAAAGCATTTTTAGCAATGTCGTTTTGCCAGTTCTGCGCATTCCCGTTAACACGACAATTTCTTTGTAGCTCAGTTGTTGATTTAACTCATTAAATATCCGCCTTTTATAATACTGCATCATGCTATTTCTACCTTTCGTTTTAATTCATAATCGACAAAATTACGCAAAAGTGTCGAATGATAATCGACAAAAATCGACAATTTTGTCGATTGCCATTCGACAAAATTGAACAAATATGTCGATTACGAAGCAGGAAAAATTAAAATTTTGATATTTTAAAGAGCGTGAATAAAGCTGTCCAGCGTTTCCTCTGCAGGTAAAGTCAGCTTTTTGCGCAAGCGGTAGCGGTGGGTGTTCACCGACTCAGGGGCAATGTTCATCAAGCGGGCAATCTCTTTGGTGGCCATGTTTAGCTTGATGTAGGCGCACAACTGCAGGTCGGGTTGCGTGAGTGTTGCGTTGTTTTCACGCAAAGTGGAAAAGAAAGATTTATGAATACTTTCGAAATGTGCTTTGAATTGCTTCCACTGGTTTTCGATGTCGGTCTGGCGCTCAATCTCACGAAGCATCTCTTTTTTTATTTCCGGATGTCCCTGCCCATTTTCACAATTCATCTGATCAGCAAGTTTGGCCAGATTGTCGAACACCTCATTTTTGTTGGCAATGAGAATGGCTGCTGATGTCAGCTCTTGGTTTTTCTGGTCAAGGCTTTCTGCCTGCAAGCGCTTGATTTCCTTCTCGGCAAACAACACCTCCTGCAAGTGCCGGTTCCGCTTTTCGACCTGGTCAATTTTCAGCTTGCTGAGTTCCGTTTCTTTTTCAAATAAAACCTTGCTTTGTAACAGCGATATTTTCTTAAACCGAAAGGCATAAAACAGCGCCAGCGAAACAAAGATCAGCGCAACGATGAACGTTCCCATCAGCCACTGAGTTCTGGTTTTTATCTCAATATCTTTAGTAAGCAACTGGACATCCTTCGTCAACAAACGGTTTGCGCTTTCCTTTTTCTCAGTTTCGTATCGTATTTCAAACTCGTTGATTTGTCGGGCGCTGGCCTCTGAAAATATGGAATCTTCGGTTGCTTTATAAATTTCGAAATAGGTGAGCGATTTTTTATCATTCCCTTGCTTTTTATAAAGTTCATAAAGTCCTTTGGCTGCTTCCACAACGGTTGGTTTCAGATTAAGCCGCTGCGACATCGCGAGGCTTTTCTGGTAATAATCCTCTGCTTTTTGCAGATTGTTCAACGCCAAATTTGCCTCGCCAATTTCAGCCAATACAAGTGCTGTTTTGAAATCGTAATGCAAATTTTCAAAAGTTTTTTGCGCCTCCGTCAGGTATTGGATGGCTTTGTTGTAATCCTCCATCGACATATAACTCAAACCAAGCCCCTGCAGCCGTGTTGCAATTTTAACGGCAGCATTCAACTCACGGTCTATTTCCAGCGCTTTATTAAAATAATTGATAGCCTCGGGAATGCTGTCCCATGCCAGATAAACCTGTGCAATGTTGCTGTAGCGGATGGAAAGTTTATGACGATTGCCCTGGCGAAGATCAATTTCCAGCGCTTTGCCGAAAAACTCAATCGCCAGGCTATATTTCGTCCAGGCCTGATAAACCGCCCCGATGCTGTTGTAGTCGATGGCCAGATTCGCATCGTTACCCTGCAGCTTATCCAGTTCCAGCGTCTGATTAAACGCTTCTATGGCCTCCCCGTATTTGCCAAGCATTTTATAGGAAATAGCAATATTCGACAGATTGGTGGCAATTTCCACAGTATCACCAATCGATCTGGCTATGGCCAAAGCATGTTCATAGTAATCCAGCGCTTTATCAAACAAACCCATATCCTGATAGCAAAAACCCACGTCGGCAAAACGATAAATCATTGCTCCCGGCCTTGGATTTTCCAGCAGTTCCTCCACCTCAAGGGCCTGCAGATACGTAAAAGTGGCCGGTTTGATGCTGTCGAGATAATACAAGGCATCTGCTTTTATTTTCAGCGCATCGCTTATCATAATTTTGTTTCCGCTCTCAGCGGCAAGCCGAACGGCCTCATTCGCATACACGAGAGAAATCTGGGGGTTTTTATCTAAATTTTCGATGGCCAGACTGCAAAGCAGTTCAATTCGCCCGGAGCCTTGCGCAGCGTCGGGCAGGCTCAACAAACTGTCGGAATTTATTGTTTGCGCCCCGACCCAAAGTGGTAAGGAAATAAAAAGCAGAAGGATGAGATGATTTGATTTTTTAAAATTAACCATCCTTTTCATAATAAAAACACAAACAGAAGCCCGGATTCTCACCACTAATAGCTTTATAAAAATATGGGTGAAAATAGGAATATTTCTCAAACCACAGCCCAACGGGGCAAAAAATAGCATTTGTAAAATTGAAAGTCACACCACGAACAGCTCAGGGTGGTTGTTAAAGTATTCAGAATAATTGTTTCAGGCTTTGGCAGAATTCACGGTGTGACTGCCGATTAGGAATATTCAATAATGATCAGCTTCTTTGCCATGCTTGTTTTCTAAGTTCTGAAGCATCAATATTTCTTCCGGTGAATACTTCGTTGAGGTTGTTAAGATCAATAGAATCATCACCAGCAACCAATGTAACACCATTGATAGTGGCTTTTGTTTCTTTATTGGAAAATGGCTTTGCAATCTCAAAATCCAAAGTCTTGGCAAGATTTAATAATGCTTGCAAGGTTTCCTTCTTATTGTATCTGATAATCAATTCTGGCATAGCAGTAGAGTTTCAGGCAAAGTTACTTTATTTTAAAAACTAACTTAAAGCATTCATTATTATGTTTTACCGTTCCTTAGGTTGCAAAGTCAATCTGTAAGCAATCGAAGTCACACCGAATGTTAAAATAAGTGCCACAAAGCGTCGTTTGCATGATAGTTTTTTTCAGGCCAGATGACAGAAATCACGAGAACAGAAACCAGTATGAACATTCGCATGACGAGAAAAGCAGGATTATTGCTCCTGCTTATTTTTTTGTATTTGATGCCCGCAGCCCAGCAAACCCGTTACTACGATCCACCTGAGGCTACCTATCGCACCGCCACCGATCTGATTGCTAAAAAGCAGTACGGTGCCGCCCGCGAAGTTTTCCTTACGCTTGCCGAAACACTTCCACCCACCGAAACGCTGATGCGCATGGATGCCGCCTACTACATTGCGCTGGCTGACTACAAGCTCAATCATCCGGAAGCGAGGCAAGAGTTTGAGGATTTTTTATTGCGCTACGACGCTCATAGCAAAGCCAACCTGGCACGGGTGTATCTTGGTTTTATCTCCTACGATGCCCGTCGTTACAAGCAAGCCATCGAAGCGTTTGAAAAGGTAGAGCCTTATTATCTTACGCCTGACATTCAACCTGAATTTCTTTACAAATTGGGCTACAGCTATCTGCAAACCGACAACTATACGAAAGCCCGTGAGGCACTTTTCCCGATTTTGAATACGCCTTCCGATTATCAGCAGGGTGCTATCTATTATTACGCGCAGATCGCCTATCTACAGCAGGATTACGACCAGGCGCTAAAGTATTTTAGTAAAGTGGATAAAAACTCGGAAGTAGGCGCAGCAGTGCCGTTTTATCTATTACAAATCAATTACATCCGAAAAGACTTTGATGCAATAACCACCGATGGTCCGGAGATAGTTCGGAGCGCTGCCGACAAAAAGCAGCAGGCCGAAGCAGCACGCGTGGTAGGCGAAGCTTTTTATCAAAAAAAGAATTATGCAAAAGCGCTCGAATATTTCGGCATCTATCAGGACAACATCCGTCGCTCGCCGACGCGCGAAGAGCAATACCAGATAGCTTTTTCGCTCTACCAAACGGGCAAATATCAGGAGGCTGTGGCCAAATTTGAAAAGGTAGTTGGACCAAAAGATGCGCTTTCGCAAAATGCTTATTACCACCTGGCCGA